>JAGXAO010000033.1 GCA_018971565.1 Rhodospirillales bacterium
CCTCGGAGAGGCTGGTGAAGGATATCCGCCGGGCGACCCGGAAGCATTATTCGGCTGAGGACAACATACGGATTGTGCTGGAAGGCTTGCGGGGCGAGCAGAGTATGGCCGAGCTGTGCCGGCGCGAAGCGATTGCCGAGAGCCTTTATTACAGCTGGTCGAAGTAGTTCCTCGAAGCCGGTAAACGCCGCCTGGCGGGCGATACGGCGCGGGCCGCCACGTCCGATGAGGTGAGAGACCTGCGCCGCGAATCCAGCGCGCTGAAAGAGGTCGTGGCCGAACAGGCGCTTGAGCTGCGTCTGCTCAAAAAAGCATGATCGGGGCTGGGGACGACCAGGCATGAGATATGCCGCCGAAGAGAAGCTCGAAATTATCAAAATGGTCGAGAAATCTAAGCTTCCGGTACGCCGCGCCCTGGCGCAGATCGGCGTCTCGCGGCTAACATTTTACCGTTGGTATGAGCTTTATATTTCTGGCGGCCCTGAAGCCCTGACGGACCTTCTGTCCTGGCCGGACCGTGTCTGGAACCGCATCAGCGCTGACATTCGCACCAAAATCATCAACATGGCGCTCGATAAACCAGAACTTAGCCCGCACGAGCTTGCGGTAAGTTTCACCGATACCGAGCGCTATTTCGTCTCGGAGGCTTCCGTGTACCGGTTGCTGAAGGCGCATGATCTGATCACCAGCCTGGCCTTCATCGTGATGAGAGCGGCGGATGAATTCCACACCAAAAGTACCGCTCCAAACCAGCTGTGGCACACCGACTTCACATATCTCAAAGTCACGGGCTGGGGCTGGTTTTACCTGTCCACCATCCTCGACGACTTCTCGCGCTACATTGTCGCCTGGAAACTCTGGACATCAATGCGCGTCGATGACGTCACAGATACGTTGAACCTGGCCCTGATCGCCTCAGGCTGCGCCCAGGCGCATGTACGGCACAAGCCGCGCCTGCTGTCCGATAACGGCCCGTGTTACATCGCGAGCGATCTGGCCAAATGGCTGGGGCGACGAAATATCGAGCACATCCGTGGGGCGCCGTGTCTTCCGCAGACCCAGGGCAAGATCGAGCGCTGGCACCAGACGTTGAAAAACCGAATATTGCTCGAAAACTATTACCTGCCGGAGGATCTTGAACGCCAGATCGGCGCCTTCATCGAGCATTACAACCACCGCCGCTATCATGAGAGCCTCGGCAACGTTACGCCAGCCGATGCCTATCAAGGCAGGGCCCAGGACATCCTGCGTGAGCGGGAACAAATCAAGCGCAAAACCATCCAGCAAAGACGCTTGCGCCATAACCAATTAGCCGCTTAAACTTCTAACCCAACAGATGAGCCAAATACTCCGCTAATTCAAAACACAAACTGTCTCAAATCATTCGACGACGGACACGTTATCCCTGGGTCAGGGCTGTTCGTCTGCTGTGGGCCTGAGGCCGCTTTGCTGATATCAACAGCCTCAAGGTCCAATGTAACGCCCCAACAATCAAAACAATACTAATCGTTAATTATCGTTGCATACCTCAGGTTGACGAGCAATGAGAAATGCCCGAATAAGCTGCCCTGCCGTGGGGTTGCAATAATATGAACCTGAAACAGGGCCTTGATCTGCCTGGCGCAGCCATCATTTCGAGGGGATGACCCAGGCCTATATCAACCAAATCGGTGCGGTCCATCCGCCGCACGATGTGCATGCGGCGTTTCTGGATTTTATCTCACGCGGCCTGGCCGATGGGCGGCGGCGCAGTTTGTTTAACCGTATGGCGCATCGCTCCGGCATCGAGCATCGCTATTCGGTGCTGCACAAGGATGGGATGGTGGAAGCGGATGCGCCGGGCGAGGGATTTTATCGGCGAGGCGCATTTCCGGCGACTGGTGAGAGGATGCGCGCTTATACCCAATATGCCCCGCCATTGGCCGAGCAGGCCGTGAAGAAACTGGGTCTGCAAGGCAGAGAACAGGAAATCACGCATCTGATCGTTGCCTCCTGCACCGGTTTCGTGGCGCCGGGGCTGGACCAGATTGTGGCGCGTCAGCTTGGCCTGCGGCCTGACCTGCAACGGACCCTGGTTGGTTTCATGGGCTGTTCAGCCGCCGTTCCGGCCTTGCGGATTGCGCAGGCCACCGTGCTGGCAGACCCGGGCGCGCGTGTTCTGGTTATCAATTTGGAGCTTTGCACGCTGCATATGCAGGAAACCGAGGATGTCGAAATCGCGCTTTCGTTCCTGCTGTTCGGGGATGGCTGCACGGCGGCCCTGGTTACCGCCGAGCCGAAAGGATTCGCGTTGCATGATTTCCGTACCTCGCTGATCGAGGGCACTGAGGGCCATATCACCTGGCATATAGGCGACCAGGGTTTTATCATGCACCTATCCGGCAAGGTGCCTGGCAAGATCGCGGAGGCCCTGCGTGAAGCGCCGGATTTCCTCCTGCGGGACGAGGGCACGCAGGCCATCGACCTTTGGGCCGTGCACGGGGGCGGGCGCAGCGTGCTGGATGCGGTACAGGCGGGTTTGTCACTGCCCGAGGAGGCGCTGGAGCCGTCGCGGTCCATATTGGCAAAATACGGCAACATGTCCTCCGCAACCATTATGTTCGTACTGGCCAAAATGCTGGAAACCGCGCAGGCCGAGCAGCGCGGCCTGGCGATGGCCTTCGGCCCCGGCATGGTGGCTGAAACCTTCCGCTTTTCGGCGGCATAGTGGATTTGTCCGCCCGTTCCCGCCTGCCAGAGGCGATGGACGCGCCGGAGTTGGACGAGGCGGTGTACCAGCGCTGCCTGGCGGATTTGGCAAAGGTGAACCGTGTGACATTGACGCACCAGGCAAGCCTGCGCTGGCTGGACGCCGCCACACGGAATTTACCCCGGGGCAGCCGGATTTCGGTTCTGGATGTTGCCTATGGCCAGGGGGATTTATTGCGCCGTATTGCCCGCTGGGCCAAGAAGCGCGGGTTTGACGCGCAGCTTGCGGGGGTGGATTTAAACCCCCGCAGTGCCATCGCCGCGCGCGCCGCAACGACTGAAGATCAGCAGATAGCCTACTACACCGCGGATGTGTTTGCGTTCACCCCGGATGCGGGGACCGATTACATTGTGACGTCTCAGTTCACTCATCATCTTGAGACTCCACAGATTATCCAGCTTCTGCGTTGGCTGGAAACACATGCGGAACGCGGCTGGCATATCGCGGACCTGCACCGCCATGCGTTTGCCTATCATGGTTTCCCGTTGCTGGCGCGGCTCATGCAGTGGCACCCGATTGTACGCAGCGACGGGCAGATTTCCATTGCGCGGGGGTTTACCCGCGAGGAATGGGTGGCACTGCTGCAACAGGCACATGTGCAAGCACGGATTGCATGGCATCCACTCTTCCGCCATTCCGTGAGCCGCCTCAAATGATCGCGGTTGCCGGTGGCGGCGTTGCCGGCGCTGCCAGCGCCATTCTGTTGGCGGAGGCTGGCTGTGAGGTTACACTTATCGAGCGTGCAGCCGGGCCTGCCCATAAGGTATGCGGTGAGTTTATCAGCGGCGAGGCGCGGATTTATCTGGAAAAACTCGGGCTCGACATGGCCTCCCTTGGCGGCCAGGCCGTGGCCAATGTGCGGCTGGTGCGCGGGGGGCAGGTGGTTACCGCTGCCTTGCCGTTTACCGGCCTGGGCGTTACGCGGAAGATCCTGGACGAAGCCCTGCTGCGCCGTGCGGCACAGGCGGGTGCCATAGTCCGCCGCGGGCACGCCATACGCAGAATTTCATTTCAAAATCAGATTAAAATTGAGATCGATCAGTCTGATGCGCTGAACGCGCAGACCCTCATGCTCGCTACCGGCAAGCACGAGATGCGGGGAATGCCCCGCATCGCGCGGCCAAGCCGCTTCGTGGGCTTTAAAACCCATTTTCAATTATCCCCTGCGCAGCTAAGTGAGGTTTCAAACCATGTTGAGCTGATCCTGTTTCGCGGCGGTTATGCCGGGTTGCAGTGCGTGGAAGATGGCGCCACCAACCTCTCTTTGCTGGTTGATGCTGCCGTTCTGAAACGGATTGGCGGCAAATGGTCGGCGTTGCTGGATTATCTGCAAAGCGAAAGCCCGCATCTGGCCGGGCGGCTGGCCGGCGCCACGGAGCTTTTACCCGCACCTCTTACCGTGGCGCGTGTGCCGTTCGGGTTCAGCCATAAGCCGTGCGCATCCGACCCGCCAGGGCTGTTCAGGCTGGGCGACCAGGCCGCGGTCATCCAGTCTTTCACCGGAGATGGCATGGCCATAGCCCTGCACAGCGCGGCACTGGCCAGCTTTCATGTTGCCGCCGGGCATGCGGCGCAGGAATATCATCGGTGCCTTCGGGCCGATATTTATGGGCAGCTTCACCGTGCTGCCGCGCTTCACGCGATAACCAGCACGCCTTTGCTGGGTGCGGTGGCTTTTGCAGGCGCGCAATATTGGCCATCCATACTGGCCCGCGCCGCCACCTGGACACGAATTCCAGAAAAGTCACAATACGCTGTCTAACGGCTGAAAACGCGGGATCCATCCGATAGGCAATGTAATTTCTTTTAGTGCATTATTTTTTCTTAAAAGTTAATATTTCTATTGCCGTCGCCCAGCGACTTTATATATCTTGCCCAACCGATGAAGCACTTAAACCGTAATTAAGGGGGGCGGAACTGGAAGGCTGCACGCATTTCGGGATTACTTCACGGGAATATTCTCCACACATCATTTCCAATATATTCTCCACACATCATTTCCAATAAAGGACGAGCATGAAGCCTCGCGTGGCAATAATCGGCGCTGGCCCAAGCGGGTTGGCGCAACTGCGGGCTTTTGAGGCCGCGGAAAAACAAGGCACCCAATTGCCGGAGATTGTTTGTTTCGAGAAACAGGCGGATTGGGGCGGGATATGGAATTACACATGGCGAACGGGGCTTGATGAATATGGTGAGCCCGTGCATGGCTCAATGTATCGCTATTTGTGGTCAAATGGCCCGAAAGAAGCGCTGGAGTTCGCAGATTACTCCTTCGAGGAGCATTTTGGCCGGCCAATCCCCTCTTACCCGCCGCGTGCGGTGCTATGGGATTATATTGTAGGGCGGGTAAAGAAAGGCAATCTGCGCCGGTTCATCCGCTTTCGCTCACCCGTGCGGGATGTTGTGTATGACGATGCCACGGGTAAATTCACCGTTACGGTGCGCGACCTGGTGAATGACCATCTTTATTCAGAAATTTTTGATTATGTCGTGGTTTCATCAGGACATTTTTCAACGCCAAATGTTCCTGAATTTCCCGGCCTGGAGAAATTCCCCGGCCGTGTGCTGCACGCGCATGACTTCCGCGACGCGGCTGAATTCGCCGGGAAGCGTGTCCTGTGTATCGGAAGCTCATATTCCTCAGAGGATATCGGCACGCAATGCTATAAATACGGCGCCAAGGAAATTACGTTCTCTTATCGTACCAGGCCGATGGGCTTTGCCTTTCCAGAAGCATTTTCAGAGGTACCGCTGCTTCTGAAGATTGAAGGCAAAACCGCGTATTTCAAGGATGGCACCACGAAGGAGGTGGATGCTGTGATTCTCTGCACTGGATATCAGCATCACTTCCCCTTCCTGCCGGATGACATGCGGCTGAAAACCAATAACCGGCTCTGGCCTCTGGGGCTGTACAAGGGCGTGGTGTGGGAGAAGAACCCGAAGCTGCTCTATCTCGGCATGCAGGACCAGTATTATACCTTCAACATGTTCGATGCCCAGGCCTGGTATGCCCGCGATGTGATTCTGGGTAGGGCAGCATTGCCTTCATTTGAAGAGATGCAGGTAGACAGCCAAGCTTATCGGGAACGCGAGCAATCCACCGCGAACGCCTCGGAAGATATCGACTTCCAATGCGCCTATATCCGAGACCTGCTGGGCTTAAGCGATTACCCGGACTTCAAGCCGGAAGTAATGGCGGAACAGTTCAAGGAATGGAAACACCATAAGGAGGAGGATGTGCTGACCTATCGCCATCACAGCTTCCCCTCAGTGATTACCGGCAATATGGCGCCGCCCTTGCATACACCATGGATGGACCAGAAAGACGATAGCCTGGATTCATTCCTGGCCAATCACTGAAACGCGAAGCCGCCCGAAAGGGCGGCTTTCTGGTTCAAACCTTATCCTGCTCCGGCGCGATGCCCGAATTCAGAGTGCGCCCGTCATCGAACGGGGCCAGATAATCCACGATGGTCTGCCGGTAGCGGCCCGTGCCTTTATACTCGGCGATTTCCGGGTGCAGGTCGCGCAATACGCGGTGCAGCCTTACAGCCCATTTCCTTACCCGCGCCAACTCCTCCAGCCGGATGAGATAACCGCGTATGCCGAACAGAATTGCGTTCGATCTCGGCAGGCGCGTCAAAGTTTGTAACTCAACGCGCAAGCACATGCGGTGGCCAACATTCTCCGGCGTAACCGTGGCACGCTCCGGTCCCCAGACGGGATAATTCTCCGGCGAGGTATCGAGGCGCGGGTTGACGGTAAGGGTCCAGTTCAGCCGCCGCACCGGCTTGCCATGTTGAAGCCTGAGCAGGAAGGCCAAGGCGCGGTCAAACACGCCCAGCTCATGCGCCACCGGCACCGGGCCGTGCCATTCGTGGAAAGACATGCCGATGTCGAAATTCAGCGACCAGTCCGCCTGCGAAGTGACCATGCCGCCATCCATGAAGAGGTTATTATCCCGCTGGTCCTGCAACGAGAAATCGCCCTGCACCTGACGGGTGATGTATTCAAAGGGCGGGCAAGGCAGCGTGTCCGCTATGCCAAATGTAAAATGCTGGTCGATATTGAGCGGCCGGTTCATCCAGTGCCACTCATTACCGTTCTTGGTGAGGGAGAAATGCTGCGGATAATCCTGCGCCAGGCTTTCCATCAGCAATTCCAGCGTGTCCCATTCCGCCTCCATCATATGCGGCAAAACCTGGCAGCGCAGCGGGTCTTCCTGCAACACCAGGGCGCGGTCCGCCATGTCGCCCACATAATGCTCATCGAGGTCGAACACGGCGTCGAACGCCTTGGTGGGCCCGCCGCGCACATGCGGTTCGATGTTCACGGAATACATGTAAACATCTTCCGGGAAGGGAAAGGGAAAGCGCAGAATCGCCTCATCGGAATTGGCGTAGCTGTAATCGCCCCGGAAGCTTTCGGTGGGTTTAAGGTTAAGGTCCATGGTTTAAAAATCCAGCAGGAGTTCAGGGGTGATGGCGCGGGAGACGCAGATCATCATGGATTTTCCTGAGGTTTTTTCGGATTCGGACAGATAATGGTCATGATGTTCCGGCGTACCCTCCAGCACGCTCATCCGGCATTCGCCGCAGGCACCGCCCCGGCACAGGCAGGGTGGGTTCAACCCCGCGGCTTCCAGGGCCTCCAGCACCGATTCCCCTGGCCTGACATCCACGGTAATGCCGGAGCGCTTCAGCCGCACGGAGAAAGGATTACCCCAGTTGGCGCTGCCGAAGCTTTCCAGGTGGATTTTTGCCGGTGGCCAGCCGAGCGATTTCGCGAGCGATATTGCGTGATCCATAAAACTCTCCGGCCCACAGATGGAAAGATGCGTTTCCAGCTTCTGTCGCGCCAGCAGCCCGTGCAGGTTCAGCGCCTCCCGGTTGGTGTGCAGCACGGCATTGGCACCCTGCGGCAGCAGGGCGCGGAAGCTGTGCGCCTCTTCCGGTTTGCAGCAATGGTGCAGTTCGTAAACAAGGCCAGAAGTTTGCGCATAAGCCAGAAACGGCGTGATGCCGATGCCCGCTGAAAGCAGCAGATGGCGCTTTGCATTGCGCGGCGGGTGGAAAAAATTCTGCGGTGCCCGCACCTCCAGCACATCGCCTGGTCGGGCATGGTCATGCAGCCAGTGCGAACCGCCGCGTGAACGTTCCACCCGGCGCACCACAATCCGGTAGGCGCCATCCGGGGCCGCGATGAGCGAATAAGCGTTTTTTCGTGTGCGCTCGGCCCCCGGAATTTCCAGCACCAGATGCGAACCCGGCCCAGCCCAGGGGAGTTCCGCGCCGGTAAAGGTGAAACGCTTCAGCCCGGGTGATAAAGTTTCAATGTCCGCAATGGCGAGGTTCATGTCGCAAATTCCTCCGGAGCCGGAATCTCGCCCGGCACCTCCGCATCCACCTTCACCCCCATGAAGGCGGCCAGGCGGCGGGAAAAATGGTCGCGCACGGAGAGGACCGCATCACAGGCGGGGCAAGGGGCAATATTCACTGCCACATCCTCAATCATCGTACGGCAATGGGTACAATAGACGCGCCTGAGCCTTGGCCCGGCCTGATGCGTGAAGATCTCGCCATGCCCCATCCCGGCGGCGACGGCGATGTTGGCGGCGTCCCAGATGAAAGCTTCCGAGCCGATGGCGTAGAGCCGCAACCCGATAGCGGCCCGCCCCAGCCTGTGTTCCAGCTGCGCCAGTAACTCCGTGCGCGAGCGGAATGGGCGCTGAGCCCCCACCATGGGAACCGGAATGCCAGGACCGGTACGGGCAACGGTCCAGACCTCGACCTCGCTCAATGTATCGTCCAGCCCGGCAGGGGGCGCAGCCAGGCTGGTGACGATGAGATGCGCGGCACCTGATGGGTCCAGCTTGAACGGCGCATAGACCGGGCGGCTTTTATTCATCAGCCTACCGCCGTGCGCTTGGCCTTCTTCGGGTCGTCGAATGGCAGCGCGTGGGCAATGGCCGGCACGCCGCCAACCAGCAGCCCGGTGCCATGCACGGCCACCGGCACATCCAGTCGCGCGATCGCCATGGATTTGCCGGTGAGGGTGGAGACCATCGGGCAGGTGACAACGCCCACTTTCTTGCCATCGGCCTCGACGATATCGCCAGGTGCCGCCGCTTTATCACTCTCCAGCAACAGGCCGAAGATTTTGAATCGCTCCTTGCCTTTCAGCCGGTAATGCTCCTCCGCCCCGCGGAAACCGGTTTTGCCCGGGCTCACGGTAAAATCCAGCCCCAGTTCCCACAGCGTATCGCCGGGGGCTTCGTTCTCGAACGGGTACATCTCGGAATTGTCGTAAGGGTAGAAAAGCAGGTAGCTCTCCGTACGCAGCAGGTCGAGCGCGGTGAAGGCGCAAGGGGTGATGCCCATCGCCTTGCCCTCTTCCAGAATGGTATCCCAGATCAGCCCGGCATCCTCGGCCTTGCAGAAAATCTCATAGCCGCGCTCGCCGGTGTAGCCGGTGCGGGAGATCATTACCGGCTTGCCGAACAGCGTTGCGCCAACATGCTGAAAATATTTCAAATCCCTGATGCCAGGCACATGCCTGGCCAGATAATCAACCGCCAGCGGGCCTTGCAGGGAAAGGTCCAGCAGATCGTCATCAAACAGCATGGTGACGTTGCGGCCATAGCAAGCCTGGGCCAGCGCCTGATGCGCAGCACCGGAGCCATGCACCACGAACCAGCTATTTGGCCCGGTGCGATAGAGAATGCCGTCATCAATGAACTTCCCGCCCTCATTCAGAAAGCAGGCATAGGCGGACTTGCCGGGTGTGATTTTGGAAACATCCCGGGTGGTAAGATAATCCAGAACGCCGGAGGCATGCGGGCCGTGCAGATGCACTTTTTTCAGCCCGGACACATCCATCAACCCCGCCTTGGTGCGGATGGTAACATGGTCCTCCTGTACATCGTGCCCATAGCTCCAGGCTGTGGGCATGCCGTTCCAGTCTTCAAGGTTTGAGCCAAGGGCGCGATGGCGGGAGGCGAGAATGGCGTTGCGCCAGGAACGTGTCATGCGTGAGCCTTTTCCGATCTAAAAATTATCCGAAATCATGCGCGGCGCTGGCAAGGGCTTATCCGGCAATCTCGGCACGGCCCGCAGCCAAGTAGATTGTCCAGAATTCCTTGCCCCACAAAAATTCTTCTTAAGAATTGAATATAATTTCAGAGAAATCAGCCTGTCAACGCAAAGTTTGATAGCGCGCATCGCCGGCGGGGCGTTTGCCGCCTCACGCCCGCACCCTGGTTTTCTCAGGGTCGTAATGCGGAAAGCGGACAATTTTGGCCTTCAACCGCTTCTGCTGGCCATCCAGCTTGCCGATTTCGAGCATCGTGCCAAGCTCCGCGTAATACGCATCCACCCGGGCCAGGGCGATGGATTGATGCAGCACGGGAGACCGCATCGCGCTGGTTACCACGCCAATTTGCGCGCGCCCGCTGTGTACGCAATCACCATGGTGAACGGGCTCATTTCCCTCGATCAGCAGGCCCACAAGCTTGCGCAGGGGGTTGGCGGCGCGGCGGCGCAGCGCATCCCGGCCAATGAAATCCTCCTCGCGGTCAGCCACGGCGAAACCGATGCCAGCCTCGAACGGGTCGGTTTCGTCTGAAAATTCATGGCCTGCGAGAATCAGCCCGGCCTCGATGCGCAGCATGTCCAGCGCCTCAAGCCCCATGGGCTGCACGCCTGCCTCAGCCAGCTTGTTCCATACGGCCTCGGCCTGGCTGGGATGCACCCAGATTTCATAACCGAGTTCACCTGTATAGCCGGTGCGGGAGATAACCAGCGGAATACCCTGCGCGCCGCCCAACCGGCCGATAGTAAAGCGGAACCATTTCAGTTCCATGATGGAAGGTTGAGTGGGCGGGGTGAAGATCAACGGCGCCAGAATGTCCCGTGCGCGGGGCCCTTGCAGGGAAAGATTATGCAACTGATCCGTGGATGAACGGATGAACACGCGCAGCCCCCGCGCGGCGGCAAGCTCGCGCAGCCAGACGCCGGAATAATCTGAGCCGCAGATGAAGCGGAAATTATTGGCGCCAAGCCGCATCACCGTGCCGTCATCGATCATGCCGCCATTCTCATAGCACAAAGCTGTGTAGACGACCTGCCCGATGGCGAGCTTGCGGATATTGCGCGTCATCGCCAAGGCCAGCAACGCTTCCGCATCCGGGCCGGTGATCTCGAATTTACGCAGCATCGAGAGATCGATCATCGCCACGTTCTCGCGGCAGGCATAATATTCGCAAACAGCGCCACCATCGGTAAAGCAGGATGGCAGCCAGAACCCGTTGCTCTCGATGAAATTGCGGGTGAGTTTTGATGTGGCCGGATGAAAGCCGCTTTCGCGGCTCAGCCTGGGTTCAGCGTCTGGCGTCATGCGATGCGCGATCCCTTTTGAGAAATTTTCAGATTTATCATAGACGCGAATTAATATGTCTGTCGGGTTATAAGCGTTGGTGGTGAACACGTCATCCGCGCAGGATGAACTGGCGCAGATCAGATCCCGCATGGCGCGCAGCAGCACGTAATCGCCGGGGCGCGACCAGGCTTCATCGGCAACGATGCTGCCATCTCCGGCGACCTGGGTATTGAAGAAAAAATTGATCGCCGGCCAGCCCGTGCGCGGCGCGATTCCGAACGGTGTCAGTACCTGATTGAAGTTATCAGAACAATTCGGATGACCAGGAAAGCCTGCATCTTCGTAGGCTTTCGCGAAACAGGCGAGGCCAAATGTATCATGCCGCCCGCAAGTGTCGCGGATAACCTCCACCATCGGGAGCATCCGGTCATCGAAAAATTTCGCGTAGAGGCCAGGGCCGGGATAAATCCGCCCGCCGAGGGTGCGGGTGGTTGTAGAATCCAGCTCATGTTCCGGTGCCGCTTCATCAAAAGCCAGGAAATCCGAACATTGCTGGCCATCCAGATCGATAATCTGGATATAATCTCCGGCCTTAACCTTATAGGATTGTGCCGTGGCGGCGCGAACAAGAATTTCGGCTTTCACCTTGGCCAGAGGCGCGGGGTAAGATTTTTTTATCCGCCGCAGGTTCAGCCGCAAATCGGTCGGTGGTGTCTGCTCATGCGGTTGCATTGGCAGACCCGGCGCGGAGACGGACACATCGCAATCCTGCGCCGCCACCATGCGAAATATTGAGCCAGGAGCTGAGGTTTCATCAAAAACACGTCGGAGCGCCTCACCGGGAATTTGAACCTCACAAGGCTGGGCACCTTGTTCGTCAACCACCTCCAACGCCTCACCCTGCCGCAGCAGGACAGACAAGGACCCGCCGCCGCGTACATAAATTGTCTCTGTCAGTCCGTCGTAATTCATGAATTCATGCACGAGCCGCACCGTTAGGTTTCAGGGCGAATTATTTAAAATTAAGAATTATACTTTATAAGAATAATTTGGCTTGTCAACTTAGGAAACTCAGAATCGCGACGTAAACAAAACAGGCCAACGCGCAAACGTTGGCCTGTTTCAAATCGGTCGTTACCGGCTTTACAGATGGAAAAACCAGTTGGAGACCAGCACTACGGCAACGCCACCGATGAGCGTAAGATATGGCAAGAACCCGGCGCGCTTGGTCGTGGTATCGCCCGAGCCACCAACATGCAGATCTTCCAGCATCTGTTCAGGGAACTTGCCTTTATCCTGAAGGAAGTGACGGAAGCAGAATACAGGGATAATGAGTGCCGCGAAGCCAAAGCCTGCCCACAGCGCATCCGGGTTCCAGGTTTTGGCGCCCGCCCCCAGGAACATTGCATTTACGAAAGCAAACAAACCGCCCAGCCCCAGTAACCAGTTGGGCGCGCGGTAAGGGCGGTGCGTCTGGCCGGAATCCATACGATGAATCCAACCGGAGTTTAAATTCAAGAAGTTAAAGATAATGTAGCCGACATTCGAAACCGCGAGGATAAAGAAGAAGCTTGTTGCATCGGTGGATGCCACGGCAAGCAGTAACAGATTAGCGCACAAATCTGTCCACATCGCCCGCGTCGGGGCGCCGTGGGCGTTCACGAAAGTGAGATACCGCGGCAGCCAGCCATCGACGGAGCCCTGGTAGAGAGTCCGCGACGAACCAGCCATGGCGGTCATGATTGAAAGAATAAGCGCGAGGATCATCAACATGACCATGATCGCGTTGATCATCGCCCCGCCGCCGACCATGTGCGCCATCGCCGCCGCCACACCAGCACCGGAGGCGATGGAGGGGTCGAGCATACCGGTCAGGCCAAGCGCGCCCTGGAAGGTGAACGGCACCAGGATGAACAGCGCCAGGCAGAGCAGGCCAGAATAGAAGATCGCCTTGAAGGTGTCGGTGCCCGGATTGCGGAACTCAGAGGTGTAGCACACCGCCGTCTCAAATCCGTAGGTTGACCAGGCGGCAATGAACATCGCACCCAGAATCATCGTCCAGTTATTTATATGCCATGCCCCGGCCAGCGGCCCGGTGCCGGCGGCGTTCATCGGCGCCAGCGGGGAGAAGCTGGAGGCGTGCACCGCACCGTTGAGCAAAGGCACAACGCCTACGATGAGCATCGGGATGATCACCAGCAGGCCGATATATTTCTGCACGTTGGCGGTGCCTAGAATGCCGCGATGCTGGATGGCGAAAGTCATCAGCATGATCGCAGCGCCAATGAAGAAAGTGGCATTAAACGAGAAACCTACAGGCCCCAACGTGTGGCTGAACAGCGTCCAGTTCCGCACGGCAGGCGTTAGCGCCGCGACGGCAGCCGTTATCTGGGCCTGCTGGCCACCGGCAATAGAAGCACCATGCGCCGCGATCCAGCCCATAACCTCAGGAGAATTGGCGGCTGGGATGGGGGCGAAGGCATTAAGAATGTAAGCGGCGGCGATGGTGCAACCCAGGGAAAGCACCGGCGACCAGGCAAACCAGTTGCACCAGACAGAAAGTGGGGCGATAAATTTACTGTAGCGCACCCAGGCTGCCGCACCATAAACCGAAGCACCGCCAGATTTGTTTGGAAACAGCCCGGCAATTTCGGCATAGGTGAAGGATTGGATGAACCCCATAAACATAGAGGCCGCCCAAACCAGGAAGGCGAGGTTGCCAACCATGGCGGAAATGCCGCCAATGGAAAACAGGACCAAGGCCGGAACGCCGCTGGCGACCCAGAAGGCGCCTCGCCAGTCGATGGCTCTACGCAGAGAGCTGGTTTCAGTTAGATCATGTCCAACGGGGAGGCTTACATCACTCACGGGAACCCTCTCTTGTCTTGGTTTTATAGCGAAACGCTGCCTATGTTTATTGTTAAGCATGCTTTATGCCAGAAAATAAACAAAAATCTTAGCAGCTTTCAGGGCAAAAACCTGAGACCTTCGGTTTGATCCTTGAAGAGAAGGTGAATACTTTAGCAAATGCCCATAAAATAGGCGTTGTGGGTCGAGTTGAGGTGTCAACCGCGCCGTACCGGCTGTGTTAAGGTTGGGCGGCCGGTTGGCTTTCCGCCGCGGCAAGCGGCAAGTTGAACACCCGGCCATTAACCGTGGTGAGTTTCAGGCTGAACCCATCGCCAGTAAGCGCTGTGGGCGATATAGCTGGCAAATGGATGGTTGCCGCGGCACCCATGCCGCTGACGATTCCGAACGGGCCGGATTTGAATTGCTGGTAAGCGAAATCATTCTGGATTGCGGCCTTGGCGAGCGTAGATAAAGCGGCCGTGTTCCAGCTTTCAACCTCTTTGCCGTTTTGCATCAGAGCGGCCAGCACAATATGCGAGGGTGCCTCAGGTGTACCGCCATCGAGATAGGCATGGAATTTAACCGAACCGTCAGGCATCAACATTCCGTTGCTGAGTGCATAATCATGCTTGGTCGGGCTGACCGGCCCGCTATGAAAAGCTGAATAGACCGAGCCGCGATAATAATTATATGTGCCCACATTAAACAGCACGGTAAAAGCCAACAGCGCCAGCGCCAGATTGCGGAAACCCGCCGGTTGCAGCGGCAGCGGCAAGCTGCCGCCAAGCCAGCGGAACCAGGGTTTGTTCGCAAGGCCGGGGTTGCGCCGCAACAGCACATTGTCGAGCGAATAGGCACCGCTACCCACCAAGGCCAGAGCTGCCCCCATGCCAAGATTTGCCGCCGCCATCGTCCATTCATCAATGCATGTTGCCCCTTGCCAGCCGAACATCAGCATCAGGGAAATGGATAATCCTATGGTCACCGCCGCCGCGGCGCGGGTGAAAAGCCCGGCGATCAACATAGCTCCGGCGATAAGCTCAACACCGCTGAAGAAAATCACACTGGCATAGAGCAGGACAAAATGATGCAGCAGATAAGCGATGATTTTCCCCGTGCCCAGCAGCGCGCCGGGCATGGCGGTCTGGAACTTGTAGGCCATCCAATGGCCATGCGGGTTAAGTTTCTGTGGCCCGTAGATAAACCTGCGCGACCCGCCGCCCCAATAGATAAAACCCTGGATGAAGCGAACCGCGAGCAAACCGATGGCGGCGGTTCGCCACCCGCCATTGGCAATGGCAAAGGCAGGCGCTCGGGCTTTTGTGCCGGATGCGTTGATGGTTGTAGTGGGTAACATTTTCGGCTTCCCTGTTCCGGGTTATGGCGCGGCCGCGCCTGTGGCGGCCTGATTCTTATAAGGGCTGAAATCGTAACGTTCAAAAATCTTCAGTGCCGTGGGTGAATGAATGAAGGCGAGCCAGGCTTTCGCTGCATTCGGGTGCGCGGCTCCCTTTACCATCGCACCAGCATAGATCGCGGTGGTGTTGTCAGCGGCCGGAATCGGAATATCGGTGATCGGGTGTCCAGCTTGTCCCAGGAAAACTGCTTCAGACTTCCAGGTGACACCAGCATCCGCCAGGCCCTGCATCAAAAACAACGGGGTTTGCCGGTGGTGGATATGGGTAAGAATGGTCGTGCCATCCTTCACGCCGGTATCGTAAACTTGGCTCTCCAGCGCATCCCCTCCTGCTTTTTTCAGAGATATCTCGATCTGCCGGGCGATGCCTTCATAGGCGGGGTTCGGCATCACCAGGCGCAGCCCTGGCCTGCCTAAATCGGTAAGGCTGGTAATATGTGCGGGGTTCCCCTTCGGCACCATGATTGTAAGGTTGTTGGTGACATAAGGCGTCGCGGGGGCTGTCAGCATGCCTGCGTTAATCAATGCATCCACCTTTTTCAACCCGGCGAAATACGCATCCGGTTTGGCGGTGAAGGTCATATTGCCGCAGGTAAATGTGCCTCCCGCCTTCATGGCCGTTACCAGCATACCGGGAGGAATCGTTACATAGAATATCTTACCTTTGTATTCCGGGTTCTGCGCTTCGAAGGCCGCAACCAATGGCGCCATGGCGAAATAATAATTGCCACCGACATATAAAACGAGTTTTGGATCGGTCAGGTCACCATGGAAGTCTGCCATATTGTCAACTTCCGGTACGGTGAATTCAAACCCTTTTTCCACCGTATCGTTATTTCTGCCGTGCTGCCACGGCGGAAATATTTGGTTGTTATAGCGTGGTAACTCGGTCTTGCCGTTCCAGCCGGTGTTTTGCGCCGCGGAGGCCGCCGCCGCAGCAGCAGCGCCGGGCAGCGTGGCAGAAAGCAAAGCCATTGTCGCCACCGCGCATAATCTTCCCCTCAGGGTGCACGTCTTGTTCTGCATGACACCAATCCTCGATATGCCGGGCTAGGAAGCGGTATAATGAAAACCGGCCAATTGCAGTTGTGGTATGGTGCCTACAATGCCGGGGCTGAGTATGGCACCTGGAATCAGATGATTGGTCAGCTCCGCAGCCAGTGCCTCATGCGGCAATTTGTCAGGATTTTTTCCTTTTTTGAGTAAGGCGGCGGAGAATTCCCAAATCGCGTTGTGGCAGCCAACAAACACCACGCCACGGCGTTGCAGCACGGTGATGCTGTTTGCCGCCGGTGAGAACGCGCCGTTGGGATCGTTGAAATCTGCAGGATTCGCGGCCGCGGCCGTTGGAACATCGAGCAGCGTGTTCGCCGTGAACTTGCCTTTTGTAAAAGCGGCCAGGTCGTATTTATCCCAGATCAACTGGTCATAAAGTGCAAGATGCGCTGTGCCATGCGTAGCCGAAACCGCCAGAAAATTTGGATTTTTCCAGGAATAAATTTGTGCGTTGAGCGTGTTGCGCATCAGGTTAAGCCACGGGCTTTCGATAGCCATGTTATCCCAGACCTGTTTGGGGCTTCCGGTGTAGGCGATGACGGCATTCAGCGCCTCGCTGTCCCATTGGTCTGGGCTGGTCAGAATCATCGGAACGGTTTTGAAGTTCCGGCGGCGCGGCGTGGCCGCGAGCCTGGCGGTGAGCGCGGCAAGCGTATTTGCCGCCTTAGGCTCCAGCGATGAGGCTGTCATATCAGCGCGGGCGGGCCGCACCGCCATGCCCGCCAAGCTGGCAGCGCCGATGGACAGACCAACCCCACGCAATAATTTACGGCGGTTGGTGGCTGTGTCTGTCGTCTGGTTTTCAATATGGTTGTCTGGCATGATGTGTCTCTATTTTTGATGCTTGGTGTTAGGGAAAGGCAGGGCGTCTATTCAACCGCCTGTTGGAATATCCGATGAGATTGCCTGCGAAAAAATCACCCTGGGATTGCCGGAGTCGTGGCCCGCGGCATTCTGCAGCGTTGTGATCTCAGCTTGTTGTGCTGCGACTTGGTTTTGCAATTTTGCTATTATAAGCGGCGCGTCGTTCTGAAATTGAACGGTGGCGGCCGGGGTTTGGTTCAAGGGCGCGGCAATGGCGCCCAAGGGCATCATCAGGCCGGCCAGAGCGGCAACGGTTAGGGAAGAACGAAACATAACCATAACTCCTCAATCTTGATGTCGACTTGACCGGAATGATCGACCATCGAACTTGTCTCGATAACAAAGAGTAGGCGCTACGAAATCAAAGATAAAACTAATTATTATAGTCATTATAATCGATTTTAATTGTTAATTTTGGTGTCCAGACGGGTTTAGGGCAAGAGAATCATAACATCCGCACGAACGCGCCGCCGCTGCGGTAGAGCATGTAGGAAGCTACCAAGAAAACCAGGCCAGCGAATATCATGGTGAGCAGCCCTCTGTTTCCAGCCAGCCTGTGGGCGGCCATGGTGCCTATAGCACCTCCCGCAACGCCACCGCCGATAAACACCAAGGCCAGCCGCCAGTAGATCCACCCTGAGAACGCGTAATTGAATGCCGTGGTGAGGCCAAAAGCCGCCACCGCCATTAGCGATGTGCCAACCGCATTAATGATGGGCATGCCGGTTGAGGCGATTAGCCCTGGCACGATGAGAAACCCGCCGCCAATACCGAAGAAACCGGAGAAAGCCCCGGTGGCCAGGCCAAACCCAGCCACTTTGGGGGCATTTTCACGCGTGCATTGTGCGCCCTCCACGCCTTGGTTGTGCCGGCCGCGCAGCATCACGATGCCGATACCCACCATTAGCAAAGCGAAAAGAAACAGCAGTTTCTGGCCATCCATCGCCTTGCCGAGCGTTGAGCCAGCTAAGGCGCCGGCGACACCCGCAACGGCATAAATTCCGCCGCAACGCCACTTTACGGTATGTGCGCGGGCATGGCTCGCCAGCCCGGTAAGGGCATTTGCCGCCACGGCCAAGGCACTGGTGCCGATGGCTATATGGGCATCCGATACACCGACCAGATAGACCATGAGTGGAACCGCCAGAATAGAACCACCACCGCCGACAAGGCCAAGCGTGAAGCCAACCA
>JAGXAO010000034.1 GCA_018971565.1 Rhodospirillales bacterium
GCCCAGCAATGGTGCCAACAGGCCCGTCGCTTCACGGGGAGAGAGTGTGGAAAAATCGAGCGCGCAACAGCGGGCGCGCCGCAGGCCGGAGCCACAGGCGCAAAGAGAAAGATCAGCCATGTTCAGACTGTAACGAGGCCAGGCTGGGCAGGCTAGCCAACTTCCGCGCTGCCGCCCACCGCCACGCGCCGCGGCATCAGCACGGGCCCAACCTGTGCCAGCACCAACGCCGCGAACAGCAACATGCAGCCCAGCCAGCCGGTATGGCTCATGCGTTCATGCAAAATAATGGCGGCGAACAAAGCCGCAAATAATGACTCCGCCATAAGGATCACCGCCGTATCTGTGGCTCCAGTATGGCGCTGGCAGATGGCTTGCAGCAAAAAGCCCAGCCCGCCGGAAATGATGCCGCCATAAAGCAGCTGCGGCATACAGCTTGCCACTGTGTGCCAATGCGGCAAGGCACCGCCTAAGCCAGAACCCAGCACTATGCAGGCCAGGGATTGCCCAAGGGCAGCCGCCACCGGCCGGCCCGTGCCCAGCACCACGCGCTGCATCAACAATATCTGCACGGCGAAACCAAATGCTGAGATGATAACCAGCACATCCCCACGTGAGAGCGAATTAAACCCGCCCCCCAAAAGCCATGTTCCAGCCAGGGCCAGCAATGCCGCCAGCCACACCAGGGGGTGGGGTGCCCGGCGAAGAAAAATCACCTCCAGCACCGGCACAAAAATCACATAAAGCCCGGTCAGAAACCCGGCATGGGTCACGCTCGTCAGCTCCAGCGCCCATTGCTGCAACAAGCTGGAGACAGCAAACACCAGCCCCAGCGGCACAATGCCCCCCAGCCCGGCCAGAAACGCCCCAGCCCGCCGCGCCTCAGCCACGCCCAGGGGCAACACCACTAGAAAAGCCAGCAGGAAGCGTAAGCCCGTATACCAGCCCGCACTTAAATAAGCAGCACTCTGCGCCTGCGCGACAAACGCTCCACCCCAAAGGGCAGCAGCCAGAAGAAGGAGGGAGTTGGCGGTAAGGCGGGACATGAAACCCGCCGCTTCTCCCAGGAAAAGCGGATATTGTGAAGTCCTCTCACGTTGCTCCAGGGGTGCAGCCTAATATAAGCAGAGTAAATGCATTCCGGCAGAGAAAAGTTTTCCTTTTACGCAAGCAGACTGAGTGGGCTCGCCTTTATTCTAGGCGGCCTTGCATGGTTAATGTCGCTCGGAATTTATATCTCGCTGATTCGAGGTCATTTTTTCGATCACCGGTTCCATTTGCCCCCAGACCTCGCCTGCTTCAGAGATAACGGTGCGTTGCTTGGGGAACATCTGGCGGCAATGGCCGCCGCCGCCGCACATGCTTGCACTTACAAATATCCACCACCATTCCTGCTCATCGCCACCCCATTATCCTGGGCAACCCCTGGGCAGGATTTTGTGGTCTGGAGCGCCTTCTCAGTCACAGCTCTGCTTCTGGCAGCCCGGCTTTTAAAAATGCCTTGGAGTGTAGCTTTTTTGGGGTTGATCGCCCCTCCCACCTTACTGTGCCTAAGCATTGGCGAAAGTGGCATCATTCTCTCCTCGCTACTTCTTTTGGCTTTGGGCCTCGCGGAAACCGCTCCTATCGCCGCCGGCATTGCTGGGGGCGCCATGGTCGTCAAACCCCAGCTAGGGCTATTGCTGCCTGTATGCTATGCCGCATCACGCAATTGGCGGGCGTTCCTGGCGGCAGGCATTACCGTTGTCGTGTTGTGCGCACTCGCAACTCTTTTGTTCGGCACCAGCATATGGGCTGCTTATCTGCACAACGGCATTACGGCCACAAAAAACACCCTGGCCGCCCCTTGGCCGCAGCGCGACCAGCATATCATGGTTACCCCCTATATATTCCTGCACTCCTTGGGTGTTGGGTTTGTCTGGGCAAACATTGCGCAATCTGCAGTCACGATTTTGGTTGCCTTAATCACTTGGCATTTATGGAGAGGGCCTCGGCGCAATGCGCGCCTACCCGCAACACTCTGCCTTGCAGCGCTGGCCACGCCCTTCGCCTGTCTCTACGACCTGTCGGCCCTAGCAATGGCGCTGGCGGTAGAAGGCGGGGTTGCGTTTTTCTGGTTCTGGATATTTTCCAGCCTCTATTTGTTTATCTCAGTTGCATTCGTCTCAGTGGGGGCCCTCTGCCTGGCTGGGCTGCTCTGGCTGCTTTTATAGAACCATCAAATTAAACAAGAACGGCGCCCGAAGGCGCCGTTCTCAGTTTTAATGTACCTCTTCCGGCGCCTTTTCGTCGTCGCCATCGCCTTCGGCTTCCGGCTTGGGCAAGGCCAGGGCTGGCGCTTCGGAGATGTCGAAAGCCAGCTTGCCGTCCTTCACGCTCACCTTCACAGCGCCACCCTTCACCAGCTTGCCGAACAGCAACTCCTCGGCCAGCGGCTTCTTGATCAGCTCCTGAATCACCCGGCCCAGGGGCCTTGCGCCATAAAGCGGCTCGTAACCACGCTCCGCAAGGAACTCCTTGGCGGCGGAAGACAGCTCGATGGTCACGTTGCGGTCCGCCAGCTGGGCTTCCAGCTGCATCACGAACTTCTCCACCACGCGGCCGACAATCTCTGGCGTCAGCGCCGCAAAGGGGATGATCGCATCCAGCCGGTTGCGGAATTCCGGCGTGAACAGGCGCTTCACCGCCTCCTCATCCTCGCCCACCCGCACTTCACGGCCGAAGCCGATGCCGGGCTTCTGCATATCCGCCGCCCCGGCATTGGTGGTCATGATCAGGATCACGTTGCGGAAATCCACCTGCTTGCCGTTATGGTCGGTCAGCTTCCCATGGTCCATGATCTGCAACAGGATGTTGAACAGATCCGGATGCGCCTTCTCGATCTCGTCCAGCAGCAGCACGCAATGCGGGTGCTGGTCGATCGCATCCGTCAACATGCCGCCCTGGTCGAACCCAACATAGCCGGGCGGCGCGCCGATCAGCCGCGAGACGGAGTGCCGTTCCATATACTCGGACATATCGAACCGCGTCAGCTCAATGCCAAGCGTGCTTGCCAATTGCCGCGCCACCTCGGTTTTGCCCACGCCGGTGGGGCCAGAGAACAGATAGTTGCCGATCGGCTTTTCCGGGTCGCGCAAACCCGCGCGGGAGAGTTTCATCGCGGCGGAAAGCGCCTCGATGGCCGCATCCTGCCCGAACACCATCGCCTTCAAATCGCGCTCCAGATGGCGCAGCACTTCCTTGTCATCCGTGGAGACGGATTTGGGCGGAATGCGGGCGATCTTGGAAACCATGTCCTCAACATCCTTCAAGGTCACGGTCTTGCGGCGTTTGTTTTCCGGCAGCAGCATCCGCGCCGCACCCGCCTCGTCGATCACGTCGATCGCCTTGTCCGGCAGCTTGCGGTCGTTGATATATTTGGCCGAAAGCTCCACGGCGGCGCGAATCGCGTCATCCGTATAGCGCACCTTGTGATGCTTCTCGTACGCGGTCTTCAACCCGCGCAAAATCTTCACCGTATCCTCAACCGAGGGTTCGTTCACGTCGATCTTCTGGAAACGCCGCACCAAGGCGCGATCCTTCTCGAAGTAATTGCGGAACTCCTTATAGGTGGTGGAGCCGATGCAGCGCAGCGTGCCCTGGGCCAAAGCAGGCTTCAGCAGGTTGGAGGCATCCATCGCCCCGCCCGAGGTCGCCCCGGCGCCGATAACGGTGTGAATCTCATCGATGAACAGAATGGCACCGGGATTAGCCTCCATCTCCGTCACCACGGCCTTCAGCCGCTCCTCAAAATCGCCCCGGTAGCGCGTTCCGGCCAGCAATGCGCCCATATCCAACGCAAAAATGGTGCAATTCAGCAGCACCTCCGGCACGTCAGAATCGATAATCCGCTTCGCCAACCCCTCGGCAATGGCGGTTTTGCCCACGCCGGGGTCGCCCACATAAAGCGGGTTGTTCTTGGTGCGGCGGCACAAAATCTGGATCGTCCGCTCAATCTCGTGCTCACGGCCGATCAGCGGGTCAATCTTGCCCTCTTTGGCCTTCTTGTTGAGGTTCACGCAATAGGTGGAAAGCGCATCCTGGCCGCGCTTGGCGCTGCCTTTTTCCTCGCGCTCGCCAGGCTCGTGCGGCTCGGCTGAACCGCTGGGCGGGCGCGTGGCAGATTTGCCGGGGCTCTTGGCAATGCCGTGGGAGATGAAATTCACCGCGTCCAGCCGGGTCATATCCTGCAGTTGCAGAAAATACACGGCATGGCTCTCGCGCTCAGAGAACAGGGCAACAAGCACATTGGCCCCCGTCACCTCATCCCGCCCGGAGGATTGCACATGAATAGCCGCGCGCTGCACCACGCGCTGGAACCCGGCGGTGGGCTTAGGGTCGCCGCCGCGGTCTGTCGCCAGCCCGGCCAGATCCTTATCCAGGAACTCGGTGAGATCCTTTTTTATCTTCTCGATATCCACCCCGCAGGCACGTAGCACCGTCAGCGCGTCCTGGTCGTCCACAAGCCCGAGCAGCAGATGCTCCAGTGTAGCGTACTCGTGTTTCCGGTCGGCGGCCAAGGACAGGGCCCGGTGGAGAGTCTGTTCTAGGTTGCGAGACAGCATGGATTTAAACCGTTCCTTCACGCCGAAGCCCGGCGCTCTTAATTCCGGACATTCTATCTGCCTGTCCGGCCGGCATCTTCACGGCCCAGCCTATAAGAGCAGTCCTGAACCGTACACTCTTACTTAGGGTGGGACTCGTAAAATAAAGTGTCATTCTTTCTCAATCGTGCATTGCAACGGATGCTGGTTCTGCCGTGCCAGGTCCATCACCTGAGTCACTTTGGTTTCAGCCACCTCATAAGTATACACCCCGCACACCCCCACGCCGCGCCGGTGCACATGCAGCATGATCTGTGTCGCCTGATCGCGGTTTTTCTGAAAAAACCGCTCCAGCACATGCACCACAAACTCCATCGGCGTGTAGTCATCGTTCAGCATCAGAACCTTGTACATCGTGGGTTTGCGCGTTTTTGGGCGCGGCTTCACCACCACATTCGTATTCGGCCCCTCAGATCCCTTGCGTTTATCGTTCTCACTCATCTTCGAACACCTTCAGCAACCACCGCGGCCGCCCCCTTCGCGGCAGGCGCCCCAATAAAACCGCCCTCGTTTGCCATCACCTTGTAGCAAAGCATATCGAAAGCAAGTCCAGTCATCAAAGTGCGATTTCTATCCCGCCGCAGAAAAACATGTGTTCATGAATAGCTTCTTTCGCCACCGCTTCCTTGGCAAAAAAAAACCAGCTCCATCAGGAGCCGGTTTTCTGAAAAACATCCCCGTATCAAAGCACGGGGAGCGGATTAGGGTTTATTGCGCCTTGCCGAAGGTCTCCGCGGCCAGGCTCATCCGGGCGGTCAGCGGTGCCATGGCTTTTTCAGCGAGCTTCACCGACACATCAGCAAACTTGTTGCTCTCGGATACAGCCTTCTCAAGGCTGGACCTGGCAAAGCCGGCCTGCAGGTCCATGGCTTCCTTCACGGATTTCACGCCCATCAACGATTTGCTGAACGCCACCGTATCTTCAATGGACGCTTTCGACGAAGCAGCGACATGCTTCGAGATGTCCTGAAACCCCGCCACGTAAATCTGCGAGGCTTTCATGAACGCCTCCACATTGCCCTGGCTGAACGTCAATATTTCCTCGGAGGTTTTCATGGCCTTTTCAACGCCTTCCTTTAACTTGGCCTGGGAGGTTTCCAGGCCCTTTGTGGCTTTCTCAATCCCATCGCGAACAGCGGAAATGGATTTTTCAAATGATTTTGCCGAAACGTCAGCCGCACTTTCCATGGTGCTGGCGGCGGTTTCGGCGGCAATTGCGGCTTTGGCTTTGGTCGCGCTCATCTAGGTTTGCTCCCGCTATGATGATCATCGCTGCGTAGCCCCAACCGGCGAGCATTCACGGAACATACCGCAATGCAGCAAACGCCTTATAAGAAATACCCCGCTATGCCGTCAAGAAAAAATTGTGCGACGCACAAAATTCAGGATGAAAATTTTAAAAGCCCGCCCGGCCCGGAGGCGAAAACTTGCCAGATTACCCCTCCGCACACAAATCTTACCAGATAACTCGTTCAATTTTTTGTTCTTTTAATGTTAGGATCGGCGTTAATTGCTGGACAGGATGCGGCGCTGCTGTTTAAAACCGCGAGGAATCGTTATGCGGGGTGGCGAAGAATGCGGATGCGGAACAAGGGAGGCGTGGCCAGATGGGCGATCGCCGGTTTATATCTGGCTGGCTTCACCGCCTTCAGCCCAGCCTCTGCACATGTAAAGCATCATATTCTTCATCATTACATTTTCCACCCCCCCGTTCATTATGCGGCCGCGCCGGGCGTGTCCTCCGGCTTTGGTCCCACCTCTCCAGGCATCAGTTCCATCGTCATGGATGTGAACTCTGGCCAGATCGTCTCCGCAAATGGCGCCGACACCCCGCGCTACCCGGCTTCGCTGACCAAGCTGATGACGCTGGACCTCGCCTTTCAGGCGCTGGACGCGGGGCGCATGACCCTCGACACGCAGATACCGGTTTCCGAACACGCCTCGGATGTTGAGCCCGTGAAGCTTGGGCTGCAACCGGGCAGCACAATCTCTGTGCGCAGCGCAATCCTCGCGATGACAACAATGTCCGCCAACGACGCCGCCACCGCGCTCGGCGAATATCTCGGCGGTGGGTCTGAGGCGCGTTGTGCCCAGATGATGACATTGCGCGCCCACGCGCTTGGCATGGCCCAAACCGAATTCGCCAACGCATCTGGCCTGCCCAACCCCAACCAGGTGACAACAGCGCGGGATCTGGCTCTGCTGGCCCGGGATTTGGTGTTACATTATCCGCAGTTTCAAACCTTCTTTGAAGTTACCTCTTTCGATTTCCGCGGCCGCAAGGTGTTCAGCAATAACGGTATGCTGAAGAGCTATTACGGCGCCACCGGCATGAAAACCGGCTATACCGACCTTGCACGGCACAACCTTGTTACCTCCGCCGACCGTGATGGCAAGGAACTGGTTGGCGTAGTGCTGCATGAGCCTAGCTGGGGCCATGCCTATGGGCAGATGACCGCCATGCTGGATGGTGGCTTCGGCGGCCATGTGCCGATGACCCGCGAAATGGTGGCGGCGGCCAGCAACCCGGCAAAGCCCGATATGTCCGTTAAGATACCCCGTGTTGAAACCGTGGCGAGCCGCACCCCCACGCCTGCCACACAACTTCCAGATTCTCCCCGCCAGCCGCCTGATGCCACCCGGCACTGGGTCGCCCAGCTTGGCCTCTATTATTATAAAACCAACGCCAGAGTGATGGCTTTGAAGGCCCGGCAATTGCGTGGGCGCGGCGTCGCGCAGATCGAGCATGTGGAGCGTCATGGCAAGAACCTCTGGCTGGCCCAGCTAACCGGGCTCACCTACCAAGGTGCGCATGATACCTGCCGCGCCCTGAACGCGCACGGCACCCAATGCGATGTACGGCCTCTGGCTTCAGACCATCTGGCCATGCTGAGCGAGCCGGACGGCACCTAAACCCTTACAGCCTTGTTCGCCAGGCGGTTGGCCTGGGGCGCGAAGAGGTCTATGGGCGGGCCGCATGTTAATTCCTGGTTTAACCACGATTCTGGCTGCCGCGGCGGGGATACAATCCCTCCAGGCAGCCACAATCATCTCCGGCACGTTTATTCTGGAAGACGCCGCCACCCTTCTCGCCGCCATGCAGGTGGCCTCCGGCGCCCTTTCCCTGCCGCTTGCTTTGTGCTCGCTTTACGTCGGCATTGTGCTGGGTGATCTCGGGCTGTACGGGCTGGGGCGGCTTTCAGCCACCCATAGCTGGGCCAAGCGCATGGTGCCACAAACGCGCCGCCATATTGGCCATGAGTGGGTCAAAGGCAAGGTTATCCCGTTGGTGCTGGTCAGCCGGTTCATCCCCGGCCTGCGCCTGCCCACCTATACCACGCTCGGGTTTCTGCACGCGCCGTTCCTGCAATTCGCGCTGGCGGCCATCGTCGCCACACTAATCTGGACAACCGGATTGTTCTTCATCAGCCTGCGTCTTGGCCTGCTCATGGCGCATTACCTTGGCGTGTGGCGCTGGGCCGGGCTTGCCGTATTCCTTCTTATCATCATATTCGTGGGGCGGCTGGCTACAAAACTCTACAATCAAAGGAACCCGGAATGAGCACTGCATCGCTGGCCGAAAATGCGGCCAGGCTCAAGCGGTCCACCCAGAAACGCCCGGTTTCTTTTTTTGAATTCTGGCCAAACTGGCTGTTTTATGCCCCGGTTATTGCCTTCTGGGTGTTAAAATCGGTCCGCTACCGCAGCATCACCCTGCCTTCGCTAGCGAATCCGCCGATTAATGCGGGGGGCATCTGCGGTGAGTCAAAGAACGATATTCTGGGCCTCGCCGGGCCTGCCGCCCGCCCCTGGGTGGCCGGTTATGCCGCCCTCACCGTATCCGGCCATGCGGCCGCCAACGACACGTTGAGAGCCTTGAACGCGATGGAGCAAGCCGGGTTAAGTTTTCCCGTCGTGGCAAAGCCAGATATCAGCTGCAACGGCGTTGGCGTGCGGGTTGTGCGCAACGCGGCGCAACTGGCGGAGTATCTCTCAGCCTTCCCCCGCGCGGCCGCCCTGCAATTGCAGGCGCTGGTAACTTATGACGGCGAGGCGGGAATCTTCTACATCCGTCATCCTCATGAGCGCACCGGCCGCATCACTTCCGTCACGTTGAAATATCCGCCCGCCGTGGTGGGCGATGGCCGCCAGACCGTTAAGGCGCTTATCACCGCGGATGACCGGATGAACGCGATCTCGCATATTCTTCTGCCCAAGCTCGGCGCCAGGGCCGCGCATGTTCCGGCGCCGGGCGAGCATGTGGCGTTGGTGTTCGTCGGCAATCATTGCCGCGGCTCCACCTTCAAAGATGGCCTCTCCATCGTCACCCCTGCCCTTTCGGCCCGTATCGACGAGATCATGCAGGATATGCCCGGCGTTTATTTCTCCCGGATAGACCTGCGCTACGATAATCTGGAGGCCCTGCGCGAGGGGCGGGGCTTCAAGATCATCGAGTTTAACGGCTCCGGCTCGGAAGCCACCCATATCTGGGACCCGGAAATGACGCTCCGGCGCGCCTATGCGGATCAGTTCCACCATTATGGTGAATCCTTCCGGATCGGCGCGGCAATGCGCGAAACCGGCCTCAAGCCCATCGGCCCGCTCAAACTGCTGTCGCTCTGGCAGCAGCAGAAGCGGCTCATGCGCGCCTACCCGGCGAACGACTGACCTTGGTTACATAAAGGAAACCGGGTCCACATCCACATCCAGCTTCACATTGCGGGGCACCTGTACTTGCGCCAGCCAGGCTCGCAGCAAGGGCTGCACGGCAATCTCCTTCAGTGTTTTCAGCAACAGGCGGCGGCGGTGGCGGCCGCGCAGCAGCGCAATCGGCGCCGGTGCCGGGCCCAGCACCTCCACCCCCGGCTGGCGCGGGGCCGCGCGGGCCAGGGCACGGGCAATCTGGTCAGCCAGGCGCTCATCCTCCGCACTCACAATCAACGCCGCCAGCCGCCCGAATGGCGGCCAATGGCCGGGGCGGCGCAAGGCCGCCTCCTGTTCCAGAAACGCGGGCAGGTCGCCCGATAATAGCGCCTGGATCACCGGATGCGATGGATCATAGCTCTGCAGCAACACCAGCCCCGGTGCTTCAGCCCGCCCGGCGCGCCCGGCCACCTGGTGCAGCATCTGCACCGTATGCTCGCCCGCGCGTAAATCGCCCCCGGCCAGGCCGAGATCGGCATCAACCACCCCCACCAGCGTGAGATGCGGAAAATGCCAACCCTTGGCCACCATCTGCGTGCCGATAATAATCCCCACCTCCCGCGCCGCGATGCACCGCGCCGCTTCGGCCGCCTGGGCTGGCCCTGTAATCACGTCCGAAGCCATCACCAGCGCCGCGGTGCCGGAAAATAATTCCGCCACCTCCTCGGCGATACGCTCCACCCCGGGGCCGATGGGCACGAAACTGCCCTCCGCCGCGCAAGAGGGGCAATTCAGCGGGCGGCGCATCGTGTAACCGCAATGATGGCAGGAAAGCCGGGGCGAGGCCCGGTGTTCCACCAGCCAGGCCGAGCAATTGGGGCAGGAGAGCCTGTGCCCGCAGGTCCGGCACAGCGTCAGCGGCGCATAGCCGCGCCGGTTCAGGAACAGCATCGCCTGCTCGCCTCGCGCCAGCGTCTTACGCATCGCCGCCACCAGCAAGGGCGAGAGGAACTTGCCCCGCTCCGGCGGTGCCTCGCGCAAATCCAGCGCCTGCATGCACGGCAAGGCGGCCCCGCCATGGCGGGCGGGCAAATCGAGCTTCTTGTACCGCCCCTGGGCGGCATTTTCGGCGGTTTCCAGGCTGGGCGTGGCGCTTACCAGCAACACTGGCGCCGCGCAGAACTTACCCCGCACCACCGCCATATCCCTGGCGTTATACATCACCCCGTCCTCCTGCTTGAAGGAGGTCTCGTGTTCCTCATCCACCACGATAAGCCCGAGCGCGGTAAACGGCAGAAACAAGGCCGAACGCGCCCCCACCACCACATCCGCCCGCCCCTCCGCCACGGCGCGGTAGGTCTCGCGCCGCTGCGCCGGGGTCAGCTCCGAATGCCAGACGGCCGGGCGCACCCCGAACCGCGCTTCGAACCGCGAGAGCACCTGCACCGAGAGGGCGATTTCCGGCAGCAGCACCAGCACCTGCCTGCCGCGCCGCAGCGCTTCGGCCACGGCCTCCAGATAAACCTCGGTCTTGCCGGAGCCAGTCACGCCATCCAGCAGCGTTACGGAGAAAATTTCCGCCCGCACATCCTCGCGCAAGGCCGCGGAAGCTTTTTCCTGAATCACCGAAAGTTCCGGGCCAGGGCGGGCCGGGTCGGCCCCGCCGAACTCATATGTTCTGGCCCGTTTGGGGCTGGGCGCCAGCAGCTTCTCCTTCAGGCTCAGCGCCAGCACATCCCCGCGCGGCGCCAGCGTGTAGGCCGCCACCCAGTCGACGAATCGCCGCAGGGTTTCCGGCAGCGGCGGAAATTCGAGCACCGCCGCCACGGGCCTGGTTTTCACCTCCAGGTCTGGCGGCTCGCCCCATACCGCCCCCACCACCATGCGCCGCCCCAGCGGCACGCGCACCAGCGTGCCCGGCGGCAAGGGGGCCTCGGCCTCATAAGTAAAAGCCATCTCGAATTTATAGGGGAGCAAGACGCTGAGGCGGGTTGTCGGTTTAGGTTGCTCCATGCTGTATGCTCTTAACCAAAGACCCTGTTCACCGGAAAGCCACCCATGAAATTCTTTGTCGACACAGCTGAAATCTCCGAGATCCGGGAGCTCGCCACCACCGGCCTGCTGGACGGCGTGACCACCAACCCGTCTCTCATCGCCAAATCCGGCCGTAAAATCCTGGATGTCATCGCCGAGATCTGCCAGGTGGTGCACGGCCCGGTGAGTGCTGAGGTTGCCGCCACCGAGTACAAGCAGATGCTGGCCGAGGCCGATGTGCTGCGCAAGATCGCGCCGAATGTCGCCGTGAAAGTGCCTTTGACGCAGGACGGGCTGAAAGCCTGCTACGCGCTCTCGCAGGAAGGCACGATGGTGAATGTGACCCTGTGCTTCTCCGCCGCCCAGGCGCTGCTGGCCGCCAAGGCGGGGGCCACCTTCATCTCCCCCTTCGTCGGCCGGCTGGATGATATCGGCCAGAACGGCATGGATCTGATCCATGAGATCGTGACGATCTATAACAACTACCCGAACCTGAAGACCGAGGTGCTCGTGGCATCCATCCGCAACCCGATCCATCTCATCGAAGCAGCCAAGATGGGTGCGGACGTTGCCACCATCCCGCCAAGCGTGATCAAGCAGCTTTACGGCCACCCGCTGACCGACAAGGGCCTCTCCGCCTTCCTGAAAGACTGGGCCGCCACCGGGCAGAGCATTGTCTGAGGAACTGCTTACAACTTTCTGTAACTGGCTCGGCGCTGAGCGCCGGGCCGGGGTAAAAACCGTTGAAACCTATGCCCGCGATGTGCGGGCTTTTTTGTCTTTCACCGCCGAACATACTGGCGAGACCCCAAACCCCAGAACCCTCGGCACGCTGCGCGCGGCGGATTTCCGCGCCTACCTTGCCGACGCTGCCAAGGCCGGAGATATCAACGCAACCCGTGCCCGCAAGCTCTCCGCCCTGCGCACCTTCTTTCGCTATCTGCACCAGCGCCATGGGGTAGACAGCACCCAGCTTTCCCTTATCGCCCGTCCCCGCCCGAAACGCCCGCTGCCGAAGGCGCTCACACCCGACGATGCGCTGAGCGTGACCCAGGAGATCGGCGAGGCGACGGACACCGCCATGGAACAGGCCCGCGACGCGGCGCTGATGATGCTGCTCTACGGTGCCGGGCTGCGAATCGCCGAGGCGCTGGCACTGAACGTAGGGGACATCCCCGCCGCCGACGATGCCATGCGTGTGACCGGCAAGGGCAACAAGCAGCGGATTGTGCCGCTGCTGCCCGCCGTGCGCGAAGCCATCGCCGCCTGGCTGAAACTGCATCCGAATCCGGCCCGGGGCGAGCCGTTATTCACCGGCCTGCGCGGCGGGCGGCTGAATGCGGGGGTAGCACAAAAAAACCTCCGCAATTTCCGCCGCCTGAACGGCCTGCCCGAACATGCCACCCCGCACGCCTTGCGCCACAGCTTCGCCACCCATCTGTTGGCAGGCGGGGCGGATCTGCGCTCGATCCAGGAGTTGCTTGGCCATGCCAGCCTTTCCACCACCCAGCGCTACACGGATGTGGAAACCAGCCAACTCATGGAGATCTGGCGCAAGGCACATCCAAGGGCTCGGGACGCTGATTAACATTGCAAAAAATCCGGGAGATGGCCTGGTGAGCCCGGCGCCGAAAAAGCCCGCTGGCATTCTTGCCACCCTGGCCGCTTGCTTGCCGAATTTTCAATCCTGTGCAAGTTATAGTCTATGATGTCGATAGGAAATTTAGGGTTTCAACCGGTCTATATTGTGTCCGGGCTTCTGGTCGGGCTTCTGGTTGGCCTGACGGGCGTTGGCGGCGGCTCGTTAATGACCCCGCTGCTCGTAATGCTTTTCGGCTTCCACCCCGCTACCGCCGTCGGCACAGACCTGCTTTTCGCCGCCGTTACAAAAACGGCTGGCACAACCATTCATAGCGTCGGCAAAACGGTAGATTGGGTGATTGTACGGCGGCTGGCCATGGGCTCGGTGCCCGCCACCATTCTCTGCCTCATCGCCTTGGCCTATGCAGGTTCCGCCAATAAGGCCATGACCGACCTTATTTCCGCCGTGCTGGGAATCTCACTGCTCCTCAGCGCCGCCTCACTGTTGTTCAAAACGCAGATTTTGCATTTCATCACCCGGCGCTACCCTGATTTCGGCGCCACCACCTCGCTTCGGCTCACCGTGCTAACCGGCGCTGTGCTCGGGGTGCTCGTCTGCCTGTCCTCCGTCGGCGCCGGGGCGCTTGGCACTGTTGCGCTTATCATTCTGTACCCGCGCCAGCCCATGGTGCGCATCGTGGGGTCAGACATCGCCCATGCCGTGCCGCTCACCCTGCTGGCTGGGCTCGGCCATTGGATTTTGGGAACAGTTAACCTGCCTTTGGTGGGGCAATTGCTGTTCGGCTCCATCCCGGGCATCATCATCGGCAGCGTCACGGCCCGCTACGCGCCGGATAAGCTTTTGAAAATCTGCCTTGGCGTCATCCTTGCCATTGTTGGCTTCAGGATGTTGATGAAATAAAAAAGGCGCCTCCATGTAGGAGACGCCCATCCCAGTTTAGCAGGGAGCAATTAAAAATCAGGCGGCGATGCTGTCCACCATCGCCTGGGCTGAGATCAGCCTGTCGGATGTTTCACGATAAGCCTCCGAATTATTCAGGTCCAACGCGGCGAACGCCGCTTTGGCCTCGGCAAGCTTGGCCTGGGCCATCGCCGGGTCGATATCCGCCTGGCGGATGATCTCGTCAGCCAGCACCGAGCACCGGGATTCGGTGATCTCGGCGAAACCGCCGGTCACAAAAAGCCTGTCGGTGATCTTGCCGCCTTCATAGATATCGACCAGCCCGCCGCGCAGGGAGGTAACCAGCTTGGAATGACCCGGCAGAACGCCAAGGTCTCCTTCCGTGCCGGGGACCACAACCATATCGACATCACGGGCCAGGAGCAGCCGCTCCGGGCTGATGATTTCCAGGGCCAAAGGCATGGATCAGGCCTTCGCCGCCAGAGATTCAGCCTTGGCGATCGCCTCTTCAATGGTGCCAACCATGTAGAAGGCAGCTTCTGGCAGATGGTCGTACTCACCCGCCACAATGCCCTTGAAGGCGCGGATGGTGTCTTCAACCTTCACGAACACGCCTGGCGAGCCGGTGAACACTTCCGCCACATGGAACGGCTGGGAGAGGAAGCGCTCAATCTTGCGGGCGCGGGCCACAACCATCTTGTCGTCGTCGGAAAGCTCGTCCATGCCCAGGATGGCGATAATGTCCTGCAGAGACTTATAGGTTTGCAGGATGCGCTGCACATCGCGCGCCACGTTGTAATGCTCTTCGCCCACAACCCGCGGGTCCAGCGAGCGGGAGGTGGAGTCCAGCGGGTCCACGGCCGGGTAGATGCCTTTCTCGGCGATGGAGCGGTTGAGCACGGTGGTGGCATCAAGATGCGCGAAGGTCGCGGCCGGGGCCGGGTCGGTCAGATCGTCCGCCGGCACGTACACGGCCTGCACGGAAGTGATGGACCCCTTCTTGGTGGAGGTGATGCGCTCCTGCAACGCGCCCATATCGGTGGCCAATGTCGGCTGGTAGCCCACGGCGGAGGGAATGCGGCCAAGCAGAGCCGACATTTCAGCGCCCGCCTGGGTGAAGCGGAAGATATTGTCCACGAAGAACAGCACGTCCTGGCCTTCCTGGTCGCGGAAATATTCGGCCATGGTTACACCGGAAAGGGCGACACGCGCGCGCGCACCCGGCGGCTCGTTCATCTGGCCATAAACCAGCGCCACTTTGGAGCCTTCGGTGGTGCCATCTTCGTTCAGCTTGATAACGCCGGCATCGACCATTTCATGGTACAGATCGTTGCCCTCACGGGTACGCTCACCCACGCCCGCAAACACGGAAACGCCGCCATGGCCCTTGGCAATATTGTTGATCAGCTCCTGGATGAGCACAGTCTTGCCCACGCCAGCGCCGCCGAACAGGCCAACCTTGCCGCCTTTGAGGTATGGTGCGAGCAGATCTACCACCTTGATGCCCGTTACCAGAATTTCGGCGGAAGCGGACTGCTCCTCGAAAGCAGGGGCTGCATTATGGATCGGGCTGTGGGCAACAGCGGCGATCGGGCCGCGCTCGTCAATCGGCTCGCCGATCACGTTGAGAATACGCCCCAGCACGCCCGGGCCAACCGGCACGGAGATGGCGGCCCCGGTGTCGGTAACGGACATGCCGCGCACCATGCCATCCGTTGTATCCATGGCGATGCAGCGCACGGTGCGCTGGCCAATTTCCTGCGCCACTTCCAGCACCAGGCGGCGGTCGCCAACCTTGGTCTCCAGCGCGTTCTGAATAAAAGGCAGCGCGCCGTCGAACTCAACGTCGACAACGGCACCATTGATCTGGGTCACTCGGCCGGTGTTGTTGCTTGTCATCTCTCTGTCCTCAAACGGCTTCCGCGCCGGAAATGATTTCGATCAGCTCTCTGGTAATGTTCGCCTGCCGCGCCCGGTTGTAATCAAGGGTCAATTTCTTGATCATCTGGCCGGCATTGCGGGTGGCGCTATCCATCGCGGTCATCTGGCTGGCATAAAAACCCGCTGCGTTTTCCAGCAGGGCCGCATAAATCTGCACCGCTAAATTGCGCGGCAGCAGCCGGTCCAGCAACGTGCCGTCATCCGGCTCCACCTCGTAATTATGCTCCATCGCGTTATCGTTCGCGGTGGGGGCGGCGGCGGGAATCAGCGGCTGCTCGAACGGCTTCTGCGTCATCACGCTATGGAAGCGGTTGAACAGCAGGGTCACGGTATCATATTCGCCAGCCTTGAAACCGCGGATAATCTCCTGCGCCACGTCCTCGGCATCCGCGAAGGTGATGATCTTTTTGCCGACAAAATTTTTAGTGCCGGAAATCTGATCCCGCATATCGCGGCGCAGTGAGTCATTGCCCTTGCGGCCCAGCGTGAAGATTTTCACACGCTTGCCCTCGGCGGCCAAGGCGGCAGCCCTCTGGCGAACCACCTTGCCGATATTGGCATTAAAGCCGCCCGCCAGGCCACGGTCCGCGGTTACGGCCACCAGCAGATGCGTCTGGTTTTTGCCATTTCCCACCAGCAGCTTGTTGCCGTTCGGGTTGCCCATCTCGGAGGCCGCGAGGGCGGCCAGCATCTCCGCCATGCGCACGGCATAGGGGCGCGACGCCTCGGCCTGGGCCTGCGCGCGGCGCAGCTTGGCGGCCGCCACCATCTTCATGGCGCTCGTGATCTTCTGCGTCGATTTGACGCTGTTGATCCGGTTTCGCAGGATTTTCAGCGAGGGCATGGTCTTATCCGAAGACGCGCAGCAGGTTCTCGATAAACGCGATCAGCGCCTTCTCGGTCTCCGGCTTAATCTGCTGGTCAGCCTCGATGGCGTTCACGATCTCCGGCGCATTCGCCTTGATATCGGAAAGCAGCTGAGCCTCGAAGGCGCCAACCTTGTTCACCGGAATATTGTCCAGATAGCCGCGTGTGCCAGCGAACACCGAGATCACCTGCTCCGCCACCGAAAGAGGCTTGAACTGCGGCTGCTTCAAAAGTTCGGTCAAACGCGCGCCGCGGGCCAGCAGCTTCTGCGTGGCGGGGTCAAGATCGGATGAGAACTGCGCGAAGGCCGCCATTTCGCGGTACTGCGCAAGGTCCAGCTTGATCTTGCCAGCCACCTGCTTCATCGCCTTGATCTGCGCGGCGGAACCGACGCGCGAGACCGAGAGGCCCACATTGATGGCCGGGCGGATGCCCTTGAAGAACAGTTCAGTCTCCAGGAATATCTGACCGTCGGTGATGGAGATCACGTTGGTGGGGATATAGGCGGCGACGTCACCCGCCTGGGTTTCAATCACCGGCAGGGCGGTGAGAGAGCCCGCGCCGTATTCGTCGGACATCTTGGCCGCACGCTCCAGCAGGCGTGAATGCAGGTAGAACACGTCACCCGGATAAGCCTCGCGGCCTGGCGGGCGGCGCAGCAGCAGGGACATCTGGCGGTAGGCCACGGCCTGCTTGGAAAGATCGTCATAGCCGATCAGCGCGTGCATGCCGTTATCACGGAAATACTCACCCATGGTGCAGCCCGTATACGGGGCCAGGTACTGCATCGGCGCGGGGTCGGAGGCGGTGGCGGCGATGACAATGGAATATTCCATCACGCCGTATTCCTCCAGCGTGCGCACCAGTTGTGCCACGGTGGAGCGCTTCTGCCCCACGGCCACATAGATGCAATAGAGCTTCTTGCTCTCGTCGCCGGTCGCGTTAACCGTTTTCTGGTTAATAATGCTGTCGATGATCAGCGCGGTCTTGCCGGTCTGGCGGTCTCCGATGATCAGCTCGCGCTGGCCGCGCCCCACGGGCACCAGCACGTCGATGGCCTTGATGCCAGTCTGCATCGGCTCATGCACGGATTTACGGGGAATGATACCCGGCGCCTTGGTCTCAACCAGGCGGCGCTCGGTGGCGGCAATCGGCCCCTTGCCGTCGATCGGGTTGCCCAGCGCATCCACCACGCGGCCCAGCAGGGCCTTGCCCACCGGCACGTCGACAATCTCGCCGGTGCGGGTCACGGTGTCACCCTCGCGCACGCCCTTGTCGTCGCCGAAGATCACGATACCGACATTGTCTGTCTCGAGGTTCAGCGCCATGCCCTTCAACCCGGCATTGGGGAAGTTCACCAGCTCGCCAGCCTGCACATTGGCCAGGCCGAATACGCGCGCAATGCCATCCCCCACTGAGAGGACCTGGCCAGTTTCGGCCACATTGGCTTCGGTGTCGAAATCCGCGATCTGACGCTTCAGAATCTCGGAGATTTCGGCAGGACGGATCTCCATATCAGGCAGCTCCCTTGAGAGAATAATTCAGCCGGTTAAGGCGAGACTTAAGAGT
>JAGXAO010000145.1 GCA_018971565.1 Rhodospirillales bacterium
TTGGCCCCCTTGCCGCCGAGCAAATTGCGCAGCGAGGCATTTCCGTCATTCACGCCAGCGCCGAAATTATACACCCATTTCGTCATGACTTTTGCACTCCCTCAACCCTCTATGCGAGAAAACTCCGCCACTTGGTTGACCGCCTGCGTAAAGCGCGCGAGCAATCGTAACCGATTCCGGCGTAATTCAGACGATTCAGAGTTTACCGTAACATTTTCGAAGAACGCATCGATGAGAGACCGTAGTTTAGCAAATCCTGCCATGGCTCTTGCATAATTTTCAGAAGCAAAATCCGGAATGGTTTCCGTCAATACGAATTGCAGGCCGTCCCGCAACTCCTCTTCTGCCTTTTCCGGCAACGGGCCCACTACAGGGTCAGGCGCGTACGGCCCATCCTTAGCGTTCTCGATACGCAGAATATTCGCGGCCCGCTTATAGGCCGCGAGCAGGTTTTTTCCATCCTCAGTGCCGAGCATGGCGGAAAGTGCTTCAACACGCTTCATCAAACGTACGAGATCATCATCCTGCCCAGCAGCCAACACGGCATCCAGCACATCAAACCTTTTGCCCTCGCCGCGCAGCTTCACCCGCAGCCGTTCAATGATGAAGGCAAACAAATCTTTATCAGCCCGCAATAGCGGCAGCAGCTGCAGGCGTAACCCGTTCTCCAGAATAATCCGGATCACCCCAAGTGCCGCGCGGCGCAGCGCGAATGGGTCGCCCGAGCCGGTGGGCTTCTCGCCAGCCGCGAAAAATTCCCGCAGCGTGTCCAGCTTGTCCGCCAGCGCAACCGCCACCGCAACCACTCCCTCAGGTACAGCGTCCGAAGGGCCTTTCGGCTGATAATGGGTAGAAATCGCCGCGCCCACCACCGGGCCGCGCCCGCGGGCGGCATAATAGCCGCCCATGACGCCCTGCAATTCGGGGAACTCGCCGACCATACCGGTTACAAGATCCGCCTTGGCCAGCAGCCCGGCTTCCGCCGCCTGCCCGGCCTCCTCGGCCGAAGCACCAAGGGCAGAGGCAATCTCCTCCGCCAGATCCGCAATTCTGTCTGCCCGCTGGCGCTGCGTGCCGATTTTTGCGTGGAAGGTGATCTTCTCGAGCTTCGGCAGCAGCTTATCCAACGGCGTTTTCAAATCCAGCGCCCAGAAATGCCGCGCATCGGCAAGCCTGGCGCGCAGCACCCGCTCATTGCCAGCGATAATCGCGGCCCCGCCATCATCCGCCGCCAGATTCGCCACAAACGCGAAATACGGGGCTGGTTTGCCACCCGCATCCCGCAGGGCGAAATATTTCTGGTTGATCTTCATGGAAAGCTCGCGCACTTCCGGCGGCAATTCCATGAATTCCGGGTCGATCCTGCCGAGCAGCGGCACCGGCCATTCCACCAGCCCAGTCACCTCGTCCAGCAGCACGTCATCCGGCGCCACGGAAAGGCCAAGCTTCGCGGCTTCCGCCGCAATACCCTCGGCAATCCTGGTCCGACGCTCGCCCTGGTCAGCAATCACGCGATGCTCGCGCAGTTTTTCTTCCCACACAGCGGCGGAGGACACCTCAAACGGCCCCTTCCCGTGCACGCGGTGGCCCTCGGTGAGGTTCCCCGCCGCCACCGGGCCGAGAGTGAGGGGCACCACTTCGCCATCCAGTAAACACACCACCCGGCGCAGCGGCCGCACCCAGGTAAACGCCCCGCCCGAGCCCCAGCGCATGGATTTCGGCCAGGGCAGCTTTGCCAAAGCCTCCGGCAGTACGGCAGCGATAAAACCGGCGGCGGGCTGGGCGGTGCTTTGCTTGTTCAGCACCCAGAACTCGCCTTCCTGGGTCAAATCCTCTTTCGCCGCGCCATGCTTGCGCAGAAACCCGGCCAAAGCCTGCTCCGGCGCGGAAATACGCGGCCCGCGTTCAGCAACCGAGCTGGCGGCCACCTCGCCTGCCACTTCCGCGCTCAGCGCAATCCGGCGCGGGCCGTAAAACACCCGCTTTATAACAATGTTCAGCGGCTTCAGCGCCTGCGCGCAAGCGCCTTCCAGCTGTGCCGCCGCCCCGGCCTGCATCCGCGCCGGAATTTCTTCGGAGAACAGCTCCAGGAAAAATTCAGGCATTATTCCCCCGACTCCCAAGCTTCGGCGCAGGCTTTCGCCAGATTCCGCACCCGCGCGATATAAGCGGCGCGCTCCGCCACCGAGATCACGCCCCGCGCATCCAGCAGATTGAACAAATGGCTGGCCTTGATGCACTGGTCATAGGCCGGCTGCGCCACCCCCGCCGCCACCAGCGCCTGGCACTCGGCCTCTGCATCCTCAAAATGCCGGGCCAGCATCTCGGTATTGGCCAGCTCGAAATTATGCTTCGAATAATCCCGCTCGGCGCGTAGGAACACGTCCCCATAGGAAACACCCTGGCCATTGAAATCCAGGTCGTACACATTCTCCACGCCCTGCACATACATCGCCAGGCGCTCCAGCCCGTATGTCAGCTCGGCCGAGGGCGAGACGCAGGCGATGCCGCCCACCTGCTGGAAATAGGTGAACTGCGTCACCTCCATGCCGTCGCACCACACCTCCCAGCCCAGGCCCCAGGCGCCTAGCGTCGGGCTTTCCCAGTCATCCTCCACAAAGCGGATGTCGTGCCGCCGCCGGTCGATGCCGATGGCATCGTAGCTGGCCAGAAGCAGGTCCTGAATATCGTCCGGGCTCGGCTTCAGCAGCGCCTGGTATTGATAATAATGCTGCAACCGGTTCGGGTTCTCGCCATAGCGGCCATCGGATGGCCTGCGGGAGGGCTGCACATAAGCCGCCTTCCAGGGCTTCGGCCCCAGCGCGCGCAACGTGGTGGCGGGGTGGAAGGTGCCAGCACCCATCTCCACATCATAAGGTTGTAAAATCACACAGCCCTGCTTGGCCCAGAAAGCGTGCAATGTCAGGATAATGTCCTGGAAGCTCTTGGGCTTCCCCGGTGTGCTGTGGACTGTCATGGACCTTTGTATAAACTGACGCGCCGCAGCAATACGGCCCCGCACGGGTAAGAGCAACCGAGAAGGACGGCAAATGGGCATAACAGCACAGTGCAAACCGCAGGACTGGGCCGGCCTTGCCCTGGCGGCCCTGCTGGGTGGCGGGGCGTTCGCGTTCCGGCAATTGGCCATTGTGCCGCGCGCCACGGTGGGCATATGCGCGGCCACCGCAGCCCCAGGCTGGTGCGTGCCGCGCGGCTGGGTGCTTCATTGGCAATATCTGGGCAGTTTCGGCTGGGCCGCGCTGGCGGTGGGGCTGCTGGCGTTTGTCTGGGGGCAGCGCATAATCGCAGGGCTGGCCATAGGCCTCGGCATCGCCGCCGTGGTGAACTATAATGGCACGCAAGGCATTATCGGCGCTGCGCTGGGCCTGGTGGCGTGGCTCAGCCTGCTAACCCGCAGGCCGGGGTGGGCGCGGGGCTAAAGCCCCAGCTTGCCCATCGCCAGAAATTTCTCCCGGCGCTTTACCTTCAACGCCTCGGGCCGCTGGCCCAGCAAGGGTTGCAGCGCCGCTTCCACCGCATCGCCCAGCGCCGCCAAAGCCACCTCGGGGTCGCGGTGCGCCCCGCCCATCGGCTCGGGCAC
>JAGXAO010000146.1 GCA_018971565.1 Rhodospirillales bacterium
AGGGCCGTCGCCCTCAATGGAGCAGGGCCGGCTGCTCGCCAAGGGCGACCCGTGGGAGATGCGCGCCTGCCCGATGCGCCTCTCACCGGGCGATTCGCGGCGTTCCGCGGCCATCGAGGGGATAGTGGTGGGCAGCCCCAAAACGCCAACGGGCCGGTGGATGACCACCGGCCCGTTTTCGCTTGTATTTCAAGGAATTTCGTGGCGCGCTCGAAGAGATTCGAACTCCTGACCCTCAGATTCGTAGTCTGATGCTCTATCCAGCTGAGCTACGAGCGCGCGGTGGGCGGGGTGTAACCGAACCATCGCGGCCAGGCAACCCCCCCCCGCCTCTCATGAAACGCTGCTAAGCTCCGCCAGCAGCGCATCGCCCATCTCGGCGGTGGAAATCACTGCGCGCCCCGGCACGGCAATGTCCGGCGTGCGCCCGGCCTTGGCCAGCACGCGCTCCACCGCGGCCTCTATGGCATCCGCATCCTCACCCATATCGAAGGAATAGCGCAGCATCATGGCCAGGCTCAGCACCTGCGCCAGCGGATTGGCCTTGCCGGTCCCGGCGATATCGGGTGCCGAGCCGTGGATCGGCTCATACAGGCTGGGAATGCGCCCGGACGCCTCTTTTGCCCCCAGCGTAGCCGAAGGCAGCAGCCCCAGCGAGCCGGTTAGCATCGCCGCGAGGTCGGAGAGAATATCCCCGAACAGATTGCTGGTCACGATCACGTCAAACTGCTTCGGGTTCTTCGCCAGCTGCATGGCGCAGTTATCGGCATACATGTGGGAGAGTGTCACGTCCGGGAACTCCTCCGCTCCCAGCCTGGTCATCACCTGGCGCCACAGCAGCCCAGCCTCCATCACATTCGCCTTCTCCACGCTGCACACGCGGCCCTGGCGTTTGCGGGCCAGCTCAAACGCTACCCGGCCCACGCGTTGTATTTCATGCGTGGTGTAAACTTCCGTGTTCACGCCCTTCTGTTCGCCATTCGGCAGCGTCTCAATCCCGCGCGGCTGGCCGAAATAAATCCCTCCAATACATTCACGCACGATCATGAGGTCCAGCCCGCTCACCAGTTCCGGCTTCAGCGAGGATGCATCGGCCAGCGCGTGGAACACTTTTGCCGGGCGCAGGTTGGCGAACACCTGCAATTCCGCGCGCAGCTTCAAAAGCCCGGCCTCGGGGCGGGTTTCAAACGGTACCTTGTCCCATTTCGGCCCGCCAACGGAGCCGAACAGCAGTGCATCGGCCGCCTTCGCCTTGGCCAGCGCCGCATCGGTCAGCGGCACGCCATGCGCGTCGATGGAGGCACCCCCGACGAGCTCCTCCTCAATGGTGAAAGAAGCACGTTTGGTTTTCTGTAACCAATCCAGCACGCGGCGCGCCTGGGCCATCACCTCGGGGCCAATGCCATCGCCTGGCATCAGCAGCAGATTCTTGTTGGCGATCATGTTTAAGCTCCCTGTATTTTCGGCTGCCAGGAGGGGATTTTCGCCTCATAGGCGTCGATGGCAGTTTTGTGTTCCAGCGTCAGGCCAATATCGTCCAGCCCGTTCAGCAGGCAATGCTTGCGAAACGAGTCCACATCGAAAGCAATTTCCTCACCATTCGGGCGGATCACCACCTGCCGGGCAAGGTCCACCGTCAGCCGCGCATTGTCGCCCATGGCTGCATCCTCGCGCAGCTTGGCGCAAATGTCTTCCGGGAGGGTGATCGGCAGCAATCCATTCTTGAAGCTGTTATTGAAGAAAATGTCGGCAAAGCTGGGTGCTATGATGCAGCGAATGCCAAAATCCTTCAGTGCCCAGGGTGCATGCTCGCGGGATGATCCGCAGCCGAAATTATCGCCCGCCACCAGAATTTCTGAACGCCGGTAAGGTTCCTGATTCAGCACGAAATTCAGATTTTCAGAACCATCTGCGTTATAGCGCATATCGGCAAAGGCGCTCTTGCCAAGGCCGGTGCGTTTGATGGTTTTCAGAAACCGTGCCGGAATAATCTTGTCCGTATCGATATTGTCGATATTCAGTGGCGCGGTGATGGCGGTGAGAATGGTGAATTTATTCATTACACCAACTCCCGCACATCGATGATCTTGCCCGTAATCGCAGCAGCAGCGGCCATGGCGGGGGAGAGCAGATGCGTGCGCCCGCCCGGCCCCTGCCGGCCTTCGAAATTACGGTTGGAGGTTGAAGCGCAACGCTGCCCCGGTGTCAGCTTGTCCGGGTTCATCCCTAAGCACATCGAGCATCCGGCCTCGCGCCATTCAAACCCGGCATCGGTAAATATCTTGGCCAGGCCTTCATCCTCAGCTTGCTTTTTCACAAGCCCGGAGCCCGGCACCACCAGCACCCGCACACCCTCCGCCACATGGCGGCCCTTGGCCACGGCGGCGGCGGCACGCATATCCTCAATGCGGGAGTTGGTGCAGGAGCCGATGAACACCACATCCACCTTCGTGCCCGCAATCTTCTGCCCGGCTTCCAGCCCCATATAGCTCAGCATGCGCTCCATCTGGGCGCGTTTGGCGGCGTCTTTCTCATCTGCCGGGTTGGGCACAATGCCGGTGATGGGAATCACCGTCTCCGGGCTGGTGCCCCAGGTCACCTGCGGAATAATATCCTCGGCCCTCAGCTCCACAATCTTATCGTAATGCGCACCATCATCGCTGGGCAGCGTCTTCCAATATTCCACAGCGGCATCGAAATCCGCATCCTTCGGCGCGAAGGGGCGGCCCTTGATATATTCAAAGGTTGTCTCGTCCGGCGCCACCAGCCCGGCGCGCGCACCGCCCTCAATGGACATGTTGCACATGCTCAACCGCCCGGCCATGTCCAGCGCGCGGATGGCCTCACCCGCGAACTCCATCACATAACCCGTACCGCCCCCGGTGCCAATCTTGCCGATCACCGCCAGCATGATGTCCTTGCCCGAACAGCCTTCCGGCAGCTTCCCATCCACGCGGATGAGCATGTTCTTCGCGGGCTTCTGCAGCAGCGTTTGCGTCGCCAGCACATGCTCCACCTCTGAGGTGCCGATGCCAAACGCCAGCGCGCCCATCGCCCCATGGGTGGAGGTGTGGCTGTCGCCGCACACAATCGTCATACCCGGCAGGGAGATGCCCTGTTCCGGCCCCACGATATGCACGATGCCCTGGCGGATGTCGGACATCGGGAAGTAAGTCACCCCGAACTCCTTCACATTCTGCTCCAGCGTGGCAATCTGAAGCGCGCTTTCCGGCTCATTCACTTCGGTCAGCCGGTCTGGGCTGGTGGGCACATTATGGTCCACCACGGCGATGGTGTTTTCCACCCGGCGAACCTTTCGGCCCGCCATGCGAAGTCCCTCAAACGCCTGCGGGCTGGTCACCTCATGCACGAGGTGGCGGTCAATATAGAGAACGCAGGTGCCGTCCTCTAATTTATCAACCACATGGGCATCCCAAATCTTGTCGAACAAGGTCCGCGGCATTTTATCCAGCTCCACAGTTACAAAAGGCCAGAAAGGCATTGCCCTTCTGGCCCCAGGCGAAACCCATCA
>JAGXAO010000035.1 GCA_018971565.1 Rhodospirillales bacterium
TTAACGCCTGTTGTTGTTCTGCTCTCGCTTTTGCAAATGATATATTTTGCTAAACTGCCAAGCCTGTCACCTGCGCGTAGTGTAGCATGAGTAGGTTTTGCGCCTATCTCCGCTTCATAGACCGTTTGGGTGGCACGCTCCTCCTTCTTACCTTCTGGGGCGTGCTTTTGGTTGCCTTCGCCCAGCACATGGCACCGCGTTTTGACTATCTCGTGGGTGCGCCGATTGCGCCAGACATGCCGTGCGGCAAGCCCCAATGTGATTTTTCCGTGTTTTGGCCAGCGGGCGTTTTATCGGTTCAGAAGGCTTTTTCGGTTATCTATACACCGCATCTGTTTGTAGCTGCGGTCAAGGGACTGCTTCTTCCTGGAATTTCTTACGAAACTTTTTTTTATCCTCCCACGGCATTGTTGATTTTTTGGCCGCTCGCGCATCTGCCGTTTGAGGCAGCGGCTTTCGTTTGGTTTTTGAGTAGTGTTGTATGCGCGATTGCGTTGTTGCGGATATCGCGATTTGAATGGCCGGTTATCTTAGTTGGTTTGCTGGCTCCTGCGGCATTGCTGAACTATCAGCTCAACCAATTCGGTGTTATTATGGGAGCTATTTTTCTAGCTGCGATCCGCCTCGGTGAACGTCGAGGTTTTTTAGGAGGCGGTCTTGCTGGACTATTCGCGATAAAACCGCAACTCGGCTTGTTATTGCCTTTTCTGTGGGCCACCCAGCGTAATTTGCCCGCACTGGTTGGGTTCATATTCGTACTCTCGGGCATTGTTTTGTTTTCGTTTTGCCTGTTCGGTATGCCCGCTTGGCACGCGTATCTCACACTTGGCAGGCTCCAAAGTCTCCATATCCTTTCTGCCCCGTTCGATCCGCATGGGGCTCAGGGCTGGGGTGTTTCGATCTACTGGATGGTCCGGAGCTTCGGCGTTTCACCGGCGGGTGCAAACCTGTTTCAACTTATATCCGCGCTTCTGGTGCTGGCCTACCTCCTCAGCCGAGCCTGGCCACCCGACAGATTAGGCACCGTCATGGTGTGTTTGTCGCTGCTCGTCACTCCCTATGCCAATACGCCGGACATGGTCGCCTTCTCCCTCATGCTGGCCGAATCCGCCCGCCAGCGGGGCTGGCGCATCGGGTTGCTGGATGCGCTGTTGTTCCTCTGGCCGGGCATTTGCCTCGTCGTCTCCATTGCCACCGGGCATGAGCTCACCCCGCTTATCGTCCTGGCCGCCTTGCTGCGCGCGGCTTTGCCCGCCTCGCCACCTGTGCTACCCGCCCCGGCACAGGAGTAGACCCATGGCGAAAAGCGAATTTCTGGCCGAGGCAAAGGCCCGCGGCTTCATTTTCCAATGCACCGACGAAGCAGCGCTGGATGAAGCCTGCACTGCCGGTTCCATCGCCGGCTATGCCGGGTTCGACCTGACAGCCGACAGCCTGCATGTCGGCCACATGATCCCCATCATGCTGCTGCGCCTGTTCCAGCGCCATGGCCACCGCCCGGTGGCATTGATGGGCGGCGGCACCACCCGCATCGGCGACCCCTCCTTCCGTGAGGAAGCCCGCCAGCTTCTGGGCGACGAGCAGATCGGCCAGAACCTCATCGGCATTCGCAAAAACCTGGAAGCCTTCATCACCTTCGGCACTGGCCCGCGCGACGCCATTCTGGTCAACAACGCGGACTGGCTGGATAATCTCTCCTATATCGGCCTGCTGCGCGAGGTCGGGGTGCATTTCTCCGTCAACCGTATGCTCTCGTTCGATTCCGTGAAATCCCGGCTGGACCGTGAGCAGGGCCTCACCTTCCTGGAATTCAACTACTCCATTCTGCAAAGCTACGATTTCCGGGAGCTCAACCGCCGCGAGGGCGTGGTGTTGCAAATGGGCGGGTCCGACCAATGGGGCAATATCGTCTCGGGTATCGAGCTTGTGCGCCGGACGGACCAGAAAACCGTGTTCGGCCTCACCACCCCGCTCATCACCACCGCCTCCGGGCAGAAGATGGGCAAGAGTGCGGCGGGCGCCGTCTGGCTCTCGGCGGAAAAGCTCAGCCCCTATAACTATTGGCAGTTCTGGCGCAACACCGAGGATGCGGATGTCGGCCGCTTCCTGCGCCTGTTCACGGATGTGCCACTGGACGAAATCGCCCGGCTGGAAGCCCTTGGCGGTGCCGAGATCAACCAGGCCAAAATCATCCTGGCGACTGAGGCCACCGCGCTTGCCCATGGCCGCGAAGCGGCGCAGGAAGCAGCGGAGGCCGCCCGCAAGCTTTTCACCGAGGGTGTGGCGGCCGGCGCCATCCCCAGCATCAGCCTCACGGCGGCCGAATTCGGGGACGGCATCCCGGCCTTCGCGCTCTTAGTAAAAGCCGGGCTGGCGGCCAGCAACGGTGAGGCGCGGCGGCTCATCCGTGGCGGCGGCGCGCGGCTGGATGATGTGGCAATCACCGATGAAGCCCAGCTCATCGCGCCCAAGGCCGAGCAGAAGCTATCGGCGGGCAAGAAGCAGCACGTACTGGTGAAACTAGTCTAAAGCAGCCCAGCTTCCGCGCTCTGCGGGCGTCAGATCCACGTAGCGCGCCGCGCCCTCCGCAAATCCGGCGCGCATCTCGCGCCGCAGCCGGGGTGCCATGGCGGTAAAATTCGCCACATGCCCCGCCAAAGCCGCTTCTGGCACATGCCGCGCCGCCTGGGCCGCCCGCAATGCCGCCTGCTTTCGCCAGGGTAGGGCGGAGCCCAGCCCTTTATGCACGAAACCCGGCCAGGGTGAATCCTCAAACAGCCGGGCGAAGGCCGTTGCGTCCCGCCGCCCGTAAAGCGTTGCCCATTCCGGGTCACGCCAGGGCTTCAGCACATTGGCGTAGTGCAGAATGCGCGGCCGGACCACATCCTCAAGCCCCAGGGCCATATAATGCGTCATGAAATTCCAGCGAGGTGAAAGCTCGGCGATGCGCCCCGCCAGCAGCACGTTCAACACATCCTGGTCCATGAACCGTAAAGCAGGGCCGCGCGTCCGCACCATGGTCTCGGCCCGTTGCCCCAGAGCTTCCTGCCGCCATCGCGCGGCATCCAGCAGCATTACTCCGGCGTTAAAATACGGCGCATCCGGCAGTCCTGTCACGGCGCGGTACGCATCCCAGTTTTCCCGCCCGCCCGCATTCCCCAGGTAACGCCCGCAATCCTCCGTCATCGCCGCGATAGCGTTGCCCAGCTCTAGTTGAAACAAAGGCGCCAGAGCTCCGGCAATCCGCGTATCTGAATCGATGTAAAGCAAACGGTCATAGTCGCGCAGCCAATCATCTGCCGCCAGAAGCCTGGCGTAGCTGAAGGCGGACATATGCGCAGGCCCGGAAGCGGCCAGAAACAGCTCCGGCAGGGCAATTCCGCGCAAAAAAACACCCGGCGGCGGCACGGTGGCCTCCAATTTCTTGTCCACCAGCAGCCATACGTCGAAATCCCGTGCTGGTTCGGCCGCCACGCTTCGGGCGGCCACCCAGGCCAGCGGCAGGTATACCGCATCCGCCGCAAAAAACACCGCCTTGCTGCCGCTCATGCCCGTTTATCCTTACCTGCCCGGCTTTGGGTAATTTTCGCAGTTCGCGCTGGTTGAGGCAATCATCGCAATGTCACGCGCTTTCGTCTCTGGTTGCTATTGCGTTGCAAAATTGGACTGCGCATGTTGGCCTTACTGCGCAGTTTCAGGAGCCTGCATGTCCATCCACGCCGCCATAACGCACCGCACCTCCTATAAATACGACCGCCCTGTGGCCCTTGGCCCGCAAACCATTCGTCTCCGCCCGGCCCCGTACGCGCGCACCCCCATCATCTCCTATTCATTGCAGGTCTCGCCCGAACCGCATTTTCTCAACTGGCAGCAAGACCCGCAGGGCAATTTCCTGGCCCGTGTGGTCTTTCCGGAGCGTGTTACCAGCTTTGAGGTTACGGTGGATGTCGTGGCCGACATGGCGACGATCAACCCGTTCGATTTCTTCCTGGAACCAGAGGCTGAAACCTATCCTTTCGCCTACGATCCAATTCTTGCCGAGGAACTGGCGCCCTTCCGTACGTTGATCCTGCCGGGGCGGATGCTCTCGGCGCTGATCAAAGGCATGAAGGATAAATTCGACGGCAAGAAAATCCGCACGGTGGATATGCTGGTTGAGGTCAATTGCACCGTGCAAAAATGCGTTTCCTATGTTGTTCGCATGGAGCCCGGCGTTTACACGCCGGATAAAACATTGCGGTTAGGCAAAGGGTCTTGCCGTGATTCCGCCTGGCTTCTGGTTAACTTGCTGCGCCATCTGGGCTACGCGGCTCGCTTCGTTTCCGGCTATCTTATCCAGCTCACCGCCGACCAGAAGCCTGTGGATGGTGGCGCCGCCGGGCCGGAAGCGGACTTCACGGATCTTCATGCCTGGGCTGAAGTCTATCTGCCAGGTGCGGGCTGGGTGGGGCTGGATGCCACTTCCGGCTTATTGGCGGGTGAGGGGCATATTCCGCTCGCGGCCACGCCATCCCCGCAATCCGCCGCCGCTATTTCCGGCGGTTTCACAGCCGATGACGACACAAAAACCGAATTCGGCTTCCATATGGAAGTCCGCCGTGTTTCCGAAACGCCCCGCGTCACCAAACCCTATTCGGCCAAGCAGTGGCAGGAGATTTTGGCGCGCGGCGCTGAAGTAGACCGGGCGTTGCTCAAGCATGATGTGCGCCTGACCATGGGCGGCGAGCCCACCTTCGTCTCTGCCTCAGACCATGAAGGTGAGGAATGGAATATCGACGCGCTGGGCCCCACCAAGCGTGCCTATGCTGGGCGGCTCATCCGCAAGCTCACTCCGCTCTGGGGTAAGGGTGCTGCGCTTACGTACAATATGGGCAAGCATTACCCGGGTGAGCAGCTGCCGCGCTGGGCCATCCATGCCCATTGGCGGGCGGATGGCGAGCCGGTTTGGAAAGACCCGTCGCTCCTGGCCTCAGACGACGATAAGGATAATGCCACTGCCGATGATACGGCTGTCTTCGCCCAGGCCCTGGCGGAGCGCTTGCAGGTGGACCCCGGCCTGGTGAACGCCGCGCATGAGGATATCCATTATTATCTCTGGCGCGAGAAGCGCCTGCCCGCGAATGTGGTTGCCGAGGACGCAAAACTGCGTGACCCGCTGGAGCGCGCGCGCCTGGCGAAACTGTTCGGTCAGGGCTTGGCCACGAATGTAGGCTCTGTATTGCCTTTGCGCCGTGTCGTTATGGATGGTGTTCGCCGCTGGCAGTCAGGCAAATGGTTCTTCCGTGATGATGTCATGTTTCTCATTCCAGGCGACAGCCCCATCGGCCTGCGCCTGCCGTTGGATAGCCTGCCCTGGGCCGAGCCCGAAAACATCGAATCCGATTGCGAGACCGACCCCTTCGCACCTAAGGCGCCGTTGCCGCGGCGGGATACGATGCAGGCGCCCCGTTACCCCGCCAGGCCAGGCGAGGGGCCCGGGGCGATTGAGAATTTCCGCCCCGTGCCGCAAAGCCTGCCGGTGGTGGGGCAGGAGGAGCCTGGCGTGGTGCGCACGGCCCTTTGCCTGGAAGCACGTGATGGCAAAATTCATATTTTTTATCCGCCGCTCTACGCTGCCGAGGACTGGCTGAACCTGACCGCCGCCATCGAGGAAACCGCCGCCGAGTTGGGCTGCAAAGTGGTACTGGAGGGTTATTTGCCGCCGGAAGATGAGCGCATCATCAATTTCTCCGTCACCCCAGACCCCGGCGTAATCGAGTGCAACATCCCGGCCTCCACCAACTGGGCGGAAATCGTCGAGCGTGGCGGGCAGCTTTACGAAGCCGCGCGCGAGGTAGGGCTGGCGGCCGAAAAATTCATGATGGATGGCCGGCATGTCGGCACTGGCGGCGGCAACCATGTGGTGATGGGCGCCAGTTCCCCGGCGGATTCGCCTTTTCTGCGCCGGCCAGACCTGCTGAAATCCATGCTTGGCTTCTGGCATAACCACCCCAGCCTCTCTTTCCTGTTCTCCGGCCTGTTCATCGGCCCGTCCTCTCAGCATCCGCGTATCGACGAAGCGCGTGAGGATTCCATCAACGAGCTGGAAATCGCCTTCCGAGAGACCAGCCGCCAGAGCCAGACTCCCCCCTGGATGGTGGATAGGCTGTTCCGCAACATCCTCTGCGACATGACCGGCAACGGCCACCGCACGGAATTCTGTATCGACAAGATGTATTCACCGGATTCCGCTTCCGGCAGGCGTGGCCTGGTGGAATTCCGCGCCTTCGAAATGCCGCCCCATGCGGAAATGTCCGCCGCCCAGGTGCTTTTAATGCGCTCGGCCATCGCCGCCTTCTGGAAACAGCCTTACGAACGGCGGCTTGTCCGTTGGGGCACGCGCCTGCATGATGAGTTTTTGCTACCACATTATGCGGCGGCGGACTTCAAAGATTCACTGGAGGAGCTTGCATCTTATGGTTTTCTGTTGGAGGCGGATTGGTTCGCCCCGCATCTGGAATTCCGCTTCCCTAAACTGGGTGACGTAACGGTACGGGACATGCAGCTGGAGCTCCGCCACGCGCTGGAACCCTGGCACGTACTGGGCGAGGAACAAGCCCAAGGCGGCACCGCGCGATATGTGGATAGCTCGGCCGAGCGTTTGCAAGTGAAGGTGAATGGCTGGGTGGATGAGCGTTATGTGCTGGCCTGCAATGGCGCCGCCATGCCGTTGCAGCGCACGCAAACTCAGGGTGAGTACGTGGCGGGCGTGCGTTTCAAGGCATGGCAACCTTACTCTGCTTTGCACCCCACCATTAACGCACAGGTGCCTCTGGTGTTCGACGTGTACGACACCTGGACCGGCCGTTCCATCGGCGGCATGACCCACCATGTCGCCCATCCAGGCGGCCGCGCTTATGAAGATTTCCCGGTCAACTCCAATTCCGCAGAAGCCCGCCGCCGTTCCCGCTTCTGGCCCTTTGGCCACACGCCAGGCCCCAGTGCTGAGCCATTGCCAGTGGAAGGGCCGGAATATCCCCGCTGCCTGGATCTGCGCCGCCATGCTTAAGCCCGCGTTGCGCCGTGTGCGCATGTTTATGGGCGCTGAGCTAGCGGCGGAGTTGCAGGCCATCCGCGCCGAAAACGCCGCCTTGCGGGGAAGCCTGGAAGCGCTGCGTGCGGAACTCACCTCACGCGATGCGAAGGAAAACGCACTGGTCAAACAGATGGAAGCCACTTTGCTCGCCATCGCTCTCAATCGGTGCGCTTAATTAGCCTTATTGCCAATGCGCGCGGTGCCACATGCCATAAGGCCCAAAATGGCCGGGCACCCAATATGCCCGGGCATAAGGCGGTGGTGGCCTGTTAGGGTAAACCACGCAACCCGTAAGCGGAAGCATGGCTAGAACCAGAACGGAAAATGTCTTCAATCCTCGCACGCACGACTCCCTGTTTTGCGGCGCCATCATAACCACAAAATTCACCGGTTTACGCTCAAAAAGTAACAATAGGTTTCAAAACCATCTCCAGCAGCCGGGCCGCGTAAGCTGGCATGGCATGAGCAGCGCAATAGGCTGCTCGCGCTATCTCATTATCCACTGGTTTCGCCAAAGAACTCGCCAGCGCGCGGGCGATTTCACGGCTATCAGGCCAGTCTGCCACATGTTTTACGAAGGCTGGGGCGTTGATATTTTCCGCCAGGTCGCGGCTTGCCACGCTGGCCAGCCCGGCGCCGATGCAATCCTGCAACGCCGCCGAAATTCCGCCGGGCTGCCCCACCCGTAATTGTAAGCCGGCATCTGCCGCCGCTAGCCATGCGCGGTAATCCGCATCACTCAAAAACCCGGTGCCAAGCGTTACCAGCAGCGTCTTCGCCTGCTCTGTAAGCGGCGCCAGATCCATCCCCACTTCTCCGGCAAAAACCAGTCTCGCCTCGGGTTGTTCGGCTTTCAATAATGCAAAGGCCGCGAGCGCCTCGGCGATACCCTTGCCAGGCACCAAAAACCCGAACGAAACGATCAGCTTTTCAGCAGGCCCAATGCCGAACCTTGCCCGCGCCGCCGCGCGCTCTTGGCGTGAGATGGGTGCATGATGCCTCATCATTGGAAAAGGCAGATAGCGCGCTTCCACGCCAAACCGCTCGCGGCACAACTCAACGGGCTGTGGCGCATGAAAAATCAAAGGTCGCGCCGCGCGCGCCAGCCTGCCCAGAAAGCTCGCCTCGCGTTTTGATTCATCCCTGGCCCAAACGTCAATTTCCTCTTCCAAAACATTTCGCCCCAACTCGCCGGAGGCTATTTCAGCCGCCGCCGCCAGCCCGGCGCTTGTTGCCAAGCCCAGCAACCGCGCATCATGGCAGAGTGCTGCCGCCCCATGCCGCAGGCAGAGCTCATAAATCTCACCGTGCAAGGGGGAGTTTCCAATCACGCAAAGCACTGCGTCATATTTTCCATTTTGCACGGCAAGTGGCGAATATGGCGCCACGGCGAAAGTATCCACCTCCGCCAGCTTGCGCAACTCCACCAGCAGGGCGGCGGAATGGTCCGCCACACCGCTGCGCGCCGGGGGCAGGGGGGTCAGCAGCGCAAGCTTTGGCCGCTTTGCCGCCGCTTGCTTTGGGTGCAAAGCAGAAAAAACCTTGGCCGCCACAGCCTGTTCAGAAAACGGCACAGCCAAACCAGCCTGCGCCGCCACCATCTCATCCCGCTTGGCCAATGCGTCTTCAAGCAACCACGCCAGTTTTGCATCATCGTCCACGCCAAACAGAAACCGCTCTGGCAGCAAAGCCCGGTGCGGAGGAATATCCGATGCCAGAGAGGGCACAGAGGCTTTGCACGCCTCCACCACCGGCATGGAAAATCCTTCCGCTTTTGAGGGCGTCACCACCACCAGTGCCCCGGCATAAAGGGCCGCCATCTCCTCATTATTCACCCGGCCCGGCAATGCCACCCGCGTTATCTTCCGCATCCGTGCCGCCGCGTCTGGTCCGTAAGCCCCTGTGATAACCAGCGGAACATCGTGCAGCGTGGCGTTTGCCGCATGGGCGCGCAGCAGCACCTCAGGGTTCTTGCGCGCATCATCGCCACCCACCATCAGAATATGCCGCGGCTTGGCGGGCGGCAAAGCATCCAAAAAAGGCGGCAGCCCCACTCCGGTCACCACGCTCTCCACCTGCCCGAACAATTCCCGCAGCCGCGAATTCGTCGGCACCGAGATCGGCAAGAACAGATCATACCGCCGCAACCAGGCGAGTGAGGTCAGATATTCCAGCCGCGCCACCGGGTCGCATAAATAGCGTTCCGGCTCGTCGAGTGGAATGAAATCATAAACGCAAACGGCTTTTCTCACCCGCGCATCGGTCAGCAGCCGGGCGCAGAAATTCTGGCCGGGTGAAAAAGGCGAGGGGTTCAGAAACACCCTTGCCCCCGGCACATAGGCATGGGGCGAAAGCGTTGCCGCCAACCGCCTTACCTCCTCCGGTAAATCTGGCAGCGCCGGGTCGTAAATCCCCACCCAGCCCGGCGTGGCATGGCGGATCAAGCTGCGCGCATGGTTGCCAATGCCCCGCTCGTAATACTGCTTGTCCTGCAAGCAGCGCAGATCAATCACGAGTGTCATGGCGGCGGGGTCATTGGCGGCGCGTCATCTCCGGTTTACAGCCTTCCTAATGCGTCTTCTGAGTCTGTTCCAATGCGCCGCCTAACCGAGCTTCGCCTGCCCATTAACCATGATGAGGCCCAGCTTAAAACCGCCATCGCCGCTGGGTTCGGCGTGCCGGAAGCGGCTATTCTCTCCTGGCATGTGCATCGCCGCGCGTGGGATGCGCGTAAGAAGTCCCAGATCATGCTGGTTTACACCATCGACGCGGAGCTGGCGGTGGATACGCCCAAAGGCGAATTTACACCGGAAACAACCTACCAGTTTGCCGCCAAAGCCACCCGCCCTCCGGCAAAGCGCCCCGTCATCATCGGCACTGGCCCGTGCGGCATCCTGGCGGCTCTCATCCTCGCCGAAGCCGGTTTCCGCCCACTCATCCTGGAACGCGGCAAAATCGTCCGGAGCCGCACCAAGGACACCTGGGGCCTGTGGCGGCGCGGCGAGCTGGATCCAACCTCCAACGTCCAATTCGGCGAGGGCGGGGCAGGGACCTTCTCTGATGGCAAACTCTATTCCCAGATCAAGGATCCCCGCCATCTGGGCCGCAAGGTGATGGAGGAATTCGTCGAGGCTGGCGCGCCGGAGGAAATTCTTTACATCGCCAAACCGCATATCGGCACGTTCCGCCTCGTCACCATGGTCGAATCCATCCGCGCCAAGGTGCAAGCCCTGGGCGGTGAATACCGCTTTGGCTGCCGAGTGAACGATTTTGAGATCGATAACGGCCAGATGCGCGGCGTCATCCTCGAAAATGGGGAGCGGATTGAGACAGAGCACGTTATCCTCGCCATTGGCCATTCCGCACGCGATACTTTCGCCAGGCTGCACCAGCGCGGCGTGTTCATGGAGGCTAAACCCTTCTCCATTGGCTTTCGCATCGAACACCCGCAGGGCATGATCGACCGCCACCGCTTCGGCGCCTTCGCCGGGCATCCCATCCTGGGCGCGGCAGATTACAAGCTGGTCCACCACGCCAAAAATGGCCGCTCCGTCTATAGTTTCTGCATGTGCCCCGGCGGCACGGTGGTGGCCGCCACGTCGGAGGAAGGGCGCGTCGTCACCAACGGCATGAGCCAGTATTCCCGGGCCGAGCGTAACGCCAATGCCGGCATTGTGGTCGGCATCACCCCGGCGGACTACCCTGGCGATGTTCTGGCCGGGGTTGAGTTCCAACGCCAATGGGAGAGTGCTGCCTTCATCGCGGGTGGCGGCGGCTATAAGGCGCCGGGGCAATTGGTGGGGGATTTCATCGCTGGCCACACCTCCCATGCCTTCGGCGAGGTTCAACCCAGCTACAAACCCGGCGTGCACCTTACCAACCTCGCCCCCACCTTGCCGGATTACGCCATCGCCGCCATCCGCGAGGCGCTGCCCGCCTTCGGCCGCCAGATCAAAGGATTCGACCGGCCGGATGCGGTGCTGACCGGTGTTGAAACCCGCACATCCTCCCCATTGCGGATCACCCGCGGCAAGGATTTCTGTTCCCTTAACGTGCGGGGCCTGTACCCGGCGGGCGAGGGCGCTGGTTATGCTGGCGGTATCCTCTCCGCGGGGGTAGACGGCATTAAAGTGGCTGAAGCCGTGAGCAAAAGTCTGGCCGGGTAATTTTAAAGGAACATGGCGGTACATATTTTCTATTCCTTGCCAGCGTTGTAGAGAATCAAGGCGCCTCCGCGCGGTCAAGGAGCCATCATGCTATCTCAAAAGTGCAAATACGCCCTGCATGCGTTGATGGCGCTGGCCAAGGAGAATAGCGATAAGCTGCTCCTTGTCTCTGATATTGCCGAGCGCGAGAATCTACCGAAGAAATTCCTTGAGGCGATTCTGCTGGAACTTAACCGGAACGGCCTTGTGCGCTCGCGCCGGGGCAGGGGCGGCGGTTACGCTCTGGCCAAACCGGCAGATCTCATCACCTTTGGCCAGGTCATCCGCATTATGGATGGCGCGCTGGCGCCACTTGCATGTGTTTCTGTCAATTACTACCGCCGTTGCGATGAATGCCAGGACGAACAAGCCTGCGAGATTCGTAAGGTGATGCACCGCGCCCGCGAGGCCATGGCCCATGAGCTGGATGGCACGTCTCTCGCCAAAGCCCTTGCCGACGGAAAATTGCCGGCGCAGGCGGCTTAAGGGTTGGCGGTGGCGGTCAAGCCGCCGATACGCCGGGGTAATCAAAGAAATTCGCACGCGTTGAAGTTCTCGCGATGAACGCGCGCAAATGCGGATGCTGCCACCCTTCGGGCCCAATAAGCGCACCAATCGGTGCAAAAAATTCATGTGCATGAGGAATTTGGCTTGCCGCGAAACCCGCGTAATGGCGTGGCGGCAGGGCATACATAACCCGGATATCCCGTACCGGCAGCACCAGCGGAGCCACCGGCGCGCGCCTCAGCAGGCCGGTATAGCGCCAGCGTGGCATGGGGTTGGCCATCGAGACTGGCTGCATCAACCAGTTTGCTGAACACACAGCCAGCATGGAATGCATGGAGGGAGCAAAGCGCGAGCGCTTATCCAGCAGGTTTTGGTAAGACCCGCAGGCTTCAATGGCAAAAATATCCACATAGGGGTCCGCCTCGGTGCCGCCGAAACGGAACCACAATCCATCCGGGTTGGTGCGCAGGCGGTTGGAACCGGGCAGCTTTAAATGGGGCTGGTCAGGGTCTTCCGGCGTGCCAGGGCGCGCGCGAATCCAGGCACCAGACGCCCCCATGTCATGATCCGCAAGGCCCGGTGGATGCTGTGGCCACGTACGCAATTTCTGGCGAACGAGCGCATCCATCGAGGTGAAGCCAGCCATATATTTACTCCCGAATGCTATAACCCAACTTTAAGTTGAATACTGTCTAAAAGCGACTCGGATGCAAGCCATATTTTATCTAATTTTTAATTTTTTCATGGTTGCCGTGAGATTAACATTTACTATGTCTCTACTAATAGTTTGAAACATAACATGAAAGCCTGCAACCTTGCCGCGAATACATGATTTTTATGTAATGTATTATCTGAAAAAAGTGCACAAAATTTCATTAAACCCATAGGCACTGCAAAGTGCGGCAACGCCCTGCGGTATGGCTGCTCGCACGATTTGAGCATGGCCGAGCGCCGCCAGCCATGCAAAATAACTTGGTCTCACAGAAGGTTCGGGCCATTTCGGGTGCAATGCCGCGCTTGCCTTGCTGGCATGGCCCATGGTTCTGTTTAAACAATTGCCACCCGCAAGGGCGGAACAGGAGATTGAAGATCGTGATATCCATTCGCTTGCGCCGCTTTTTGGCAGGCTCTGCCCTTTCTTTGGGGCTGGCCGCGGCACTTTCCGGCTGCATGCTTGGGCCGAACTTCCACTCTCCCCGCGCGGCAACTCCCACCGCTTTTCTTAACGATTCCCCTTCCGGCAGCGCTCCCTATGTGTCGGGTGATGCCATAGATCCGCAATGGTGGACCAGCTTTAACGACCCGCTGCTTACAAAGCTGGAAGCCATGGCCGTGCAGCAGAATTTCGATTTGCAAATCGCCACGCAGCGCCTCATCGAGGCCGAGGCCCAGGCGCAGATTGAAGGCGCGCAACTCTACCCCAATCTCAACGCCAACGCGTCCTACTCCCGCAACCGCATCAGCGGGGACAGCCCCACCGGCCAGTTCGGCGCCGCCTTCCCCGAGGTGCTCCAGCCCTACAATCTCTACCAGTACGGCCTGCAAACCATGTTCGACCTCGATTTATGGGGCAAGAACAAGCGCGCGGTGGAGGCCGCCGTCGCCGCCGCCCGCGCCTCGGATGAAGCGCGGCGCGCGGCACTGCTGAATGTCGAGGCCCAAATTGCCTCCAACTATATCCAGCTTCGCGGTACCGAGGCTGTGCTCAGCATCACCCAGAAGAACCTGCAATACGCCAACCAGCTTGTGCAGCTAACGGCCGAGCGCCAGCAGGCGGGCCTCACCACCTCGCTCGATGTCGCCAATGCCCGCGCCACCGCCGCGCAGATATCCTCGCAAATCCCCACCCTCATCGCCCAGCGGGACGCATTGATTAACCAGATCGGCCTGCTGCTCGGCCAAACGCCGGATGGCCTGCCGCAAGAGTTGGTTGAGGCCGCACCCGTGCCGCTCACCCCGCCGGTGGTGCCGGTGGGTCTGCCCTCAACCCTGCTCACCCGCCGGCCAGACGTGCGCGAGGCGCTGGACAACCTGCACTCCGCCACAGCCGAAATCGGCGTCGCCAAAGCCGCCTTCTTCCCGGATGTCACCCTCACCGGCTCTGTCTCCTTCCAAGCCTTGCAGGGCGACATGCTGGATAAATGGAAAGCCGTAACCTACGGCTTCGGCCCCAACCTCACTCTGCCGCTGTTCGAGGGCGGGCAGCTTCGCGGGCAGCTGAAACTGAACGAGGCCAAGCAGCAGGAAAGCGCGATCAGCTACGCCAAAACGGTGGTCACCGCCTTCACCCAGGTTAATACGGCTCTGGTAACATATGAGCAGGAACACGCGACACAAGACGCACTAACCGCCGACGTGCAGCAAAGCCAGATCGCCCTGGGCCTGGCGGAGGAACAATACAAGGAAGGGCTGGTGGACTACCTCACCGTCCTCAACACCCAGCAAACCTACCTCGCCGCACAGCAGAACCAGGCGGTCTCCCTGCAAAAACTCGGCACCGACCTCGTAACGCTGTACCAGGCCCTCGGCGGGGGATGGGAAGGGGCGTATCCGGCGAAATAGCAATTTCGATAAGCGCTCTTGCCAGAGCTCTTAATTAAGTCGGCGCACTCATCAAATGTGTGTGGGTTTATATATTTTAATTACTTTGCTGGCTCAGTTTTAGTTTCGATTATTTTGATGGTTTCAGATTCCCACCTACGAACTTCTTCCCGTGCATCAGGAAATTGGTCAAGGATACGGCCGTGTTGGATCATACAGTGTTCAAGAAAACCCATAAGAGATCTTATTGATCTCACAAGCTCATCATTTTGAGGGGTATATTTAAGTAAGCCCCCTTTATATTCTATAGGATCTTCAACAAAATTCTGGCTGCTTTTTTTAAATTCCATAAAATGCTTGTCGCGAACCAACAACTCTGGATTCCATTTTAATCTATCAAAATTGCCTTTATAGTGAATAGCTGTTTTCTTTTGTATTTCACTCGCTCCAGTCGCTAGAACTTTACTCCAACCGCGAACAATTTTCGAAAAATATTGATAAACGGATCGCTCTGCATAGTGAGCTAAATAAAGTCCCGGCAATAAAATCCCAGTCAATCGCTGCCCTTGATGCTTTACAAAGTGCGATCCATTTTCAATTTCAACGAGGTTTGAATCAACGGACGTCCGAATCAATACTTTCCACGGCCAATCCGAGATCTCTTTTATTCGCCTGGTCATCCTTTTGGTTACTAATTCCTCTTTATCATTGTCTAACTCAGTTACGACATATGAAACCATGGGAATATTGATGCAGGTAATATCCTGATTATAATGAATTGATGCCAAATATTTGCGAAGACCACCCATTATTAGGCGATCATCAAGAAATTCATCACAATCAAGGCAAAGAACCCAATCCGGATTTGTCTGCTTACAAGCCTCACGATACAAAAAAGTAACGGAATCAGCTTCATTATATGTTACAGAGCGACTTTGGAAAACTGTTATAGGGAGTCCTTCGTTCGCTAAAGCTTCCAAAATTCGTACAGTTCCATCGTGACTACCGTTATCCATTATATAATGATGATCAACGTAAGAGGATGTATGGCGTACGAAGGCCTCGATTACATCCGACTCGTTCAGTACCCGGGTTACAGCGATTATTTTCATTTTTGGTCCGCTTGCGGCTAAAGTTGTTGAACAAATGTCACTAATTCGGTTTGACAAATCTGCATAAACTTTTCGGCTGTAGTGAGTGCCAGGATCATTTAGATCAGCTAAGTCTTGCGTGCTTTTAACAAACTCATTCATATGAACCACTTCAACCCCATAACTTTTGGCGAGAGGTAGTACAACGTCGTTAATTTCCTTAAAACATTTTAAAATCCAATGGCTACTGCCAACGTTTTCATTTAATCCCAGAACAATAACTTTCTTTCCAGCTAGTTTCTCAAAAATTTTTGATATATCAGCGCACAGAAGGGTATCATTTCTTTCTGAGAGAAATTCAAATTCTGCCTTGATAAACTCCCATTGAGACTGAGATATCTTTGTTTTGCCTTTAGATTTTTCAAGCAACTCATCATACGTCACTGTTTTAAAATCGGTTCGAGGAGACGAAAAACAGTTTAAATGAAAAATTAAACCGGTCGATTTAGATTTATATAGCCCTCCGCAACCCTCAGACGAGAATGACAAAACGTATATATCAGCCTGTAAAGAGTTTAATATTGAATCAAATCGATCTTCCGGCATTCCGGGTAGTTGCTTGAGTAAACTTTTGACTTTTGGTAGTTGAACACTTTCAAACAGTGCAACAGATCGTGCAACCCGATGAATACCCCAATCTTGATAGGGGTATTGATATTCCTCCACCGTTGAGTGTTGCATTCTTAAATAATGGGCCATCATTGACAAATCGCAACCACCCCAAATACCGATAATTGATTGGCTAATCTGATTTATAAGATGTTCATTATTATCGGCTGCATCCGCGTCATCAACCAACGTTATCCAGTCGTAGTCATCATGAAGAGAAGAGGAGACTTCGCCACTGATATGAATGTGAGGTCGAGCTAATTTATTCCAAACAAATTGCTCGACGCCCATGTTCATTGCGCGACAAGAAAAGGCAAAATGTATAGCTCGTGCTTCACGTATGAGATAAAAGCCACAAATTCCGTAGTTGCCGTAACGATCCGCAACTTTTACATAGCCCCAGTGACTATTGAATGCAGCGTTAAACTCTTTTTCGGCGAATCGCTTTGCCTCAGCCTCGCCTTCTGGCCAACGCTGCTTGGTAAAATTAAGCTGATTGGTGCGATTGACCAAGTCATGAACGCGAGAAAATTGATTTATTACATCGTCGTGAAGACTTATGCGGACGCGGCTATTGCGTAAAAATTCTGTATTGTCTCCGCCGGTAGCAATTTGATCACTCTGCTTTTGCTCGAGGATTTTGTAGCGAGAAAGTCGTTCTTGTGACGGATCTGGTTTTCCTATACAACGAGGGTCATTGAGCAAACTGGCTAATATCATGGGTTCAGAAACCTGAAGGCCAGGATTATAATGTAATGCTTCGTTCAGATTCGTAATGTTATCATCCACGAACAGTATTGATGGCGCCCGCAACTGTGCTGCTTCGATGATTTCTGAAATCAACTTTCCTTTTGGCAAAAAGGCGATCCGAGGAAAAACAAAATGTTCCCAAATGCCCAGGTTAATTAGGGTTTCGCGCGCGGGAGCAAAATGATTCTTTGAGCAAATAGAATTAACGATGCCTCGAGCTGACAGCGCTTTAACGAGCTCAATATTGTCCTGAATCGGAACAATCTCTCCCTCTGAAAGAGTTCCGCGCCAGAAAGTTTCATCCAAATCCCAGATAACTAATTTTATCGCCTCATTTGAGGAAATGAGGACCTGGTCATCGCTCGTTTCGATAACAGATAAATTTTTCATTTATCACCTACAAATTAAACTTTTTGGAACTTACAATGTGTTAAATATGCCTGACGCCACTCCAGATTAGTGGCGTTAGCCTGCTTTGCTAACGTCACCTTACTTCTTTCTGATTTAAGATCAGAAAACCCAATCTGCCTCCCAACATACTTTATAACCGCTTCCGGATCGGCAACCAGATGCTCATACATCACATGCGTTGGAACAATTCCGTTTCTTGAAAAAAACAAACTGAATTGCTTATAAGATTCAGAAATATCTTCAATAATTGTCGTCAACTCATCCGTATTGAATTTTAATACGGGTGCTGCTTCCGAGTCCGGCATGGTAGACATGAACCTGCCCGTCTGGAACGCGATCGCATGAGAAATCGCCTGGCTGAGCTTGTCGTTCCGCTCAATCACCACAAATTTGCAGCGATCAATAATTTTATCGAAAATTCCGGCAACGGCCAAAACTTCAAGAT
>JAGXAO010000147.1 GCA_018971565.1 Rhodospirillales bacterium
GGGCGCGTCACGGGTGTGGAAAAATATTATACAACCGGGATCAGTCAGCAGACCGGCCTGCCGGTGACGCAGCAAACCAGGGTCCCTGAAAACGGTACCGAGAAAATCGCCCAGCTTACCGTTTCTCAGCCAATTTACACCGGCGGCAAAGTCACAAGCCAGACCCGGCAGGCTAAGAACGACGTCTACGCCGCGCGCGCGCAACTGCTCTCGCAGGAGCAGACTGTTTTTTATAGTGTCATCCAGGCTTACGTATCCGTTGTTACGGACCAAAAGCTGCTGGATTTGCAGGAGAACAACCAGCAGGTGATGCAGCGGCAGGTTCACGATACCCGCACGCAGTTCAACCTTGGTGAGATCACCATGACCTCCGTGGCGCAGGCACAGGCTTCGCTTGCCCAGGCGGAGCAGCAGGTGAACGTCGCCCAGGGGAACCTCGAAATCGCCCGCGAGAATTTCAGGCAACTGGTGGGAGACTATCCGGCGGCGCATCTGGTGCCACCGCAGCCTCTTGTTTTGCCGGTGCAAGGTCAGGTTCAGGCGGGCCAGGCGGCGCTGAAGAACAATCCAGATGTCATAGCCGCTGAATTCAGCGACGCTTCGGCAAAGGATGCGGTGGATGTGGCGTTCTCAGCCCTGATGCCGCAACTCTCTCTCCAGGCTTCGGCTTACAATCAATCCGGCAGTTCCGGGCAAAATATTTTCACGCGCGGTGCTTCCCTCACCGGGCAACTTACCGTGCCGCTGTACCAGGGTGGCCAGGAATATTCCACGATCCGGGCCGCCAGGGCCAAGGAACAGCAGGCCTTCGCGGCGGTTCTGGTGGCGCAGCGCAAGGCGTATTCCAATGCGGCCCAGGCGTGGGAAGGAATGACCTCCTCGCGCGGCGCAGTGCTGGCGGCAAACGCGGAGATCAAGGCAAACGCAATCGCGCTGGACGGAACAGAGCGCGAGGAGTTGGTCGGCACCCGCACCACGCTGGACGTGCTCAACGCCCAGCAGAGCCTGTTGAACGCACAGATTCAACAAGTGCAAAATATCTCGCAAATGGTAAATTATTCGTACAATATCGCATTGGCTATTGGACGTCTCACCGCGCGGGATTTAAATCTGCCGGTGCAGGAATATGATGACCAGAAATATTATGCAGCGGTGAAATTCGCCGGTTTTGGCACGGGTGGTGAAGCAGACCGCGATGCCGGGCTCGCGCCGGACGGAACGATGCTGAACACGCCATGAGGAGGCACGATGAGCGAAGGTGACGGCATCTCCAACCGCTCTGGCCCGGCAAGTGCTGCCGAGCCATCCATGGAGGAAATTCTGGCTTCCATCCGGCGCATCCTCTCGGAGGAAGAAGCAAGCGGAACAATGATGCCCGAAGACGAGGGCGAGCTTTTCCTGGATGCTAGTATGCGGGTGCTGGAGCAAGAGCTGCCTGTGGCGGCCTCCGCCACAGAGCCGCCACCCGAACCAGAGCCATACTTTGCGCCGGGCTTCTCAGAGCAGGCAGCACATTTCACGACGGAACCAACCCTGGAAAGCTACGAGCCCGCTATTGGCGTGCAGCCCGCAGCGCAGGCGGAAAAAACAGAGGATGAACCATTAATCGACCTTCCAGCGCCCGCCCAGCCGGATTTTGTGCCCTTTGCGGAACAGCCAATAGAAGAAGAAAAGGAATATTACATGGAAGAACAGGTGCAAGCCCCGAAAGGGCTGGTTGACGATCAGGCGGTTTCAGAGATCAGCAACTCCATCGGCGCGCTGGTGCGCAGCGTGAGTGCCGAACGTTCCGCGACTGTCGGCCGCCCTGGCATCACGATCGAGGATATAGTCCGCGAGGAGGTAAAGCCTGTGCTGAAGGCATGGCTGGACACGCATCTGCCAAGCCTGGTGGAGCGCGTGGTGCGCGCTGAGATCAACCGTGTGATGGACCGCGCTCAAGGCTGAGCCGCCTGATATTTCCATGATTGGCGCGCCCGGTCTCGGGCGCGGAGGGTTTTCGTGACGACACTGGACAAGAATTTCGAGCCGGCCTCGGCAGAGGCGCGGCTTTATGCTGGTTGGGAAGCCTCGGGCGCGTTCGCCGCGCATCCGGCTGGCAACGCGGATGCTTATACCATCATGATCCCGCCGCCGAATGTCACCGGCAGCCTGCATGTGGGCCACGCGCTCACCATGACCTTGCAGGATATTCTTGTCCGCTACCGCCGCATGCAGGGGCGTGATGTGCTCTGGCAGCCGGGCACGGACCATGCGGGCATCGCCACCCAGATGGTGGTGGAGCGCCTGCTGGATAAGGAGGGCGTCTCCCGCAAGCAGCTCGGCCGCGAAACCTTCCTCTCCCGTGTGTGGCAATGGAAGGCTGAGTCCGGCGGCGCCATCACCCGCCAGCTCCGCCGCCTCGGTGCCTCGCCGGACTGGGCGCGTGAGCGCTTCACCATGGATGAAGGGCTTTCCGTCGCGGTGCGCGAGGTGTTCGTACGGCTGTTCGAGGAAGGGCTGATCTACCAGGACAAACGCCTGGTGAACTGGGACACAGCCCTCCAGACCGCGATCTCCGACCTTGAGGTCGAAAGCCGTGAGACCAAGGGGAATATGTGGCACATTCGTTACCCGGTTGAGGGCGGCGAGGAGATTATTGTCGCCACCACAAGGCCGGAGACGATGCTGGCCGATACCGCCGTGGCCGTGCACCCGGAGAACGAGAAATACCGCCACCTCATCGGCAAAATAGTCACCTTGCCGCTTACGGAACGTAAAATCCCGATCATCGCGGATGAATATGCCGACCCGGAGAAGGGCACGGGTGCGGTTAAAATCACCCCGGCGCACGACTTTAACGATTTCGAGGTCGGCAAGCGCCACAATCTCCCCATGCCCTCGATGCTCGACCGCCAGGGCCGTATTACCTTGGCCGAGCTGGGCGAGATGCCGGATTTCGTGAGCGGGCTGGAAGGGCAGGACCGCTTCGCCGCCCGCAAACTGATGGTGGCCGAGCTGGAAGCCCGCGAGCAACTCGTGGAGGTGAAGCCCCACCAGAACATGGTGCCCTACGGTGACCGCTCGGGCACAATCATCGAGCCGTTTCTCACCACGCAATGGTATTGCAACGCGCATGTGCTGGCTCAGCCCGCCATCAAGGCGGTGGAAGAAGGCCGCACTCAGTTCGTGCCCAAACAGTGGGAAAACACCTTCTTCGCCTGGATGCGCGACATCCAGCCCTGGTGCATCTCCCGCCAGCTCTGGTGGGGCCACCGCATCCCGGCCTGGTACGACGAATCTGGCAAGGTGTACGTGGCGCGTACAGCGGAGGAAGCTCAGGCCAAGGCGGGCGGCGCGGCCCTCACGCAGGATGAGGATGTGCTGGACACTTGGTTCTCCTCCGCCCTCTGGCCGTTCTCCACGCTCGGCTGGCCGGAGCAGACGCCGGAACTGAACAAATACTACCCCACGGACACGCTGGTCACCGGCTTTGACATCATCTT
>JAGXAO010000148.1 GCA_018971565.1 Rhodospirillales bacterium
AAGCTGGAAGTGCTGTTTGGCGCGCCGCTGAACACCATCCCCACCATGCTGATTATCACTTTTCCCGTAGGCTATTATCTGGATGGGTGGACAGGCTTTGCCGCCGGGCTCTGCACGGCACTTGTCACCACCTGCGTGTATGAGTTCTGCCACTGTATTCAACACCTGAACTACAAGCCGAAAAACCGTTTCGTGCAGAAGCTGAAGCGCGACCATCTGCTGCACCATTTCCAGAACGAAACCGTGAATTACGGCATCGTCTCTTTTCTGGCGGATGAGCTGTTCAACTCCTACGTGCCCAACGCGAAGGACTGCCCGAAAAGCCCGACCGTGTTCAACCTGGGCTATGACCTTGAGCAGGCACGGCGTTACCCCTGGGTGATGGAGCTGACCGGCGCCCCCCCGCGAGACAAGCCCCCCGGCGCCGCGCAGGAGCAGCCCAGCGCATGAGCGATATTCAGATTATCCCGGTGACGGACAAGAAACTGCTGAAGCGGTTTATCCTGCTGCCGGAGCGGCTGCATAAAAACGACCCCGCTTATATCGCGCCCCTGCATATGGAGCGTGAGGAAGCGCTTGGCCCCAAAAACCCGTTCTTTAGCCATGCCGAGGTGCAGTTCTGGCTGGCGGTGCAAGATGGCCGCGATGTGGGGCGCGTCTCCGCCCAGATCGACAAACTCGCCCTTTCATTGAACCCGGATGCGCCGGGGATGTTCGGGATGCTGGCCGCCGAGAACGAGCCTGAGATTTTCCGCCTGCTGCTGGAAACCGCCGCCGCCTGGCTGCGCGCGCGCGGCATGGTGCGGATGCAGGGGCCGTTCAACCTCAACATCAACGAGGAAACCGGCGCGCTGGTGGATGGATTCGACACGCCGCCGATGCTGCTGATGCCACATGACCTGCCTTATGTGGCCCAGCAGCTTGAGGCCATGGGTATGCAGAAGGCGAAGGATGTTATCGCCTATCTCTACGACATGCGGGTGGAGTTTCCCGCCAGCGTGCAGCGCCTGCTCTCCCGCACCCTGCCGCCCGGGGTCTCGGTGCGCCAGCTCGACATGAAGCGCATCAAGGAAGAGATCAAAACCGTCACCGCCATCTTCAACGATGCCTGGTCGCAGAACTGGGGCTTTGTGCCGCTGACGGAAGAAGAGACAGATTATCTCGCCAAATCCCTCAAGCCGCTGCTGCACCCCCGCCTGACCAGCCTGGTGGAGCGCGATGGCGTGCCGGTGGCCTTCATGATCGCGCTGCCCAACCTCAACGAGGCGATAAAAGGGCTGGACGGCAAGCTGCTGCCCTTCGGCTGGGCCAGGCTGCTCTGGCGGCTGAAGGTGGCGGGGGTGAAAACCGCGCGCGTGCCGCTGATGGGCGTGCGCCGTTCCGCCGCCAAGGACCTCATCGGCAGCCTATTGCCGTATCTCATGGTCGACATGGTCCGCCGGGACGCGCTGAAGATGGGCTATACCCATATCGAGCTCTCCTGGATTCTGGAGGACAACATGCCAATGCGCCGGATGATCGAGAGCATGAACGCCAAGCCTTACAAAACCTACCGGGTGTTCGAGGCGCCGCTATAGGCGCTTATTGCAGCCAGCCCGCGCGGCGGTACCAGGCAGCGGTTTCCTCGAAGCCTTGCGCCAGCCCGGTGCGCGGGGTGTAAATCTCGCGCGGCAGCAGCTCATCCGCGTGCACGGACCAATCCGCGTGCAGAATCTCGCGCGCCTTGCCAGCGTTGAAAATCGGCGGGGTTTCGCGGAACCTTCCCAACCACCCTGATGCAAACCCGGCAGACATTACCAGCGCTTTTGGCAAGCGCAGCAATTTCGCCCGGCCGCCGGTGGCGCGCGCCGCTGCTTGCATTAGCGTGGACAGGGAATAACCTTCCGGCTGGTCATCGGCCAAAGCAAAGCAGCCGGGCTGAAACTTTTCGCCGGCCATGGCGGTAATCGCGCCGGCCGCGTCCGCCGCGTGAATCACCGAGGCTTTCCCATCACTCAGCAATGGTGCGAAGAGGTATAGGCTTGCCCGGAACAGCGCCAGGGTTTCCCTGTCCCACGGCCCGTAAATCGCTGGCGGGCGAATAATCGCCAGTTGCGCGGGGGCAAGCTCCTGCCGGGCCGCTTTCTCCGCCGCGTGCTTGCTGAACGCGTAATCGGAAATTTGCGGTTCCCGCGCAGCAAGCGATGAAACCAGTATAAATTTCGCGGTGGGGGCGATGCGCCGGGTGATGCGCGCCAGTGCTGCCGTGCCGCCCTGGTTGGCGCGCAGAAACGCCGCCCGGTTGCGGGCTTTTATAAGCCCCGCCGCATGCACCACCACATCGGCACCCTGCACCAGCTCCGCCAGCGCTGTTTCATCTTCCAAGCCGCCGCGCAGGGTTTCAAACGGAATGCCTGCAAAAGCCGGGTGCGCGGGGTCCCGCCTGGCCAGCAGCCTTAAGCGGAACCCTGCCCGCGCCAGAGCGGGCACCAGATGAAGCCCCAGAAACCCCGTGCCGCCGGTAACGGCCACCAGCGGTTTCGGGTTCATTCAGCGGCGGTGGCGGCGGCCCGTGGTAAAAACGCGCCTTCCAGATACATGAGCCTGGCGCGGGAGCGGCTGAGCTTGCCGGAGGATGTTTGCGGCAGGCTGTGCGGGGCCACCAGCACCACCCGGGTTTCCAGCCCCTGGCGGCCACGGAAGAAGCGGGTAAGGTCCAGCGCCATTGCCTCGCGTTGGGCAGGGTCGGTCACCCGGCATTGCACGAGCACAACAACCTCTTCATCCTCGTTATTATCCACCGAGAACACCGCGACATCGCCGCTACGCAAGGAGGGCAGTTCCGCCTCTGCCGCCCATTCCAGATCCTGCGGCCAGACATTGCGGCCGTTGACGATCACGAGGTCCTTGGCGCGGCCGGTAATCACAATCTGCCCGCTGACGAGATAGCCAAGGTCCCCGGTATCCAGCCATCCATCCTGGGAAAGGACCCTCGCGGTTTCCTCAGGCGCGCCAAAATAGCCCAGCATCAGGCTCGGCCCGCGCACAAACAGGCGGCCCACCTCGCGTTCGCCCAGCAGGGCGCCATCCTCGCCGCGCACCTGCACATCATGTTCGGGCAGCATCTGGCCGCAGATCACGAAGCGGCGTGTGCGCTCGCTGTTCTCATTGGCGGGCACGGCGCGGTGCTCACGTTCCAGCACCAGCCCGTCCACGGCATCTTCTTTCGCGCCCTGCCCATCCGGGCTGAAGCTCAGCGCCACGGTTGTTTCGGCCATGCCATAGCAGGGGATGAAGGCGGGCTCGGAGAAATTGCTGGCGCGGAACCGTTCGGCAAAGCGCGTTAGCACCGCCGGGCGGATCATGTCTCCGCCAATTCCGGCCCGCCGCCAGGAGGAAAGATCAATCCCCTCCGTTGTGGCCGTCTGCGCCCGGCGGGTGCAGAGCTCGTAGCCGAAAGAGGGGCTGAAGGAGATGCTGGCCTTGTTGCGGGC
>JAGXAO010000036.1 GCA_018971565.1 Rhodospirillales bacterium
ATGAAGACATCACCATGGGCAAAATTGATCATGCCGATGATGCCGTAGACCATGGTGTACCCCACCGCGATCAGTCCGTAGATCATCCCCAGGGTCAGCCCATTTACGAGTTGCTGTAAGGCATATGCCATGGAATCTCCTTGCCGCGGGCCCTGTGAGGGCATAGGATATTACTAATGCATTAGCGTCAATGCCTTATTGCTTGGCATGTTTTTTTAAGTTCTCCATAGGTTGCCGTGTAAAACGGCAATAAACTATTTTTTTGCAAAAAATTTGGGCGATGATGTTGGTTGATCGCCGATTTTAAGCGCAACGCTTCCGGCTGATATAGCTGCGGGGGAGGGGAAAAATTTCCCCTCAAGGGCTTTTCATTATGCGCCATGGCGGTTATAGGGGCCGCCAGCCGTGCAGTAATGTATGGCAGGATGGGTGCTTAGCTCAGTTGGTAGAGCAGCTGACTCTTAATCAGCTTGTCGTAGGTTCGATCCCTACAGCACCCACCAAATTCCTTTCGGTCATAATCAGGGCATGCTCTGCCCGTGCGGCCTTTAATAACCTAACCTCGCGTTAAAATTTATCGCTTAACCGGCGGGCCCGCTTATACCCAGCCGCGGCATTTCAATGGCCGGGCACCGGTTCATCACCACCGTCAGGCCAGCTTTCCGCGCTTGCCCGGCGGCCTCCTCATTCACCACGCCAAGCTGCATCCATATGGTCTTGGCGCCCAGCTTAATCGCTTCCTGCACCGGCTCCAGCACCTCAGTGGGGCGGCGGAACAGGTCCAGCATGTCAAACGGGCCTGCTTCTTCTAGTGTCGCCACCACCTTCTGGCCGTGAATTTCCTGCCCGGCGAGGGCCGGATTCACCGGCACAACCTCATAACCATGCCGGAGCAGAAACTGCATAACGCCGTATGAGGGCCGGTCCGGCTTGGCGGAGGCGCCCACCAGCGCAATGCGCTTTGTGCTGGTAAGAACGGAAATAAGTTCCTTGTCACTAATCTGGTCTGTCATCTCTCTTTTCCATTTCGGGCCCATTGGGTAAGCCATAGCCCATGATCAAAGGTCTTTCCGCCTGCGTGCTGCTCAGCCTGCTCACCTTCTTTTTGTGGCGGGCGCCGAATCAACCTCAGGCTGGGGATGTGACGATGCCGGCGGGTAAGTTCAACTCCTTGTCCTATGCGCCGTATCAGGCATGGCAATCGCCCATGGACAAATCTTTTCCCACCCCGGCACAGATTTCAAGAGACCTGCGCCTGATAAAAGGCCAGGCAGACGGCATCCGCACCTATTCCGCCATCGAGGGCTCGCTGCCGGAAACCCTGGCGCGCATCCAGGCGGGCACGGATATCGCGGGCCTGGCCAAAAAAGCCGGGCTAAAGGTCTGGCTCGGCATCTGGCTCAGCTCAAACACAGCGGATAACGCAAGGGAAATGCAGGCCGGCATTGCCGAGGCCAATGCCTATCCCGGCACAGTCACCCGCGTCGTGGTGGGCAATGAAGTACTGCTGCGGCGCGACCTCTCGGTGGACGATCTCATCAAAGACATCGATTATGTCCGCGCCCGGGTAAAGCCGCCGGTAGCCTATGCGGACGTAACCGATTTCTGGGCGCAGTTCCCGCAGGTGGCTCCGCATGTGGATATCGTGATGATCCACTTCCTGCCATATTGGGAGAACACGCCGCTCTCGGTCGATGCCGCGCTGGCGGAAATCGGCGCCACCACGGAAAAGTTCAAGAAGCTGTTCCCCGGCAAACAAATTTCCATCGGCGAAACCGGCTGGCCTTCCCGCGGGCGCTGGCGCGGCCCGGCGGCACCTTCCCGCGTGAACGAGGCAGTGTTCCTGCGCCGCTTCGTCACTCTCGCGGACAAGGAAGGCGTGGATTACAACCTCATCGAAGCCTTCGACCAGAACTGGAAATATGAGGACGAAGGCGTTGCCGGGGCGAATTGGGGCATCTGGAACGCCAGCCGGGTGCAGAAATTTCCGCTCAACGGGCCGGTCGCCGAGCACCCGTCTTGGCCCTGGTACGCCGCACTCGGCGCGCTCGCCGGGTGCCTGCTGTTTGCCTCCACCGGCTTGCGCAACCTGCGCCTCGCGGTGCCGGCCTTTGCGCTCGGCAATGGCTTCGCGCTCGCATGCATGGGCACGCTGCCGATGCTCTACGACAACTGGCTGCGGCTGGACGCGCTGGTGAACCTGCCCTTGCAGGCGTTGCTGGCCTTTGCCGCCATAAGGCGCGCGGCGGCATTTCTGGCCGGGGGGCCGCCCGCATTCACCCGCACCGGGGCGGAATTTCTGGCCAGGCTGCGGCGCGGGCGTTTTGGGTTCGATTACGGCTCGCTCTGGTTTCTGTTTCTGGCCTCGGCCGCGGTGTTCCAGGCACTGCTGGTGTTCGACGGCCGCTACCGCGACGCGCCGATGCCGGTGTTCATCGTCGCGGTGATGGCCTCTGTGCTGCGGCTCTGGACCAAGGACCGCCCAGCGTCAGGCTGGGAGGAGACGCTGTCCGGCGTGGCGCTGGCGCTGCTGGCGCTGGCGGATTTCATCATCGAAGGCCCGGAAAACCTGGACTTCATAACCTGGAACGCCGCCGCTTTGGTGCTGGCCGCTCCGGTGCTGCTGAGGCTTTGGCGCGCCTACAAATCGTAAGGCGGGGATTTTTCGAAAACCGGCAGCGTTTCGTCCAGCCTCTGCCAGGAAACCCGCTCGCACACCCAGCCTTGCGTCGTCGGGCGGATGGCTCCGGGGTTATCCAGCGTGCCAAGTGTCACCCCCACGGAGCGGCCTTGCGCGTCGGTCATGTAAAGCGGGGTACCGCAATCGCCGCAGAACCAGCGCGTGGCGCCGGGGGAGGAGGCATGGCCCTTGGCCGCCCCCTTGGTTACGGCAAAGCGCGCAGGGGGCACCTGCACCCAGGGCAGGGCGGCCGCCCCGCTTGCCTTGCGGCATTCCCGGCAGAAACATACATCCGCCACGTCACCAGCTTCGTGGTCCAGCCGGTAGGTTACGCCGCCGCACAGGCAGCCGCCGGTTAGGTTCATCAGAATGTCGGCGGCGAGTTGGCGCTTATCAGCACACAAGGCTCGCTTCCCTGGTTGCGGAAGCGGTGCGGAATGTCCGACCGGAAATAATACGCATCGCCGGGGTTCAACATGCGCTCCTGCGCCCCCACCGTAACCATAAGGCTGCCTGCCACCACAATACCGCATTCCTCGCCCTCATGGCGCAGCATGGTGTCTCCGGTGTCGGCGCCAGGCTGGTAAACCTCCCGCAGCATTCCCAGTGCTCGCCCCTTGGTCTGGCGGCCAACCAGGCGCATGGAAATTTCTGGTTGATAGGCAATCTCTGTCAGCTCCTCGGCGGCAAAGAACACATTGCCGGAGGGAGAAAAATCCAGCGTGAAAAAATCCGCGAGGGAGAGGGGCAGGCCGTCGAGTATTTTTTTAAGTGACGAGATCGACGGGCTGACCCGATTCTGCTCAATCAGCGAAATGGCGCCATTGGTCACCCCGGCCCGGCGGGCCAATTCCCGCTGGGTCAGCCCGAAAATCTGCCGGACCAGCTTCAGTCTGGTCCCTATATCGTCAGACATTTGGTTGCCCTGTAAGGCCAATGACATAACAGCCCATCCATGCGTTTAGGATATTCAACGATCTTCGCTTAAATTGCTTCTGTCTGCAATAAAAAGCGGTGGCATAAAAAATCTCCTTGCGAATATTCTTGACGCGTCTCAGGCTATTAAGCGAGACTAAGACGCCAACAAGGATTGAGGATTTGCGTGCTGTGGAATCCCCGGCCGTATAAAAATAAACGTTTTCAGAGTTCCGGTAGGAAGCGCGGGTTGATGCCATTCTCCTGGCGCGCGCCGGGGTCGTGGCCACCACCTGTTTGCCGTTGCAAATGCGGGCAAGCTGCCAAATTCTGAAATATTCTGCGGAAGCGCGCCTCATGCCGTCACGTTTTCCGCAATGGAGGCCAAATGAACAGCAAGATCGATCTTAAGGAATGGTTCGAGGAACACCGCATCACCGAGGTTGAGTGCCTCGTGCCGGACATCACCGGCATTCCGCGCGGCAAAATCATGCCTGCCGAGAAGTTCCTTAAAGGCGGCGCGCCACGCCTGCCGGAGGCCATTTTCATCCAGTCCGTTACCGGTGAATACCCTGACGATCCGGCGGATAAACTTACCGACCCCGCGATCATCGACATCAAGCTGATCCCGGATGCCGCAACCGTGCGCCTTGTTCCCTGGGCGCATGAGCCCACCGCGCAGATCATTCATGATTGCCAATACGCGAACGGCACCCCGGTGCCGATAGCCCCCCGGCAAGTGCTGCAGCGCGTGTTGAAACTCTACGAGGACAAAGGCTGGCAGCCGGTGCTGGCCCCGGAATTGGAATTCTATCTCGTCGGCCGCAATACCGACCCTGACTACCCGCTGGTCCCGCCCGTCGGGCGCTCCGGCCGGCAGGAAACTGGGCGGCAGGCATATTCCATCGACGCGGTGAACGAATTCGACCCGCTGTTCGAGGAAATGTACGATTTCTGCGACATGCAGGAGATGGATCTCGATACGCTGATCCACGAGGAGGGTGCCGCACAGGTGGAAATCAACCTGCTGCATGGCGACCCGCTGCACCGCGCGGACCAGGTGTTTCTCTTCAAACGCACAGTGCGGGAGGTAGCGCTGCGCCACAACATTTACGCCACCTTCATGGCCAAGCCCATGGGTGGCGAGCCAGGCAGTGCCATGCATGTGCACCAGAGCATCGTGGACCCGAAAACCGGCCAGAATCTCTTCGCCGGGCCGGACGGCAAAGCCAGCAAGCTGTTCAAATCCTATCTCGCGGGCTTGCAGAAATATATTCCAGCGGTGATGCCGATTTTCGCGCCGAACGTGAATTCCTACCGCCGGCTCACGCGCTTCTCCAACGCGCCCATCAATCTGCAATGGGGATACGACAACCGCACCTGCGGCTTGCGCGTGCCCTTTGGCGATGCGGCGGCGATGCGTGTGGAAAACCGCGTGCCCGGGGCGGATGCCAACCCTTACCTCGCCTTCGCGGCCACGCTGGCCTGCGGTTATCTCGGCATGATCGAGGAGTTGGAGGCCCCGCCTGAACAAATCGGTTCGGCTTATTCGGGCGAATACACGCTCCCGCGCGAGCTTTCCCATGCGCTGGATCTTATGGACGCTTCAAAACCAATTCGTGAGATATTGGACGACAAGCTGGTGGATGTTCTGGTGGCGGTGAAGCGCCTGGAATACGAAACCTATCTGCGGGTTATTTCGTCGTGGGAACGCGAGCATCTGCTGCTGAACGTTTAAGCGCCCATGCAGAATAATTACTACCAGGCCACGCGGCGCGTGGAGTTTTCCGCGCCCGCGCTGGATGCGGATATCGAAACCGATGTGGCGATCGTCGGTGGGGGCATCTCCGGTGTTTCCGCCGCGCTGCATCTGGCGGAACAGGGTTTCAACCCGGTGCTGCTGGAGGCCCATGAAATTGGCTGGGGCGCCTCAGGCCGCAATGGCGGGCAGGCGCTGCCGGGCTTCAGCGCCTCCATGCACAAGCTTACGAATCTGGTTGGCGCAGGTGAGGCCAGAAAACTTTGGGACATGTCGGTGGAGGCGGTGGATTTGCTGCATGCGCGCATCCAGCGCCATGCCATCCCGTGCGACCCGCAAATCGGCTACCTGCACGCGGCGCTAAAGCCGCGCCAGGTGCGCGAGCTGAAGCAGGAGCAGGAGGAGCTGGCCAGGCTCGGCGCGCCGGCGGGGCGGCTGCTGGAAGGGGCGGAGCTGCGCGCCCGGCTGAACAGCCCGCGCTATATCGCGGCACTTGAAGACAAGCTCGCCGGGCATCTGCATCCGCTCAACTATACGCTGGGTCTGGCGAAAGCGGCGCAGGCGGCGGGCGCGCGCATTTTCGAGCATTCACCTGTCACCCGCGCCGAGCATGGTGACCCCGTCATCCTGCATGCCGGGCCGCACAAGGTACGCGCGAAATTTCTTATCATCGCGGGCGGCGCTTACCTCAACGGGTTAGAGCAAAAGCTCGACGGTTATATCATGCCCGTCGGCACCTATGTCATGGCCACGGAACAGCGCGAGGATGTGCGCACCCTCATCCCCGGCAACGAGGCGGTGGCGGATGTGAATTTCGTGCTGGATTATTTCCGCCGCTCAGTCGATGACCGTATGCTCTTTGGCGGCCGGGTGTCCTATTCCAAATTGCAGCCACCCAATCTGGGCGCGGCGATGCTCAAGCGCGCCGTTTCGGTGTTCCCGCAGCTTAAAAACGCCAAGGTGGAATTTGCCTGGGGCGGATTTGTGGATATTACCCGCAACCGCACGCCGCATTTCGGCCGCCTTGCGCCCAACATCTTGTTTCTGCAGGGCTTCTCCGGCCATGGGTTGGCGCTCACCGGCTTGGCGGGCAAGCTTGCGGCGGAGGTTGTAGCCGGGCAATCGGCGCGGTTCGATGTGTTTGCCAGCATTCCGCATGCGCGCTTCCCCGGCGGCGCGCTGCTGCGTACGCCAGCCTTGTTGCTTGCAACCACCTGGTTTCGCCTGCGCGACATGTTATAATTTTGTCTTTTCCGGTGGCGGGTGCAAACTGCACCGTATCGCTCTTATCCGGTGAGGCGCCATATCATGTCAGTTCGCAAGTTTCTGCTGCCAGTCAACAGCACGGCGTCTGCCGGGGCGGCATTGCAAGTGGGGCTTTTGCTGGCGCGTATGTGGAACGCGCATCTGGAGGTTTTGCATGTCCAGGCGGATACGCGCGAGATCGCTCCCTTCGCGGGTGAAGGGCTTTCCAGCGCGTTGATCGAGGACATGATAACCGCCACCGAGCGCGAAGGCAGCGTGCGCGAACACGAACTTAAGGAGATGTTTACCAGCGCGGCCCAAGAGGCTGCCGTGCAGGTGGGTGCCGCCATTCGTGGAGCCATCGAGCCGAGTGCAAGCTTCACCACCCTCGCCGGGCGGGAGGAACAGGTGGTCGCCTACAAGGCGCGGCTGGCGGACCTTACCATTGTGCCGCACCCGCTGGCGGGAGAGGATGTGGCGGCGGCCGAGGCGTTGCATGCAGTGTTGTTCGATTCAGGGCGGCCCGTGCTGCTGGCCCCGGTCATTCCGCCCGCCAGCATCGGCAAGCGCATCGCCATCGCCTGGAACGGCACTGCCTACGCGGCCTCGGCGCTGGGGTCTGTCATGCCCTTCGTCCGCCAGGTGCAGGCGGTGCGGATTCTGGTGTCCGAGGATTATAACCGCCCCGGTCCCAGCGCGCAGGAGGTGCGGGAATACATCTCTCACCACGGTGTGGAGGCGGGCATCACCACCTTCAGTGCCATTGATAAAAACACCGGGGCAGGGCTGCTGGCGGCGGCGGCTGAATTTGGGGCGGATCTGATGTCCATGGGCGCTTATTCCACCGCCTCTCGCCTGCGTCAGCTTATTCTGGGTGGAACCACACGTCACGTGCTGGAAAAAGCGCAGATTTCGGTGCTCATGAACCGTTAGGTTCGCATTCTGCTCTCAAATTGAAACGGCGGCGTATCAGGGGTGAAGAAATGTAACCCCTGGCCTTGTTACAATTGAGATCATGCTGCCCCTGTGCCATTTGAAACACGATTGCTTGAAAGCAGACGTCAGCAGTTCAGTCAGACGCAGGAGAAAAACGCATGAAATTAGCTCATTCCCGTGGCCCGGCCGCCCTTTGCGCTTTGCTGGGTGCAACCGCTCTGGTTGCTGTTGGCGCTTCGCCGGCGCGCGCGGCGGATACGTCTCTGGATGCGACCCAGTCTGTGCAGCAGGGCTTCACCCCGGTTCCGGATTTTTCCGCCCTGGTTAAAAAGATCATGCCCGCGGTTGTGTCGGTTGACGTAAAACTGAAGGTCGATAACGCTTCGGATACGGATGATGACGGTGATAACGATAGCCAGGCCCAGAATGGTCTGCCACCGGGCTTTCCGCAAATCCCCGGCTTCCCGCCTGGCTTTCCGTTCGGGGGCATGGGCCCGCAACAGCAGCCTCAGGCGGTTGAGGCCAAGGGGTCTGGTTTCATCATCAATTCCAACGGCACCATCGTCACCAATAACCATGTCGTGAAGGACGCCAAAACGGTCACGGTAACCCTTTCCGACGGGCTTGATTTTCCAGCCAAAATCATCGGCACGGATCCCAAAACCGACCTTGCGGTATTGAAAATCGAAGCCGGTAAGCCACTGCCTTATGTCGAGCTCGGCGATTCGAAGGATGTCGCGGCTGGCCAGTGGGTTATCGCCATGGGCAACCCGTTCGGCCTGGGCAACACGGTTACCACCGGCATTGTCTCCGCCCTGGGGCGCGATATCGGCGATGGGCCGTATGACCGTTTCATCCAGACCGATGCACCGATCAATGAAGGCAATTCCGGCGGACCATTGCTGAACCAGGAAGGCCAGGTGATCGGTGTCAACACCGCCATTCTTTCGCCTACCGGTGGTTCTGTTGGCATTGGCTTTGCCATCCCGTCAGACATGATCAAGCGTGTGGTCACGCAGCTTATCGCGCATGGCAAGGTTACGCGCGGGTTCCTGGGCGTCTCGGCGCAGATGATCTCGCCGCAGATGGCGCAGGCGCTGAAGCTACCAATGGACAACCCGAATAACGACGGCGCGCTGATCGCGGCGATAGCGCCGAACAGCCCCGCGGCGAAGGCCGGGCTGAAGCCGGGTGATGTGATTACCGCGGTAAACGGCCAGGCGGTGAAAAGTCCTGGCGATCTGGCCTCAGACATTGCCAATGTCGATCCTTCGGCCAAGGCCGACATCACTTACCTGCGCGGCGGTGCCAAGAAGGATGTGTCGGTGGCGGTGGAAGAGATGCCGAATAACCCGGATGCCAGCTTCCAGCAGGGTGGCCAGGGCGGCGCCAGCAGCCAGCAATCGGCCTCGCATGGTGCGCTGGGCCTTACCCTTGCGCCATTAACGCCAGATCTGCGCAACCAGCTCAACCTGCCGCAGGATGCCACGGGCGCTGTGATCGTAAATGTGAAGCCGAACTCTTTGGCTGATCAGGCGGGGCTCCAGCAGGGTGATCTGCTGGTGGGTGTGGGCCCCACGGATGTCACCAGCCCGGATGAAGCTGTTTCCGCCATTAACGAGGCCCGCAAATCCGGTGCCGGTGCGGTGGCACTGCGCATTGTCCGCCAGGGCCAGGCCTTGTTCGTGGGCATTGCCGTGAATGGCGGCGATAACAGCGGCAATGGCGGAAATTAACTAATTGAATGATTAAATAGCAGCCGTCCTTTACAAGAAGGCGGCTGCTAACCCAATAACCGTCCGATCACCCGCGCGGTATAATCCACAACCGGGATGATTTTGCCGTAATTGATCCGCGTTGGTCCGATCACGCCGATTGCCCCCACGATACGGTCCTGCGCATTCCGCGCCGGCGCCACGATCATCGAAACCCCGGCGGTGCCGAACAGGCCGGATTCTGCGCCGATAAAAATCCGCACACCATCGGATTCATCAGCGAGGTCCAGCAGCTTCAGCAGCGTCTCCTCGGTCTCAAGCCGTTCAAACAAAGCCTGAATGGCGCTAAGTTTTTCAAGCTGATCGATATCCTCAAGCAACCGCCCCTGGCCACGCAAAATCAACGAGCCAGAGCGCCCTTCCGAGCCCCAGGAGGCAAGGCCGGCATCGATGACCGCACTGGTCAGCTCATCCAGCGTGGAGCGATCTGCCGCCAGCTCTGCATCCATCCGCCGCCGCAGTTCCGGCAGAGTAAGGCCGGAAAGCTGGGCATTCAGAAAATTGCTTGCTTGTTGCAGGGCGCTTGGCGGCAGGCCAGGTGGCGTTTCGATGATGCGGTTTTCCACCTGCCCATCGGCCGAAACCAGCACCACCAATGCCCGCCCGGGCGAGAGCGGCACGAATTCGATATGCTTTACTGGCCCCTCGCCCTTGGGCGCCAGCACCAGCCCGGCGGCCGCAGAAAGGCCGGAGAGCAGAGATGAGGCTTCCCGCAACATATCCTGCATGGAGCGTCCTGAGCGGGCGAGGGCAAGGTTGATGTGGGCCCGTTCATCCTCTGAAAGCTCACCGAATTGCAGCAGCCCGTCGACGAACAGCCGCAGCCCCCGCTCGGTCGGCAGCCGCCCGGCGGAGGTGTGGGGTGAGAAAAGCAGCCCTGCATCAGTCAGGTCCGCCATCACGTTGCGGATGGTGGCGGGGGAAAGCCTGTGCGGCAGCAGGCGGGAGAGCGTGCGGCTGCCCACGGGCTCGCCGGTTTCCACATATTGTTCCACAATCTCCCGCAAAACCGCGGCGGAGCGTATATCAAGCCCTGGCGGAAGGCGGGGCAAAGCAGATTTGGGTCTATGGTCCATCGGGCTTGGCTCGGATAATAGCACGGCTGAGACGAATAAGGAGTGTAACTATGCGGCCCTCAGGCAGAGAGTTCAACGCGATGCGTGCGGTTTCCATCGAAACCGGGTTTTCCCGCCATGCCGAGGGCTCGGCGCTGATCCGCATGGGCAATACGGAAGTGCTGTGCACCGCCAGTGTTGAAGGCCGGGTGCCGCCTTTCATGCGGGGCCAGGGTGAGGGCTGGGTGACCGCTGAATACGGCATGCTGCCCCGCGCCACCCATACGCGCGGCGAACGCGAGGCCGCGCGTGGCAAGCAATCGGGCCGCACGCAGGAAATCCAGCGCCTCATCGGGCGTTCGCTCCGCGCTGTGTTAGACCGCAAGGCAATGGGCGAGATTACCATCACGCTGGATTGCGACGTGCTGAACGCCGATGGTGGCACGCGCTGCGCCTCCATCACCGGGGCCTATGTGGCCCTGGCTCTGGCCTACAGGAAGCTGCGGGAAAAAAACGTAATCAAATCCATCCCGTTCATCGGGCAGGTGGCGGCTATTTCCTGCGGCATCTACCAGGGCAACCCGGTGCTGGACCTGGATTATGCCGAGGATTCGGCTGCGGATGCGGATGCGAATTTCATTCTCACCGCGGCCGGTGGCATCGTGGAAATCCAGGCCACGGCGGAAAAATCCACTTTCGATGAACGCGCCTTCAACGCGCTGCTGGGGCTGGCGCGTAAAGGTGCGGCGGAATTGTTCGCCGCGCAGAAAGCTGCTTTGGCCACATGAATATCGGGCTCATCGTCGCGGCGGGGCGCGGGTACCGGGTTGGTGGGCCATTGCCGAAGCAATATCTGCCTTTGGCGGGGCAGCCCATTCTGCGCCACACCATCCAGGCGCTGGCCCGGCACCCGGCTATCGACGCGGTGCAGGTGCTCATCCACCCGGATGACCAGGCGCTATATGATGACGCCACCGCCGGGCTGGAAAAACTGCTGGCGGTTCGCTTCGGCGGTAAGGAGCGGCAGGATTCCGTGCGCCTGGGGCTGGAGGCGGTTGGCGCGCTGATGCCTGAAACAGTGCTGATCCACGACGCGGTGCGGCCCTTTATCGGGATTGAGACAATCTCCACCGTGCTGGAAGTGCTGCAACGCGGTGCCGCCGCCATTGCCGGCGTGCCTCTGGCGGATACGCTGAAGCGGGTGGATGAGGGCGTGGTGACGGGCACGGTGAGTCGCGCGGGGTTATGGCGGGCGCAGACGCCACAGGGTTTCCGCTATAAGGATATTTTGCACGCCCATCGCCACGCCGTGCTAACCGCGCCGGAGACAGACTTCACCGATGACGCGATGATTGCCGAACATGCCGGGCTGCGGGTAGAGATGGTCCAGGGCTCGGAGGATAATTTCAAGATCACCACCGCGGCGGATCTCGCGCGGGCGGAGGCAATATTGCAAGGCTGAACAGCCCGAGAGGAGAGCAAATGGCGCTGAAATATCTGTTTCTGGTTCCGGTTCTCACCGGGCTGGCGCTGCCCGCCACGGCGCAGACGGCCCTGACCCTCAGCGCAAATGGCGCCGCCCAGGCGGAACCGGATGAAGCGGTGGCGAATTTCAACGTGCAGGCCGTGAAGCCCGATGCCGCGAGCGCGCAAGCGGTAGTAAACCAGGCAGTGGCCAATGCCATGGCGGCGGCGAAAGCTGTGCCGGGCGTGGTGGTAACCACCGGCGGCTATAACAGCTATACCAGCACGCCAGACGGCCAGACGGCGCCGCAATTCACCGCCCAACAGAGCCTTACACTCACTCAGCCCGCCAAGAATGGTGTACCGGACAAGCCCTTCACCGCCCTGCTGGCGAAGTTGCAGGCGAACGGGCTGCTGTTGAACGGTTTAAGCGGCGATCTTTCCGAGGCCGGGCAGAACCAGGCCCAGCGCGAAGCCATCCGCGACGCGCTGGCGCAACTGCGCGCCCAGGCCGATGATATCGCGGACGCGCTGCACGAGAAGGTGGGTGCACTGAAAACACTGAACGTGAACACTGGCGGCGGGCCGGTGCCACCCATGCCGCGCATGATGATGATGGCCGCCGCCCCGGCCCCACAATCCGCCCCGGACAATGTAACCGTAACCGCGAATGTTTCCGCCGAGATCGAGCTTTCGCCTGGCAGCTAGCTTACCCAGCCGGCCGCCTGCGCCTCGCGCAACGCAGCCGCCTCAATATATTCCGCCAGGCGGTTTGTAACGGGCTGGTTGGGTGAGCGGCCCTGCAAAATCAGGACCGAGAAATTCGGCAGCAGAGGCAAATCGTCCTCGCCGGGCGCCATGCGGCGGGTACCCTCCGGCAAATGGTAGGGAATGGCGCAGGTAACAGCCAGCCCGGCCAGCACCGGCACCATTGAGCCTATGGCACTGCCCGCGATATAAGCGATCCGGTAAGGGCGTTTGATCTGTTCCAGCGCCTTCAGCGCATCCCGCCGCCAGCTACAATCCTGCTCGGCCAGGGCCAGTGGCAAGGGATTAAGCCGGTGGGGCGAAAAGCGGGTGGAGGTGATCCAGGCCAGCGGCCCTTTGATAAGCGGTTTTGCGGGCCAGTTCCGGGCCTCGTGCCCCTCGGAGATCAATGAAAGATCAAGCTGCCCGGTTTTCAGCCGCGCCATCAATTCGGTGGAGGGCAGGCATACCACCTCCACCTCCACCGCCGGGTGCGTTTCGGCGAAACGGCGCAGTGCTGTGGGCAGGAATTGCAGGGCGTAATCGTCCGGTGTGCCCAGGCGCACCGTGCCGCTTACATCCGGCGCCTGGAAGGCGGACCAGATGGAATCGTTCATCGCCAGCAGTTCCCGGGCACGCTCCAGCAGATATTGCCCGTGCGGGGTAAGATCTATGCCCTCGCCACGGCCACGACGCAGAAGGGTTTTGCCCAGCATATCCTCCAGCTTGCGAATCTGCATGGAAATGGCGGCCTGGGTGCGGCCCACGCGGCTGCCCGCACGGGTGAAGTTACGCTCCTCCGCCACATAGATAAAGGCGCGGAGAAGGTCTGGGTCCAGGGCCGATGGCAGCATGAAATAAGAATATATGATTTTTGTGATAAAAACAATTCGTTTCTCTTATTCAGCGCGGCGGCCTAGCTGTTCCGAAGCGAAATCATGCACGGAACGAAGTCATGCTTCAGGTTATCAGCGGTGTCAGGTTAATCAGGCTGCCATCCTTGGCGAGTGGCGCGCGGCTTGTATGGGGCGCTCTGGTGTCGATGCACCAAATGATCGAGGGGCGGCGGGCGATTGCCCGGATGGATGCGCGGATGTTGGCCGATATCGGCCTTTCCCGTGCCGATGCCGAGGAGGAGATGCGCCGCAGGCCGTGGGACAATAAGCCCTATACCACCCAGTAACCCCCGGCGGCGAAGGCGGCTTCCAGCCCGGTGGCGAATAGCGAGAGCGCCAGCACGGCGCGCCCAAGGGTTGGCGCACGCCCGGCCAGCCAGCCAAAGCCAAGAAAGATCGCGATGGCCGGGTAGAGCAAACGCGGCACACAGAGCATGTTCTGGTCGGTGGAAAATATGAACCAAACATAGCCCACGAACACGAACCATCCGGCCAGGGCAATGATGAAAGCGCGCCGCCACAGCACGGCGCTGGCGATGGCCAGGCCAAGAACCGCCACGATCATGCTAAAGCTGTTGATCCAGCGTTGCACGCCAGCTTCGATGGCGGTCATTCCCGGCGTCTTCTCCCCGGCTCGCCATGCAGCCAGCCCCTGGGCGATTTCATGCCGCCCGGCATTAGCTTGCTGGATATACCAATGCCAGTCCGCCAGACGGTATAGGCGCGCGGCAAAAGCGGGTGCAGTGCCCCAGGCGGCTTGCGCATGGATGAAGGCCAACGCGTCATGAAAGCGCCATTGCTGATAGAGCATGAACCCGATGAGACCGCTGACGCAGAGCAACGCCCAGGCCACCAGATGGGCTACGCGCCTTGCCGTGGCGCCCTGGCGCAGCAGGGCAACCCCGCGTTCCAGATACAGCGCGGCAGCCACGAAAACCACGGTGGGTGCGGCCGCACTGCCCAGCCCGCACCATAGCGCCGAACGCCAATATTGCCCCCGCAGATGTGCGCCCAACGCGCCGATGACGCAGAGCGAGATTAACCCGGTGGGGTAGCCCATGATGAAAAAACTGCTGGCAGGCCAGAATGCGAACAGGGCAGTGGCAAAGCTGGCAGCGCGCGGGTTAAGCGCCTCGCGCGCCAGGGCGTGGAAGGCGAAGATGGAAGCCGCGCCGCAAGCCAGTGAGATAAGCAGCGGGGGCAGGGGGCTGGCCCGGCCTGAAAACACCGCGCCGGCATATTCCAGCAGCGGCTGCATGGGAAAAAACGCGATGCTCTGCGCCGTATGCGCGGCAGCGGGCACCCATGCATAGCCCTGCTGCATGATGGCGAAATAGAACCTGCCGTCCCACGAAAGAAGGCGTTGCGCCAGCGGGGTGTGACCATGCTGGGGCAAAAAGGCTTGCCCCGCCAGAATACCGGCGGCCTGCGCCGCAAGAAGCGCCAGCACCAGCCCGGCCGGCATGAGATGCCCGGCGCGCGGTTTCACGAAGCCTGGGCTCAGGCAGCCTTCTTCAGCAAGCCCTGCGCCACCAGCACTTCCGCGATCTGCACGGCGTTCAAGGCCGCACCCTTGCGCAGATTGTCGGAGACGCACCAGAAGGCGAGGCCGTTCTCCACGGTCGGGTCCTTACGGATACGCGAAACAAAGGTCGCGTCCTCACCCTGGCACTCGATGGGAGTGATATAGCCGCCCGCCACGTGCCGGTCTTCCACCACCACGCCCGGTGCTTTGGCCAGCAGCTCCCGGGCTTCCTTCACGGTCACCGGATTTTCAAATTCCACAAACACCGCCTCGGAATGGCCGATGAACACCGGCACGCGCACGCAGGTGGCGATGACGGGTACGTTCGGGTCGAGGATCTTCTTGGTCTCGACCGCCATCTTCCATTCTTCCTTGGTGAAGCCGTCATCCATGAACACGTCGATCTGCGGGATGACGTTGAAGGCAATGTCTTTCTGGAACACTTGCGGGTTGGCGGCCTGATTCACGAACGACACCTTGGTGTTCTGGTACAGCTCGTCCATGCCTTCCTTCCCCGCGCCGGAGACGGACTGGTAGGTGCTCACCACCACGCGTTTTATCTTGAAGCGGTCGTGCAGGGGCTTCAGCGCCACCACCATCTGGATGGTAGAGCAGTTGGGGTTGGCGATGATGTTCTTCTTGTGGAACTTCGCCACGTCCTGGGGGTTCACCTCTGGCACCACCAACGGCACGTCCGGGTCCATGCGGAACTGGGAGGTGTTGTCGATCACCACGCAACCCTGGGCGCCTGCGCGCGGGGCATGAATGGCGGAGACGGAGGCGCCGGGGGAGAACAGGGCAATATCCCAGCCGGTGAAATTGAACGTCTCCAGGTTCTGTACTTTCAGCACCTTGTCCTCGCCGAAGGAGACCTCTTGCCCGGCGGAACGGCCGGAGGCGAGTGCCGCCACCTCGGAAACCGGAAAATTGCGCTGTGCGAGAGTTTTGAGAATTTCGCGCCCTACCGCACCCGTGGCACCAACAACCGCAACCCTGTAGGACATGGCGAAAACTCCCAAGACTAAAACCGGAGGCCGGGGTTAAGGCGAAACGAAGCAGGGTGCAAGCGCCGTGCGCGAATAGCACAAGCGCGGCTGGGTTGGCTTGGCTTTTTCCGTTTGCCCGGCCGCGATCAAATTTCAGTGCGGTCCTAAAATAATGTTGAAAAAATAAATCAATCATTTATAAATTGGATGTCCGATAGCCAAAAGCTGGGGTCGGGCAAAGGAGGAGGAGATGGGCGGCAACAGTGGTACGTTTAGCGGGTTGGTAGCGAACTTCGTTGCCACCGTTATGGGCATTGCGGGCGCGGTGGACAGTTTTCTGCTCACAATCATGGCCCTTTTCGGCATTATTGAGCCTCAATGGCAGCTTTGCTTTATGCTGGTGCTGATCTCGCTGATGGTTATGATGGTGATGCGTACGCTTGGCGGGCTGTTTGGCTGGCTGGCGCTGCTTTTCGCGGCGGTGATGGTGTTGCATTTCGTTGTGCCGGCGCTGGGCCAGCACAGCTAAGATTTGTTTTTATGAGTTGTGGCGGATACCCAGGAAACGCGGCCATTTCGCCGCGTTTGAAGCAGGCGCCACTTATGGCCTTGCTGAGCCGGAAACCCTATGTTACTGCCCCGCCGAGCCTCCCCGAGAGGCAATATATTTCAGAGCACGGCAAGTAAGAGGCGGGAAGAATTTGGTCGAGATCACGGGCATGGGTATGAACGGCCTTGCCGCGCGCTACGCCGCGGCGCTTTACGCGCTGGCTGCCGAGCGTGGCACGCTGGACGAGACAACCGTTCAGATGCAGGGGCTTGGCCAGCTTATCAAGGCGCATAAGCCGCTAAGCGCGTTGATTGCCAATCCGCTGACTGATACCGCCAAAATTGGCCCGGCGCTGGACCAGGCCCTGGCTGCCCAGGGTATTTGCGAACTAGTGCGGCATTTCGTGGGTGTGGTTGTGGCGAATCGCCGCCTGCGCGACCTTCCAATGCTGATCGAAGGTTTTGGCGCCTACGCCGCCGCCCGCCGTGGCGAGGTTGTGGCCACTGTCACCTCCGCGCATAGCCTTACTGATACCCAACGCCACCAATTGCGCGCCCGCCTGGCCGAATCGGGCCATGGCACCGTCCGGCTGGTTGAGCAGACCGACCCGGCATTGCTGGGCGGGCTGAAACTGCAAATCGGCGACAAGCTGTACGACACCACTCTTAAGTCTCGCCTTAACCGGCTGAATTATTCTCTCAAGGGAGCTGCCTGATATGGAGATCCGTCCTGCCGAAATCTCCGAGATTCTGAAGCGTCAGATCGCGGATTTCGACACCGAAGCCAATGTGGCCGAAACTGGCCAGGTCC
>JAGXAO010000003.1 GCA_018971565.1 Rhodospirillales bacterium
GGTCGATGCCGCAATTGGCGAGCACGTTGGGGTGCACCATGCCGGAGCCGCCGATTTCCAGCCAGTCCGACCCGCCGCCGAGTTCGCCGGTCTTGCGGTTCCAGCCGATATCGACCTCCATTGAGGGTTCGGTGAAGGGGAAGTAGCTGGAACGCAGCCGCACCGGCAGTTCCGGGATGCCGAAATAGGCGCGCAGGAAGTCGATAAGGCAGCCTTTCAGGTGGCCGAGCGTGATGCCTTCCCCTATCACCAGCCCTTCGCACTGATGGAACATGGGGGAATGGGTGGCGTCATAGTCCGCGCGGAAGGTGCGGCCGGGTACAATGATGCGGATGGAGCCGGGGGAAGTGCCCAGCCCTTCGGTCTTCGCCCATTCCAGCATGGTGCGGATCTGCACCGGGGAGGTATGGGTGCGCAGCACCTGGCCGCCTTTTAGGTAGAATGTGTCCATCATCGCCCGGGCGGGGTGATGAGACGGGATGTTGAGGGCGGTGAAATTGTTCCAGTCGTTCTCGATATCCGGCCCCTCGGCAATGGTGAAGCCCATGGTGGCGAAGATGGCGGCCAGCTCCTCCTGCGTGCGGGAGAGTGGATGGATGGCGCCGGATGAATCGGGGCGGGGGGGCTGAGTGACATCGATGCGCTCGGCGATGAGCCGCTGCTCCAAAGCCTGCGAATCCAGTACGGCACGCCGTGCTGAAAGAGCATCGGCGATCTGCGTTTTTGCGTGGTTGATCTCGGCGCCGGCGGCTTTGCGGGCTTCGGCGTCCATTCCGCCCAGCGATTTTAACAACAACGTCACATCGCCATTTTTGCCGAGCAGGGAGACCCGCAGTTCCTCCAGCGAAGCCGCATCGGCAGCCGCGATGGCGCGCAGTGCTGTCTCCACCAAGTCCTTCAAATGATTGCTCTGCATCTTGAATTCGCCTCTGACTTACGGGGCAGGGCAGACCGCGCGCGGCGGAAAATGTCAAGCCAGGGGCGGTTTATGCGGTTCGATTCGTTGAAAATCATGTTTTTCAAAGGTGTTACAAATAATCAACAGAAGTGAAGAAAATCGTCGGGGGTGTAGAAACCGTCGATAGATGAACAATTTAGCTTAACGTAGCGCTTGACCCTTCCCATCTGGGGAGAGTACAGCCGCAGGGTCTGTGTAATCATCGTGGTTACGCAACCAAATGGCTAAATTCTGCTCACTTACATTCGGACAGGGATCGGTTCCTACCATGAAAATCAAAGCACTGGGCGCTTTCGCCGGCCTTGCCCTGCTGGCAGCTTGCTCCTCCAACCCCGCCAGCACCGCTTCCAACACTGGAACCGGCGCTGAGGCTTCGACCGGCCCTGCTCCGGGTTCCGAACAGGACCTGGTTGCCAATGTTGGGGATCGCGTATTCTTCGCTTTTAATCAATCCAGCCTGTCCAGCGACTCTGACGCGACCCTGGGCAAGCAGGCCGCCTGGCTTGCCAAGTACCCCTCCGTTAACGTGATGATCGCCGGTAACGCCGACGAGCGCGGCACCGAGACCTACAACTTGGCCCTCGGCCAGCGCCGCGCCAACGCCGCGCGCGATTATCTGGTTGCGCAGGGCCTGGCCGCTTCGCGCGTTCAGACGATCTCCTACGGCAAGGATTGCCCGGTTGCGGCTGGCAATGACGAGTCTGCCTATGCGCAGAACCGCAACGCGATCACTTCTGTGCAGGGTTACAACCCGCAGAACTGCAAGTAATCAGTTAACTTTCCGGCTTTGATGCCGGTGAGTAAAGCAAACCGGCGGTCCGCAAGGCCGCCGGTTTTGTTTTGTGCGCCGTTGCACTTATATTTGTTTGCATCAAAAGGCTCAGACTGGAGTTTAAATGCGCTACAGAGTTCCGTTCCTTGTCGCTACGCTGCTCATGCCGCTTGGCGCTTATGCTCAGCCGCTGATCCAAAGCCAGGAAGGCATCGCCCTGCAGAACGAAATTTTGCAGCTGCAACAGCAAATTCAGCAGCTCCAGACCCAGGGGGGTAATGGTGCATCATCTCTGGGGGGAAGTGCTCCGCCTCCTTCCAGTGGTGGGGCGGCGAACTCGCTGGTTCCTACATTACTGACGCAAGTGCAGCAGTTGCAGGCCCAGGTGCAGAGCTTGAACGGGCAGGTTTCGGATCTCCAACATCAGGTCCAGACCCAGCATGACCAAACTGAGAAAGAGTTGAGCGATCTGAAGTTTCAAATGAGCAACGGCGCCGCCGGAGGGCAGGCTGCTGCCGGGGCGCCGCAGGCTGGGGCCGCACCCTCCCTAGCGCCCACGCCCCCACCCGCCATGGTGCCAACCGACCCGAAAGCGGCGTTGCAGGCCGCCATCGATGCTTACGGAAAGCATGATTACGCCACCGCGCAAAAATTAGCCCAGGGAATCGTTGCTGGCCATAAATCAGCGCCTCAGGCTTATCGGGCGCAGTATTTGGAGGCGCAGAGCTTTACGGCTCAGGGCGACCCGCAGAGTGCCGCGGTGGCGTACTATAACACCTATAACATGAATAAGAATGGCACTTACGCGCCGCGCTCCATGCTGGGGCTGGCTTCGTCGCTTGCCGCGATCCATCAGGATCAGGAAGCCTGTGAAACGCTGGCCTCGCTCAACAGCCAGTTCACTTCGCCCTCGCCGGGGATGAAGACCGAGATCGATGCGGTGTCTACACGCGCACATTGTCAGTAGCTGATGCCTTTGCAGCGGCAATGGAGCGGCTGCTGCCGGCCGGGCTGGCGCCGCGTTTAGCCGTTGCTGTTTCCGGCGGCGCGGACAGTACCGCCCTCGCATTACTGACCCAGGATTATTGCCGGTGCTGGGGTGGCGCGATGGTGGCGTTGATTGCGGACCACGGACTACGGGAGGAGGCGGCGGGTGAAGCGAGACTGACTGCTGGCCGCTTGGCTGCGCGAGGTATCGAAAGCCATGTGCTTGCCTTGAATTTGCGCCCAGGCTCCGCGATGCAGGAGCGCGCCCGCCATGCCCGGCACGATGCACTTGCCCAGATGGCGGCGGCAAAAGGGTTCCTGCACCTTGCCCTCGGCCACCACCAAGACGACCAGAAAGAAACCGTGGCAATGCGTGCCCGCCGTGGCCCTGGAGGTGCGGAAGGCATGGCGGGTTGGAGTGCCCGTAATGAGGTGGTGCTGATCCGCCCGCTGTTGGGTATTCGTTCGGCCGTATTGAGGGATTATCTGCGCGAAGTAGGGATGGAATGGGTGGAAGACCCCTCCAATCAATCAATGAATTTCGAGCGGGTGAGGATTCGCCAGGCAAGCGAGGGTATGCCGCCTGCGGATGCCGCCGGGCGCGTGGCGCAGGAACTGGAAGCTGCGGATTTTTTGGCTCGGCGCGCACGGCTCTACCCTGAAGGCTACGCGGTACTTGATGCTACCTCAGCGCCGCCTGCTGCATTAAGCGTGTTGATAAGAACAATTGGCGGACAAGCTTATGCCCCCCGGCGCGAGGCAGTTTTGCGCATGGCCGCTTGCCTGAGTGCGGCGACGCTGGGTGGCGTGCGTGTTGCGCCGGCTGGCAGGCTGGGGTCCGGCTGGTTGCTGGCGCGGGAGCCAGCAGCTTGCGCTCCACCTGTTCCAGCGGCCAGCCATGCGTTTTGGGACGGGCGCTTCGTTCTTATGGAGCCGCAGGGCATGGCGAGCTTTGGCGCGCTCGGCCGGGATGCGGCGGCGTTTCGTGGATTTGGCGGTTTGCCCAGCCTTGTGCTGCGCGGCCTTCCGGCGTTACGCGATGTGTCCGGGAATATAATATTTCCTGCGCCAGTTATTTTCCGCCCGCCGATACCCGCCACGGCACGGCCTTTTCAGGCCTAACCTGACTTACGATTTATTTGTGCTGGGCTAGGAATTCTGCGCAATATGCCCAAGTGAGCTCAAGGAGAACCTCGTGCCTCAAAGAGGGCGGGGGGACCTGTTGAAAGAATTGGAAAGTCTAGATGAATAATCTGGGTCGAAATATTGCACTGTGGGTTGTCGTGGCTTTGTTTCTGGTTGTGCTGTTTAACGTGCTTCAGCCATCCAGCACACAAAACGACTCATCCGAAATTGCCTATTCCAGCTTCCTTGACGAGGTTAAAAACAACCAAATTCAAAGTGTTGTTATCACTGGTAACGACATTACCGGCAGCACCAAGGATGGAAAAAGCTTTGAGACCTATGCGCCGTCTGATCCGTCTTTGGTGTCTAAGTTAACCAACGCCGGAGTAAACGTGACTGCGAAGCCGGAAGGGGACACCATGAACCCGCTGCTGCGGGCGCTGCTTAACTGGGCGCCGATGCTGCTGATATTGGGTGTGTGGATTTTCTTCATGCGCCAGATGCAGGGCGGGGGCGGGCGGGCCATGGGTTTTGGCAAGTCGCGCGCCAGGCTGCTGACGGAAAAGCAGGGCCGGGTGACGTTTGAGGACGTGGCCGGGATCGACGAAGCCAAGGGCGAATTGCAAGAGATTGTGGAATTTCTGCGCGACCCGCAGAAATTCCAGCGCCTGGGTGGTAAAATTCCGAAAGGGTGCTTGCTGGTGGGGCCGCCCGGCACGGGCAAGACGCTGCTGGCCCGCGCTATCGCGGGTGAGGCGAATGTGCCGTTCTTCACCATCTCGGGCTCTGATTTCGTGGAGATGTTCGTTGGCGTGGGTGCGTCCCGCGTGCGGGACATGTTCGAACAGGGCAAGAAGAACGCGCCGTGCATCATCTTCATCGATGAGATCGACGCTGTAGGCCGCCACCGTGGTGCTGGTCTCGGTGGTGGTAACGATGAACGCGAGCAGACCCTGAACCAGATGCTGGTGGAGATGGACGGGTTTGAGTCCAATGAAGGCGTGATTTTGATCGCCGCCACCAACCGGCCGGACGTGCTGGACCCGGCGCTGCTGCGCCCGGGCCGGTTCGACCGCCAGGTTGTGGTGCCGAACCCGGATGTGACCGGCCGCGAGAAGATTCTGAAAGTGCATATGCGCAAGGTGCCTCTGGCTTCGGATGTAGACGCCAAGACCATCGCGCGTGGCACGCCGGGCTTCTCGGGCGCTGATCTCGCCAATCTGGTGAACGAGGCCGCGTTGCTTGCTGCGCGCATTGGCAAGCGCGTGGTCGCCATGGCGGAGTTCGAGCACGCCAAGGACAAGGTGATGATGGGGGCTGAACGCCGCTCGCTTGTCATGTCCGACGATGAGAAGAAGATGACCGCCTATCATGAAGGTGGGCACGCAATCTGCTCGATTACCCTGCCGGAATGCGACCCCGTGCATAAGGCGACCATCATTCCGCGCGGCCGGGCGCTGGGTATGGTGATGAGCCTGCCGGAGGGCGACCGCTATTCCATGAGCAAGCTGAAGTTATTGCAGCAGCTAACCATGGCCATGGGCGGGCGTGCGGCGGAGGAATTGGTGTTTGGGCCGGATAAGGTTTCCAACGGTGCGTCCGGCGACATCAAGATGGCGACCGATACGACAAGGCGCATGGTCTCGGAATGGGGCATGTCCGAGAAGCTCGGCATGGTCTCTTATGTTGATAACGGGCAGGAGGTGTTTCTCGGCCATTCCATGGGTGGTGCGAAGAATGTTTCCGAGGCGACGGCGCGGGAGATTGATGACGAGGTGCGGCGGATCATCGACCATGCTTATGCCGAGGCGAAGCGTATCCTGACGGAGCGGCGCGAGGATCTGGAGCGTCTGGCCCAGGGGCTGCTGGAATATGAAACCCTTTCCGGTGACGAAATCCAGATGGTGCTGCGCGGCGAGAAGATCGTTCGCAAGGTGGTGGATGAGCCAATGCCGGATAATAACAACCGCCGCGGCTCGGTGCCGACAGCGGCACCGAAGCCGGAAGCGTCCGGCCTGGGGCAGGTTCCGGCTTAAGGGTTAAACACTGAGTTTCGCAAAAAGGGGGCGCAAGCCCCCTTTTTTATTGGCACGCCACACGCCGGAGAGCGACGCGGGAACGTTTGTGTCAGTCGGCCAGCTTCCAATCCCCCGCCGGGTTGCGGCAAAGATTGAGTAGATAATGATGGCCGCCCGTGCCGGTTTTGGCGCTGAACAGGGTGCTCACCTCGCGGCAGGGCATATCGTGTTTCTCGTACACGCTTTTGATCGTCAGCTTGCCAGAGGCACCGCTGGGGCCTTGCCAGGACTGGCTTTGCCCCGGCGCCGCGGGAACCTCGTTAAGCAGGGATTGTGCCGCGGTTTGGAAGGCGTTCCAGTCCGGTTGAGTAAGGGTGCTCGGTAGTGCCTTGTAGCCCTGCAGGAGAACCGAGGCATTCGCCGGTGCGCCCAGCGCGGCCAGCAAGGCAAGACTGGTAAACAGCCTGTTTCCCCCGCCGCGATGCTTGCCGGAAAACAAACGCCTTTTTTGCGTTGCGCGCATGCTGAAGCCACCCATGTAAAAATTCATCGGCCTGGTTGAAGCAGCCAGTATGGGCCGAGGCTAATCGATAATATGCCGGATTGAAAGGCGCTTACACCGGAAACTGGCCTTCTCGTACTTCGCGCACATACTCGGCCAGGGCCTTGGTAATGAGGCCGGCGCCATCCAGATATTTTTTGGCGAAGGAGGGTGCGCTGCCTGGGTTGAGTCCCAGCACATCGTGAAGCACCAGCACCTGCGCATTGGTTCCTGGCCCGGCACCGATGCCGATGGTGGGAATGGGCACTTTCGCGGTGATTTCCGCTGCGAGTGCCGAGGGAATAGCCTCCATAAGCAACAGCCTTGCTCCGGCATCGGCAAGGGCGAGGGCATCCTCGAGCAATTGTGCCGCGGCCTCCGGCGTTTTACCTTGGCGCTTGAAGCCACCGATCTGGCGTATGTGCTGGGGTGTGAGCCCGATATGGGCGCAGACCGGCACGGCGCGGCGGGAGAGAAAGGCGATTGTTTCCACCATTGTGGCGCCACCCTCTAGCTTCACGATCTGCGCACCGGCTTTTAACAGCCTGGCGCAGGCAGTGAAAGCTTGCACAGGACTTTCCTCGAAACTGCCAAAGGGCAGATCTGCCATCACCAGCGGCTTGGTAACGGCTTTGGCAACAATGGCGGTATGGTATTCCATCTGTTCCAGGCTGACGCGCAGCGTATCAACCTCCCCACCTACGACCATACCGAGAGAGTCGCCGACTAATAGCGCGTCTATGCCTGCGGCTTCGGCGAGGCGCGCGGCGGTTATGTCGTAGGCGGTGACCATAGCCAATTTCCGGCCTTCCTGCTTTGCCTTATCCCATGCGCCTAGCGTTCTGCTCATCTCAGTCTCCGTTTATTGTGGCCGCGCGGGCGGCTAAGGTCAGGGCAAAAGCCACCGCTTGGGCGCGGATTTCGTCCCGGTTGCCGGTGAAAAACTGGTGCTCGGCAAAACTGCTTTCAGCGGTGGCCAGGCCGAACCAGACGGTGCCGACCGGTTTTTCCGCACTACCGCCATCCGGCCCTGCAATGCCGGTGACCGAGACGGCGGCGTGGGTGCCTGCGCGCGCGCGCGCGCCTTCCGCCATGGCCTGAGCCACCTGGGCTGAGACAGCGCCATGAGTGGCGAGCATTGCTTCAGGCACACCGAGCATCTGGGTTTTTGCCTTGTTGGCGTAAGTTACGAAGCCGTGAGTGAACACAGCTGAAGCGCCGGAAATGGCAGTGATGGCACCGGCGACCAGGCCGCCCGTGCAGCTTTCCGCGGTGGCCAGGGCTATGCCTTTGGTTTTATAAAGATCGATCAGTGTGGCGGCGTTCATAGGGGTAACACCCTTTGAAGGATAAGCAGGACTGCCAAAGCGATGAGCCCGGCGATGATATCGTCACCCATGATGCCGAATTCATCCTTTTGCCGGTCGGCCCAGCTTACCGGCCATGGTTTCCAGATGTCGAACAGCCGGAACAGCACGAAAGCCAGCAACGCCCCCGGGAGGTTGAAACCGCGTAACGCCAGGAGCGGGATCATCTGCCCGGCGATTTCGTCGATGACGATCCAGCCGGGGTCGATTTTCGCCTCGGGCAGTTGACGAATGGCATAGATACCGAGTGCGATGGCCAAAATAATGCCGGTCAGCAGCGCCAGATGGCCAACCGCCAGTAACAGAGAGCCGATGGCAAGGCCAACCAGCGCACCAAATGTACCCGGCGCTTTTGGGGCCCAGCCCGAGCCGAAGCCCGCCGCGATGAAGCGCCAGGCGGTTATGGCTGTTGCAGCCATTTCGCGACGGGTGAGGTGGCCGAGCCGGTAAGCAAGGCACGATAGATTGTAATGTTCTCTGATACGCGTTGCACGTAGTTGCGCGTCTCGCTGAACGGAATTTCCTCCAGCCAATCAATCATATCGGCGCCGCCGGGGTTGGCGCCGAGCTCAGGGTCGCCATTTTCGCCCAGCCAGTTGGCAACATTGGTTGGGCCGGCATTATAGGCGGCGATGGCAAGCGGCAGGCAATTGCCGAAATTTCTGATCTCCTGGGCAAGATAGGTGGCGCCCAGGGCCATGTTCTGGCCGGGGTCGAAAAGATTATCGGCGGGCAGGCCATATTGCGCGCCGGTGCGCTGTGCCGTGGAGGGAAGCAACTGCATCAACCCGACAGCACCGGCGCCGGAGACCACGATAGGGTTGAAGCTGCTTTCCTGGCGCATGATGCCGAGGGAAATCGCCGGGTCCAGAATGGAAGCTGGCGGATTATAGGGAACGGGCCAGCCTTCCTGCACCAGCATCTGCCCGGAAATGCCCGCAAGCCGCGCGATGGCGACAGAAGATTGCGGAAAACCCAGCCCCAGCGCCAGCCGGGCGGCCATGAGGCGGGATTTGTCGTCCAAGGCTGTTTGGCCGATCCGGTCGAGGAAGATTTGCGCATCATGCGGGTCGTTCATCTGCACCAGCAGCACAGCGGCGCGGGGCAGCTCACCCAGGCCGAAATCCAGCGCATCTTGAGCGGAAAAGCTTGGTTCCTGAACAGATTTGATCCTTGCCGCCAATTCCTGCGGCGTTTCGCCAAGGGCTAGGGCCGAAAGCTGTCCGTAAAACGTGTCAGGGTACATAGCTGCGCGGGCGTAATCCTGTTGGGCGGAGGCGCCTGTTTCGCTACGCCCTAACCAATAATAGGCCCGGCCCTGGGATATTGCCGCCGTGGATGATGAAGCAAGGTCTTGAAACCAGGTGGCGGCTTCTTGCGGCTGCTTCAAGAAACGAAGAAGCAGGAAACCGGCGAAAAAATCACGGTCCACGATCTGCCCGCGCGCCTCGGTGCCGGCAATTGGCGGGCTGGCGGCAATAACCACCTGGTATGCGCTCTTGGCGTCGCCTTCTGCCAGCAAGGCGCGGGCCAGGAGGTTTTGGGAGGGCCAAAATAAAAGCTGCTCGTCGGCATCGGCCGCTGCCATTGCTGCCTTTCCCTGGCTTTTCCAAAGTTGGGCGGCGGCTTCATCCTGCCCGGCTTCGTGCAACGCCTGCACCTGGGTGAGGAAAGGCGGCGTGATGGCAGGGAAAGGGGGTTGATACAGCCCCGAAGCTTGGATTTCCCGCAGTTTCAGCAACCCTTGCATCGGCCAGTCCGGGTTGGCATCCATGAATGCCTGAATCTCATCAGCGCTGCCGCCGCCGGAACTGGTAAGGCGAAAGAAGGTAACGAGCTTAGCCACCAGCGGATCTCCGGTAGCGGTGGCGAGCTGCTCGGCCTGGGAAAATTGGCCGGCCTGCACATCGGTCATGATCTGCGGGGTGGCGGCGGTCTGCGCCAGCGCGCAGGCGGGCATCAGGAGCAGTGGCAAGGCGGCCAAAAACTTCATACGTTCTCTCTAGCAGTGCTGGGGGCGCGGGCCAAACCCTACCCGGGCACGCTTGCCCCCGCCAGCGGAGACGTTTAGGTGCAATGCTGGACCAAACGCCTCAAGGACCAAAAATGTTTCATGGCTCTTTTACCGCCCTTGTGACGCCCATGCACGAGGATGGGCGTATCGACGATGAGGGTTTTATACGCCTCATCGACTGGCAGATTGTGGAAGGCACCAACGGTATCGTGCCAGTTGGTACGACCGGCGAATCGCCGACGTTGAGTCATGACGAGCATAAACGGGTGGTCGAGCTTGCGGTGAAAACTGCCAATGGCCGTGTGCCGGTTATGGCGGGGGCGGGTTCCAATTCCACGGCCGAGGCGATTGGCCTAGCGCGCCATGCGGAGGCCGCCGGGGCGGATGCGGTGCTGGTGGTGACACCCTATTACAACAAGCCGACCCAGGAAGGGCTGTACCGGCATTACAAGGCCATCGCGGAATCGATGGCGCTGCCGGTGTTCATTTATAATATTCCAGGCCGGTCGGTGATTGACATGTCGGTCGAGACGATGGCGCGGTTGGCGGAGATCAAGAATATCAAAGGGGTGAAGGACGCCACTGCGAACTTAACCCGCCCGCTGCATACCACGCAGGCATGCGGCAAGGATTTCATCCAGTTCTCGGGAGAGGACCATACGGCGCTGGCCTATCTGGCCTCAGGCGGGCATGGCTGTATTTCCGTGACAGCCAATGTGGCGCCACGGCTGTGTGCCCAGATGCATGGCGCCTGGGCCAAGGGCGATATAAGGACCGCGATGGAGATTCAGCAGCGCCTGGTGCCGCTGCATGATGTCATGTTTTGCGAGAGCAATCCTGGGCCAGTCAAATATGCCGCTTCGCTGTTGGGTTTTGGGGCTAATCATGTGCGCCTGCCGCTGGTGCCGGTTTCGGCGGCCTCGGCTGCCAAGGTGCAGGCGGCGATGCGGGAAGTTGGTCTGCTGAATTGAGCAAAGAGAAGAAGAAATCTGAGTTCATTTCTCATGGCATCGCGGCGCAAAACCGCAAGGCGCGGCATGACTACAAGATACTTTCCACCATAGAGGCGGGGATTGTGCTGCGTGGCGTTGAGGTGAAGTCTCTGCGGCTTGGCCGTGCCCAGCTGACCGAAGCCTGGGCCGGCGAGCGGGAGGGCGAACTATATCTGTTTAATATGTATGTGCCGGAATATCAGGGTGGGGTGCTCTCGCGCTTTGAGACGCGCGGGATGCGCAAGCTGCTGGTAAAACGCAAGGAACGTACGCAGATTTTCAACGCCATCGGGCGGGAGCGCCAGACCATTGTGCCGTTGGATGTGTTTTTTAACGAGCGTGGGCTGGCAAAAGTTACCCTAGGCATAGCCGAGGGTAAGCAGAAAGCCGACAAGCGCCAGGCCGCCGCCGAGCGGGACTGGCAGCGCGACAAGGCACGGCTGCTGCGGAACCGATAGGACTCAGGCCAGGAGCCGCCTGATACCGGCGACGATCTCCTCGAACATTTCCTGCGTGATCCGCCCGGTATTCACATTATACTGGGAGGTATGGAAGCTATCCACAAGCTTGAGCCCGCCCGGCAGTTCATGCAGTGCGCCGTGCTTGAATTTGTGCTGGCTGGGCCGGAGGCGAAGCCCTTGCAGGATTGATTCATGGGCCTTGCCGCCGATGGCTAGCAGCATTGTCAACTTCGGCATGGCGGCAATTTCAGCGGCCAGATAGGGCAGGCAGCTATTTTTATCAGAGGTTTCCAGCTTGTGCTGGGGCGGGGCGCAGCGCACCGCATTCGTGATGCGGCAATCTATCATTTTTAGCCCGTCATCCGCTCGCTCCTGAAATAAGCCTTTTGCAAAACCGAATTTCACTAAGGCTGGGTAGAGCAGCCGGCCCGCGACATCGCCGGTGAAGGGCCGTCCAGTTTTGTTAGCACCATTAACGCCAGGAGCTTGCCCCACGATAAGAAGCCGCGCCGAAAGGGGGCCGAAACTTGGCACGGGTGCGTTGAACCAATCCGGGTGGAGTGCCCGATACTCTTGTCTGTACGCAACGAGGCGGGGGCATAATGCGCAATCAAGGCTTGGCGAGGTGACAAAAACGCTGTTCATTCCTCGTCCTCACGCTCGCCGCGGCCGCGGCCCTCTTGCGACCGCCGTGAGAATTCTTTGGCTATATCACCAAGTTCAATGAATTGGTCAGCTTGGCGCCGTAATTCATCCGCGATCATAGGCGGGTTCGTGCGAATCGACGAGACGACGGTAACGCGAACACCCTTACGTTGCACCGCTTCCACAAGCCGCCGAAAGTCTGAGTCGCCGGAAAATAAGATTGCGTGATTAAGAGAGGGTGCGAGTTCCAGCATATCTATCGCAAGCTCAATATCCATGTTTCCTTTGATCCGGCGGCGGCCCAGCGTATCCACAAATTCTTTTGCTGGCTTGGTGACGAGGCTATAACCATTGTAAGCCAGCCAGTCTGTTAGTGGCTTAAGTGGCGAATATTCCTCAGTTTCAAGCAACGCTGAATAGTAATATGCACGCAGAAGGTTTGTTTTTGAGCCAAAAAAATCGAGTAATTTCCGATAATCGATGTCAACGCCAAGGCTTCGCGTTGCTGCATAGAGATTGGCGCCATCAATGAATAGCGCGGTGCGTTCCTGTTCTAAAAGCCGCATATTGAAATTCATTCCTCTTGAAATGGCTGGTCAAAAGTGATGTACAGTGTGTTACGAAATGTTAGTTGTTGTTTTGTATACGAACTGAGTTCTCTCTTTTCCACGTTGTGAGCATTCCTCTTTTATGATCTTAATCGCCATTGGTGCCAATCTTCCAGGCAAGAACGGTGCGACGCCGGTGGAGATATGCGGTGCGGCAGCAGATGCGGTACGTGCCATTCCCGGGCTCGGCTTCGTGGCTCTTTCACCCTGGTACCGGACTAAAGCTATTCCGGTATCGAGCCAGCCAGACTATTGCAATGGCATGATCCGCATGAGCGGTGTGGCCGACCCCGCAAGGCTTTTGCGACAGCTTCAGGAAATTGAGGCTCGGTTTGGCCGTGAGCGCTCAGCCCCCAATGCGGCTCGCACGCTCGATCTTGACATTATCGACATAGACGGAGTGATACGCGCAACTCCGGAGCCCGTGCTGCCGCACCCGCGGGCGCATCAACGGGCATTCGTGCTGCGCCCGTTGCTGGACGTGGCTTCTGCTTGGCGCCATCCGGTTTTGAGGAAGAATGTCACGACCCTTTTGGCCGAGCTTCCCCCCCAGGTTATTGAACCCTGGCATGACGGCTAGGAATTGCCGGGCAAATGCGCTTGCCTCTCTGCCGCGGCTGAGGTAAGGCACTCATTCAATTTTCTGCCTGGAGCGTACCCCTATGGCCCGCGTAACTGTTGAAGACTGCGTTTTGAAGGTGCCGAACCGGTTCGAGCTGGTTCTGCTCGCGGCGCAGCGTGCCCGAAATATCAGCCGCGGTGAACAGCTTACCATTGACCGTGATAACGATAAAAACCCTGTCGTGGCGCTGCGTGAGATCGCCGATGAGACAGTGGAGTTGCCGGAACTGGAGCAGGATCTGATAAAATCGCTCTCTCGTGTGCCTGAGCCTGAGCCTATAGACGAAGAAGTTATGGATTTGATCCCGACGGATCAGAATATCTTCGGGTTACAAGATGTTTCAGCCGAGGAAGAGGCTGCCGCCATGGCCGCGGAAAACGAGGAAATTATGTCTCCCGAGGATATTCAGGCCGCTATCGAGGCCGAACTCGGCGGCAAGTCCCGCCGTTAAACCTATGCGGACAGGCTGCGGGTTTCTGAGCCTGTCCTATGGCCCCGAGGGCTTAAACAAGGGTGCGCCGGTGCCCCAGCCGGAGCTGGCGGGATTACTGGCGAGGATAATTTCTTACGATTCCAAAGCCGAGGCCGCCCTTATCGAAGAGGCGTATCGTGTTGCGGCTGAGGCGCATGCCGACCAAAAGCGGGATAACGGAGAACCATATATAACGCACCCGCTTGCCGTAGCTGGTATTCTTGCTGGCTATAAGCTGGACAGCGCCTCCATTATCACTGCGCTGCTGCATGATACTGTGGAGGATACATCGGTTACCCTGGCAGCGGTGCAGAAGCGCTTTGGCAATGAGGTGGCATCGTTAGTCGATGGTGTAACAAAATTAACGCGGCTGGAACTGCAATCCGACAGGACCAAGCAGGCCGAGAATTTCCGCAAGCTCGTGCTGGCTATGAGCAAGGATATTCGGGTGCTCATTGTAAAACTGGCGGACCGGTTGCACAATATGCGCACCCTAGGCGCAGTTTCCGCTGCGCACCGGCGGCTCCGAATCTCTCGCGAAACGATGGATATATACGCGCCTTTGGCCGAGCGTATCGGCATGGAGGCGGTAAAGACGGAGTTGCAAAATCGGGCTTTCGCCGAGATTGAACCCGAAGCCTATGATACGATCCAAACTCGTTTGAACTTTCTGCGTGGGCAGGGGGCTGATGTTATTGAAGAAGTGCGCCGTGAGCTAAGCGGAGTTTGTAAAGACGCGGGGATGAGCCTCGTGGAAATCTCCGGGCGTGAGAAGTCGCCTTATTCCATCTGGCAGAAGATGAAGCGGCGCAATGTCGCGTTCGAACAGCTTTCGGACATCATGGCCTTCCGTATCATCGTTCCCTCCCGGGGTGAGTGTTACGTTGCGCTGGGCGCCATTCATGCGGCGTTTCCGGTTATTGCCGGACGGTTCAAGGATTATATCTCGACACCTAAGAGTAACGGTTATCAGTCTCTCCATTCGGGCGTTACGCTACGCCAGCCGCGGAATCAGAAAATTGAGATTCAAATTCGTACGCCTGAGATGCAGGCAATCGCGGAAGCCGGTGTAGCGGCGCATTGGCTTTATAAGCAGAGCGATGCCTCGCCCAGCGATGTGAAGCAGTTCGGCTGGGTTAAGGACCTGCTGGAAATTCTTGACAACTCGGCGGCACCTGATGAGTTCCTCGAGAATACCAAGTTAGAGCTATACCAGGATCAGGTTTTTTGCTTCTCGCCCAAGGGGCAGTTGATCCAGCTGCCGCGTGGTGCCACTTCGGTCGATTTCGCCTATGCGGTGCATAGCCAGATTGGTGATACCTGTGTGGGCGCACGGATTAATGGCAAGCTTATGCCGCTGCGGTATGAGCTACAGAATGGCGATCAGGTTGAAATCTTAACGGCCCGCGGCGGTACGCCAAGTCCAGCGTGGGAACGGTTCGTCGTTACCGGCAAGGCAAGGGCGCGCATTCGGCGATTCCTGGCACAGCAGATGCGCGACCAGCACCGCGATGCCGGTAAAGCTATGTTGATGAAGGCGTTCCGGCAGGATGGGGTGGACGGCTCCGAAAAAATTCTGGAGCCGGTGGCGAAGTCGTTCAAGCAGTCAAGCGTTGATGATTTATATGTCGCCGTGGCGACCGGGGTGGTCGGGCCTAAGGACGTGGTGAACGCGGCCTATCCAGAGCTGAAGGAGGTGCGTGCGCCGCGTATGCTGCCAGCTTTCATGGGAGCGCTTTCCGCCCGTTCTCCGCGCAATACGTCGCGCGCGGATGCCGGGTTGCCCATAACCGGACTGGTTGCTGGTATGGACGTGCATTATGCTGGCTGTTGCCATCCGTTGCCTGGAGATAGAATCGTTGGCATTGTCACCACCGGCAAACCAATTACCATTCACGTAAAAGATTGCGCACAGCTTGACCAATATGCTGCGACGCCTGAACGTTTTATCGATGTGGATTGGAACGAGGAAGTGCGGGGCAATGCCAAGGGGCAGACATTTACCGGCCGCGTAAGTGTGATCGCCAGCAATGCCTCAGGTGCATTGGCTGCTTTGGCCAATGCGGTTGCCAAACAGGAGGGGGCGATCTCTAATTTAAAGATTGTTCATCGGCAGCAGGATTTTTTCGAGGCGCTTGTGGATATAGAAGTGCATGATACCCGGCATTTGAACCAGGTTATCGCGGGTTTGCGCGCTGCCGGTGGTATTGCTCAGGTGGAGCGTGCACGAAATTGACCGGTGGCATCATCATAGGCATGGGCACCGACCTCTGCGACATAAGACGCGTGGAACAGGTGCTCGAAAAGCATGGCGAGCGGTTCACTATGAGAGTGTTTTCTGAGATCGAGCGGACGCGCAGCGAAAGGCGTCAACATTTTCGGGCATCAAGCTATGCAAAACGCTTCGCCGCCAAAGAAGCTTGTGCCAAGGCCCTCGGCACCGGATTTTCACGCGGCGTGTTCATGTCTGATTTGAGCGTGGTGAATCTGGTCAGCGGCCAACCAACAATGGAACTCCGCGGAGGAGCTTTGAGGAGGCTGCATGAACTGACGCCACCGGGGCTTGAGGCGAGAGTGTTTGTTTCACTGACTGATGAGTATCCCTACGCATACGCGCAGGTGATCATTTCTGCTGTGCCGGGGCCGCAGGCTGGGTAAGCCGGTCGGGTAGAAGCGCTCGCCCATTGCCATCGCGCTGTAATATGGCATGGGCGCTGACCATGTCTATGATAAGCTGGCTATACAGATGGGGGAATAACTGGCCGTTGCGGGAGGCTTCCCACTTTAACGCATTCTCCAGCGGGGCCAGCGGGATGGCGGCAATCACCAGCCCATCTTGTCCGAAGAAATGCTTTTCAAGCGTCTCGTCGAGCTGTTCGGCTGTTGAAAGATGAATATAGCCGTCCTCAATGTCGACCAGCGCGCCAGTGAAATTTCCGTCACGCAAACTGTCGAATTGGGCCTGCGTAAGAATTTTATATGCGGTCTGGCGGGTCATACTGGCTCGTCTCCATGTTATGGATATGCCGCCAGTCATGCTGTTAAGGCAAGCTGCTAGTCATCTGCATAGCGGCTGCGCGGGAGCTTCATGCCTGCGAGTTCTCCCCATGCCAGAAAATACTTTCCAACTGTGTTTAAAATTGTAAACTGAACTTAGATAATCTGGAGTGTCAGCCAATGAGCGCCGCGGTCCGCCCAACAAACGATCCACTCTTCCATCACTGGATGCCCTTTACCGCCAACCGGCAGTTTTTGGAGCAACCGCGCCTTATAACGCGGGCGGAGGGTGTCTATTATTATAATACACGCGGCGAAAAACTTCTGGACGGTTCCTCGGGCCTTTATTGCATTCCACTTGGGCATGGCCGCCGGGAGATACGCGAAGCCGTGGCCAAGCAGATGGAGGAGCTGGATTACGCGCCGCCCTTCCAATATGGCGTGCCCGTGGCATTTCGCCTCGCCACCGAGATTGCCCAGATGCTGCCGGAAGGCATCAACCGGGTGTTTTTCGGCGGATCCGGGTCCGAGGCGGCTGATACGGCATTGAAGATGGCTTTGGCTTATCATCGTGCCCGGGGGGAGGCGCAGCGCGTGCGCTTTATTGGCCGTGAGCGTGGTTATCATGGCGTAAATCTGGGCGGCATGTCCGTTGGCGGTATGGTGGCCAATCGCAAGGCTTTTGGCACCGGGCTGCCCGGCGTCTCGCATCTGCGTCATACGCACATCAAGGAAAACTACTTCCAGATGGGCGAGGGAGAGCATGGCGCTAACCTGGCGGATGATCTGGAGCGTTTCGTAAATCTGCACGGCGCTGATACCATCGCTGCCTGTATCGTAGAGCCGATCGCGGGCTCGACAGGTATTCTGGTGCCGCCCAAGGGCTATCTCAAGCGCCTGCGCGAGCTTTGCACCAAGCATGGCATCCTGCTGATCTTCGACGAGGTGATCACCGGGTTTGGTCGCACGGGTGAGGCTTTCGCCTCCCAGACGTTTGGTGTCACGCCGGATATCATTACTATGGCTAAAGCGCTTACCAACGGCTCCATCCCGATGGCGGCGGTGGCGGTGAAGGATGAGATACAGCAGACAATCTTTGATTCCGCGCCCGAAAATAATGTTGAGCTGTTCCATGGCTATACATATTCCGCTCATCCGGCGGCCTGTGCCGCGGGTTTGGCAGTGCTAAAAATATACCGTGAGGAGGATACATTTGGCCGTGTGAAGGCGCTGACGCCCGCATTTCTTGAAGAGCTCGGCGGTTTTAAGGGGATGCCAGATGTAATCGATACACGCGGTTTTGGCCTTCTTGGCGCAGTGGAGCTGGCTCCAAAGGGCAAGCCAGGAGAGCGCGGCTTCAAAATTTTATGTAAGGCCTTTGAGCGCGGGCTGGTTCTCCGATCAGCTGGCGATAATTTGGTGCTGGCTCCCCCTTTCGCGGCGACGCCGGACCAGATCAGCGAAATGCTCGATATTCTTCGTAAGCTGATCAAGGAAAGCTAACCGGCCAGACTCTAGCGCGCCGAGCTCATCAATGTGGAGAAATGGTAATGTATCAAGACGTATTGTTGCATGTCGGCGGCCGCTGGCGCCCGGCACAGGGTGGTAGAACCATCGATGTAATTAATCCTGCAACCGAGGATGTGCTTGGCACGTTGGCCCATGCAGGCACGGATGATCTTGACGAGGCGCTGGATTGCGCGGCCAAGGGGTTTGCGGTGTGGCGAAAGCTCTCTGCTTACGAGCGTGCTAAGCTTATGCGCAAGGCAGCGGATTTGCTGCGTGAACGGCTGGATAAAATTGCTGTGTTGATGACGTTGGAACAAGGCAAGCCGTTGGCCGAAGCCAAGACTGAGCTGGCAGGTTCCGCAGATGTGATCGACTGGTTTGCCGAGGAGGGACGGCGGGCCTATGGCCGCGTGATCCCTGCGCGCCAAGCGGGTGTGTACCAGATGTCTCTACGCGAGCCGGTGGGTGTGGTGGCGGGCTTCACTCCCTGGAACTTTCCGGTAAGTCAGGCTGTGCGCAAAATTTCCGCGGCGTTGGCGGCAGGGTGCGCTTTTATTCTGAAGGGCCCGGAGGAAACACCGGCAAGCTGCGCGGAACTGGTGCGCTGCTATGTGGATGCGGGTGTGCCAACCGGGGTAGTACAGATTGTGTTTGGGGTGCCGGCGGAGATTTCCGAGTACCTCATTCCTCATCCCACGATAAAGAAAGTCTCCTTTACGGGCTCCACCGCTGTGGGCAAGCACCTGGCGAGCCTTGCCGGAAAGCACATGAAGCGTGCAACGATGGAACTGGGCGGCCATGCTCCAGCTCTTGTGTTCGATGATGCTGATCTCGATCTGGCCGCAAAATATCTTGCTACGGCGAAATTCCGCAATGCCGGTCAGGTTTGCATCGCGCCCACCCGCTTCCTGGTACAGGAAGGTGTGTATGAGCCGTTTGTTGAGAAGCTTGTAGCCAAGTGTGAAGCTATTAAGCTTGGTGACGGCATGGCCGCAGATACCACAATGGGCCCGTTGGCCAATGCCCGCCGCGTGAGCGCAATGGAAGGCTTTATTGCCGATGCGGTTGGTAAAGGCGCGAAGGTGCGCACTGGTGGCAAGCGTTCCGGCAATAAGGGGTATTTTTTTGAGCCCACGGTGCTGACAGATGTTACGTCCGATGCGCGGGTGATGCATGAAGAGCCGTTTGGTCCGCTGGCTCTGGTGCTGCCGTTCCAGAGCTATGAACAGGCGATTACCGAGGCCAACCGGCTTGAATATGGGTTGGCGGCATATGCTTTTTCTAGAAACTCCGCCAAGGTGTCATCTCTTGGGTCAGATATCGAATCTGGCATGGTCACAATTAATCATCTGGGCTTGGCGCTGCCGGAAACACCTTTCGGCGGGATCAAGGATTCCGGCTATGGTTCCGAAGGTGGCGCCGAGGGCCTGGAGCCGTATCTTATAACAAAATTCGTCTCACAGCTGGGCAGCTGATTTTTCAGGACGTGCCTTTTGGAGCCATCTTTTCACGAGAAAAGATGGCTTGCTTTTTTTTAACCTCCTCCATCGCCCGCAAAAAAGCCTCGTCTGCGTTCAGGGTGGTCGTATCAATCAGAATTGCATCCTCCGCCGGGATAAGCGGTGAGGCGGTTCGCCTGCGGTCTGCCTCGTCGCGCGCTGCCACATCCGCAATCACGTCTGCCAGCGGTATGTGTTCGCCTTTGGCAATAAATTCGGCCTGCCGGCGTTTTGCGCGGGCCTCCACGCTTGCGGTAACGAAGAGCTTCACGTCCGCATGGGGAAAAATTACGGTGCCAATATCCCGCCCATCTAGCACGGCGCCATTAGCGTTGGCGTATGCGCGCTGATAGGCTAGCAGAGCCGCCCGTACTGCCGGAATCGAGGCAACCTGGCTGGCAGCCTTGGATGTTGCCATGTCCCGAAGGTCAGCGCGGGCCGCGTCCGCTTCAGTAAGTGCTCTCGCGGCGGCGGTTGCGGTCTCATGATCAGCCGGATTGCCACCGGCCTCCAGCACCAGCTTGGCAGTAGCACGGTAGAGCAGTCCGGTATCCAGGTATGGAAGGTTTAGTGTGGCGGCCAGACGCTTTGCCAGTGTGCCCTTGCCGGCGGCGGCAGGGCCGTCGATAGCAATTATAATCATGCCTCTGCCATCTCCGCCCCAAGCCTGCGCATAAGCTTCAAGAAGCCGGGGAAAGAGGTATCAATAAAGCTCGCATCATCAATCCGCACTGGCCGTGCTGCGATTTGGCCCATGACCAAGGCTGACATGGCAAGCCGATGATCCATGCGGGTTTCTACCAGCCCGCCGCCGGGAATGGTGCCGGTGCCGTGTACAATGAGGTCATCTCCTTCGATTTCTACGCCCACTCCGTTCACGCGCAGCATCGCGGCCGTGGCGCTGAGACGATCTGACTCCTTTACGCGCAATTCTGAAAGCCCGCGAAGACGTGACGTACCGCGCGCGGCGGCGCAAAGGACGGCAAGGATTGGATATTCATCGATCATACTGGGGGCGCGGGCGGGCGGCACGTCCACGGCGCGAAGCTCTGAATAGAAGGCGGTGAGATCACCCACGGCTTCTCCGCCTTCAAGATGCTGGGCGGCGGCCTCTAGCCTGGCTCCCATTTCTCGTAGGGTGAGGAACAACCCCGTGCGGAGCGGGTTCAGCCCGACATTGGCGATGGTTACGACGCTGCCGGGCACGAGCAAGCCGGCGGCAAGGGGGAAGGCGGCGGAAGAAGGGTCGCCCGGCACCGCCACATCGGCAGCAAGCAGTTCCGGTTGACCTTTCAGCCGGATATGACGGCCATGTCCGGCTTCCGTCACGGTCACCTCCGCGCCAAAATGGCGCAGCATATTTTCTGAATGGTCGCGGGTAGGCTCGGGTTCCTCAACCTCCGTATAGCCGGGCGCGTTCAAGCCCGCGAGCAGCACGGCGGATTTCACTTGGGCGGAGGCCACCGGAAGGCGGTAGGAAAGCGGCATGGGGTCGTGCGCACCCAGAATCGTGAGCGGCAAGCGGTTACCCGCGCGGGCGAAAAATTGCGCGCCGGTGGCGGCAAGCGGTTCCACCACCCGGCCCATGGGGCGTTTGCGGAGTGAGGCATCGCCGGTCATCACCGCATAAAGCGGGTGGGTGGAGAGAATACCCGCCAGCAGCCGCGCGGCGGTGCCGGAATTTCCCATATCCAGCACATCCACTGGTTCGGTAAGGCCGCCGAGTCCACGGCCGGAGACCAGCCAGTCCATGCCGTCACGCGAAATTTCAGCGCCCAGGGCCTTCATCGCGGCGGCGGTGCGCAGCACGTCCTCCCCTTCCAGCAGGCCTGAAATACGGGTTTGGCCGACAGCCAGGGCGCCGAACATCAAAGCGCGGTGGCTGATGGATTTGTCACCTGGCACGGTAATTTGCCCAGAAAGTGGTTCTGAGGGGCGGCTGGATAGGTGTGGATGTGGAGGAAGTTGGAGCATGCCCGCGCTTAGCATGGCTAAGGCCGTTTGACATAGAAGCAATGGCATGGCATCGCGCCGCGTTTATTAATACGGCCCACTCACCCGAGGTTTGACATGGCTAAACCTGAACTTGGCGAAAAACACACTTGTGTCTCCTGCGGGACACGATTCTTCGATCTTGGCAAGCAGCCGGTCTTGTGCCCGAAATGCGGAGCCGAGCAGCCGATTGAGCAGCCACGGTTAAAGCGTACCGCGCCCATGCCCGAGGAACAGAAAAAAGTGGTGAAGCCGGTGCTTGACCCAGATGATGTGGACGTTGAAGTGCCCGACGATGCGGATGATGATGATATTCTTGAAGACGCTGACGATTTAGATGATGATTCCGATGTGATCGACGCTGATATCGACGTGCAGACCGAGGGTGGTGACGACGAGCGTTAAACCACTGCAAATAGATTGGTATTTGAAACCCTTCCGGTGAACTCCGGAAGGGTTTTTATTTCTTGGCTGGCATCCAATTCGCTGCTTTATGCAGGTCAATGGTGCGGCCTGGCTTTTCCCAGGCTCCAAATAATCTGGTCGTAAGCGTTAATGGCGGGTTCAGGGCGGGAAGGGCGTCCAGCTTTAAGGCGAGGGTCGAATCAAACAGATCGATGTCGCCAATGGCTGAAATTTTGCCGGACGGCGCTGTGAGCACTGCCTGGGTAAGGCTGCAATTACCTTTGCTTATTGTGGTTGCGAAGGTCATGGTGGTGAAAGGCGTACTGCCGCTTTTGAGAGCTTTATACAGAGCGAGTTGATTAGGTTTATGCATCACAGCCGCTATGCCGGGCAGAGAGAGGCCGCTGAAGATGCCGTTTTTAGCGCTGAGGGTAGCATTGCCGCCTAGAGTTGCGGCCATGGCCCTAACAGTATAGCCCTGTGCGGTGAGATTGGCGGAGGCGTTAGCTTGGCCGGCATCGAACGAAAAAGGAAAATTTTCATTAAAATTCAATGCGCTGAAGTCTATGTTTTGCGCCAATATTTTTATGTTTAGAGTCGGCGGCGTGTTGCCTAAAAGCCGCAGATACGCATTGCCGGAAGCGTTACCATTGCCAAAGTTTGCGCTCGACATGGTGAGGTTTGCGTTATCAGGCGCCATTGTGAGTGTGGCTGCGCTTGGCCCGAAAATACGCTCGCCCGCGTAGAGAATCTGCCCCGCCTTTAACGTGATAACGCCAGAGAAAGGCAGACTGCGGGGGATTTGCAGCCGGGATGGCACGGGCGGTATAACTAACGTTCCGGCATCTATCTGGCCAATTATATGCCCCTTGCTTTCGAGCAACTGCCCGGATGCGTTCAACAGCCCGGCGCTAAGCACGAAATCACTCAAGCCATAACTATTTGGTGCAGCGACAAACCGTGCCCCGAGCGACAATGCGCCTGGGCCTGGAAAGGCTAATGATGGATCGTTAGCCTTGGCGATACACGCCTGGTTGGAACCCTGAAATGGGTATCCGGGCACTGGGGCCATGCTGGTACAGCCTTGGTTGAAGCCAAGAAGTTTCATTGCCGCGATGGCATTCGGGTGGCGGAGTGAAACCGCGCCGCTAAGGGTTGGCGTGGTGAGGTCAATAACTGGAGCGGCAGTTAGCGTGAAGTCGCCAAGTTTCGCGACTGCGCTGGTTGAAAGGGCTTCGGGTGGCCCTGCTGCGGCTACAAGCAGGTTTAGATGCGCGCGTAATAGGCCAGATGGTAGTTTAAGATACGCAGGCGCCAAGGCGGCTAATGGTGTTGCGGAAGGTATATCAAGAAAAGCATGAGCAGAAGCGACCTTAAAGCTGTCGCCAAGCGTTACGTTACCGCCCGCGACCCCATTATATAGGCTCGCAGATGCTCTGCGGATATTCAAAGAGCCGTCGAGAGCGGCATCGACAAACAAATTGGAAAGTTTCACAGGCCCGGCATCGGCGTGTTCTGCGGTTAATTCACCTTCGGCAATAAAATGTTCTTCGAAGGGTTTTTGGCCCAGCCAAGCAGCGAGGGGTACGAGTTCTAGCCGGTCGAAAGCAAGGCGGAAAGCCGCATGGCCAGGAGAGAGGTTGATCTGCCCGCTTACATGGTCTTGGCCCAACGTGCCGGAAACCAATTTAAGCTTCGGTAATAAGCCACTCCCGCCGAGGGTGGCCTGCAAATGCGCGGCAGTCCAGGCGGTTTCTGGCGGGAGGCCAAAGTCAGAAGTGAGAGCAGGTAGATCCAGTGCGGAAAGACTGACATGGCCGGAAAGATGGGTATCGGATGTCAGAGCTATGTTTCCGGTCAAATTTCCGCCGCCCGGCAACCCAAGCGACAAATTTTTGATCGAGCTGCCATGCGGGCCAGTGTTGAATATTCCGCGTATAGAAGGAAGTTTTTTGTTTAAAATTAGTATATTAGTGGCGTTAAAATCGATCTGAGCAGAAAAATGCCGTGGCCAAGCTGACTGGAAAGAAGAGAATTGGCTGAAATTAACGTTATCACCGGTAAGGTTGGCTTCGAGGTTAAGCGGATTAAGGCCTAGCTTCGCCTGACCGGCCAAATTCGTATTGTTATTATTAAGAGAAATATTTGATGCTAAGATGCTGTTTGCATTAGCCTCGATCTGCATTTTGCCAGCCATGCCGCCTGGCAACTGTAATGTGAGGGCTCCGTGCAACTCGCTTTGTGTGTTTAGTGTGCCGGAAAGCATGGCTTTGACGCCATCGGCCGACCCCTGGATGGAGAGCGGAGCCGAATTGTTGGTGGCTGTCTTGCCAATTGCAACGCTGAGAGAGACGGGATGCTCGGCCAATTGCCCGGTTCCGGATACGCTGAGACTGCCGCCGGGGCCTGTAAAGAGGTCTGCATCCACATCGGCAAAATTCACTTCGCCGAAACGAATAAGTCCATTGTCAATGTGGGCATGTAACGCAGCCAGCCATGGCGGAGGAGAAACGGCGCTAACCCCGCCAGGCAGCGGCCAAGGGAAGGAAATTGTCGGCGTATCCAGGTCCAGCGTGCGAACCACGATCTGGCCGTGCAGCAAAGGGGGCAATGCAAGATCTAGCGCTAGGCCGTGCGCAGTAATAACCTCTTTATTTGGCCCTGTAATGGTGATGCCGGAGGCGGTGATTTCAGGTTGCGGCCAATAAGAGAGGCTGAGCGCGCCATTAATGTGAACGTCTCGGCCGGTTAACCTGGATGCGAAAGCTTCAACGGCGGCGCGATGTTTGGGAGCAGCCACAAAAGCGGGTAGCGCCAGCAGAAACGCGGCGATTACGAGCACAAACGCCAAAGGCGCCGCCCAAAAGAGGTGTATACGCTTCAAAATAACCTGCGAACCCGTCTTCCCGTTCACCAAATTGAGAGCAATAGCCCCTAAATCTCGCCCTGGTGATGTCTCATTGTGTGATTGGGTTCAAGGCCTGGGCTGTGCTAAGGCGGACATTATGAGTTACTGGGGGAAGTTTATTGGCGGCATGGCGGGCTTCGCCATGGGTGGCCCGGTGGGCGCGCTATTTGGCGCAGCGTTAGGGCATGCGGCTGACGGAGGCAAGCTGCATGGGCTTGCGTCTGGTTTTTCGAGCTTTGCCGGGCGAGCTATGCCGATCGACCCTCTGAGAATCGCCTCTATGCTGGGTAGACGAGACCAGATATTTGCGATTGGTGTTACGGTATTGGCCGCCAAATTGTGCAAATGCGACGGACCGGTAAGCCGTTTGGAAATTGACTCCTTTAAGCAAAGCTTCGCCATTCCTTCTGACAGCGTATCAGAGGTGGCGCGGTTGTTCGATAATGCACGAGACAGTTCCGCCGGGTATGAGGCTTATGCAATCCAGCTTGGTCAGGCGTTTTCTGATGAGAAGATTGTGCTGGAGCAAGTTCTGGCGGGATTGTATCAAATCGCCAAGGCAGATGGACCAGTGAACGGAGCGGAGGCAGACTTTCTCTCTCGCGTGGCCTTCGGTTTTGGCCTTAGCGATACAGCGGCACGTCGCGCTGGCCGTGGAGTGCCACCTCCTGAGAGATCGGAGGATCCTTATCTCGTTTTAGGCGTCGGCCCCCAGGTTGCGTCTGAAGAAATCAGGGTGCGTTGGAAGCAGCTTATGCGTGAGCATCATCCGGATACCATGGCGTCTAAAGGGGCGCCGGCTGCGACCGTTAAGGCGGCATCTGAAAGGGTTGCACGAATTAATGCTGCCTACGACGCGATAAAGCGCGAACGCGGCCTTTAGTTTGGGGTTAAGTGGCGTATGATATTGGAATTTTCGCCGAATGCTGATGAGAGGGAGGGCGGCATTTCAACTTTGGTCATGCATTACACTGGTATGCCCACAGCACGTTCTGCCATCGATCTTTTAAAATCGCCCCAAGCCAAGGTCTCTGCTCATTACGTCGTAGATGAGGATGGCACGATTTATAATCTCGTGCCGGAGAGTAGGCGCGCCTGGCATGCGGGAATTTCATATTGGCGCGGCCGGCGAATGCTGAACGACACCTCGATTGGCATTGAAATTGTTAATCCTGGCCATGAGTGGGGATATCGGCCCTTTCCGGCCGTGCAAATGCAGGCCGTGCGCGTTTTAAGTGAGGGTATTATTATGCGCCACGGCATTCAGCCTCGCGATATAGTAGCGCACTCAGACATTGCACCCAACCGTAAGCAAGATCCTGGAGAGTTGTTTGATTGGCCCTGGCTCGCAGCGCATGGAATAGGGGTCTGGACCGACGAGTCCGATAAGCCAGGTGATGTTTGGGTGGATCTTGGGGTAATCGGGTATGATGTAGAGCTTCCTGAACGGGATGTGATTATGGCCTTTCAGCGGCATTTTTTGCCGCAGCACCGCACGGGCATTGCCGATGAGTTAACGTGCGCCCGTGCGGCGGCGATTCGGCGCGTGGTTGACGTGCCGCCTAATCGGCCCTAGCACCGCGCCGATCCAGACGGCTGGACGGTCGCTGGTGGGTTGCCGCCAGAGGAAAGTCCGGGCTCCACGGGAATACGGTGCCGGCTAACAGCCGGCGGGGGTGACCCCAGGGATAGTGCCACAGAAAGCAAACCGCCATGGCTTGCCATGGTAAGGGTGAAAGGGTGCGGTAAGAGCGCACCGCCTCGCCGGTAACGGGGAGGGCGCGGAAAACCCCACCGGGAGCAAAACCGAATAGGGGCGGCCGGCGTCCTGCGGCAACGCAGGGGCGCGAAGCTATTTCCGGCTTGCCGCCCGGGTTGGTTGCTTGAGGCGGGTGGTAACATCCGTCCCAGAGGAATGGCCGTCCAATGCCCGTTCGCGGGTGTGGACAGAACCCGGCTTACAGGCCGTCTGGATCTATGTTTCAAAAATACAATGATTTTTGAACGAAACAAGAACATATGACGAAAACTCCATTGAATCTCTGGAGCTTTTTGATCCGTCTTTGAGGTGGGATATGCCGATTCTTTTTGACGGGTGGTCGGCCACATGATAGTGGATGTAAAACCCATGATTTCCCATAAAGTGGTAAATTTGGGCGCGGATGAAAGGGTTTGGCCTGGGGGCGATGAAACAGTTCTTTGGCAGTCATGAGAATAAACGCGACATAAAGGGGCGTGTATCCGTTCCAGCGTCTTTTCGTGCTGTCTGGAGCGATCATCAGGACATGACTCTGATCCTGCGGCCTTCCTTCATTGAGGGGTGTGTGGAAGCCTGGCCATTGCCCAATTACGAGCGGTTTCAGGCTAAAGTGAATGCAATGGAAGAGATGAGCCGGGAGCAGGTAGGGCTGCAAACTCAGGTCTACTCCGATGCTGAAGAAGTGGAGTTGGATGGCCAGGGGCGGATTCTTATAACGGGTTACCTGGCGGAAATTGCTGGCTTGTCAGATGCGGTGTTTTTTATGGGCCGCGGGGATCATTTTTTGATCTGGGAGCCGAAGGCAGGGAAGGCGTTCCGCGAGGCCTCCCGCTCCATGGCGCCCAAGCTCAGCTTTGGAGCGCCGGAATGACGACTTATTCACATATTTCTGTGCTGCAAGACGAAGCGGTGGCCGAGCTCCAGCCGGTGGATGGTGGCTTATATCTTGATGGCACATTTGGTGGCGGCGGTTATTCGAGGGCTATTCTTGAGCGCGCCGCGTGTAGCCTGTATGCGATAGACCGAGACCCGGATGCAGTGGCCCGAGGCGATGCGTTGAGTGTTGCGTATCCTGGGCGATTTGAGATTATGGCAGGCCGTATCGGCGAGCTTACCAATTTACTGGAAGCGCGTAAGGTTGATGCGCTGGATGGTGCCGTGTTTGATTTGGGTGTTTCTTCCTATCAAATAGATGATCCGTCACGAGGCTTTTCATTCCGTATGGATGGGCCGTTGGATATGCGAATGGGCAGAGACGGCCGTGATGCCGCGGAAATTGTAAATCTTTGCCCCGAATCCGATCTTGCCGATATTTTGTTTAAGTATGGCGATGAAAAAGCCGCGCGGCGGATTGCAAAAGCGGTTGTTGAGCGGCGTAAAATTCAGAGATTTGCGACGACGGCTGATCTGGCTGGCGTGATACGGAGTGTTGTGAGACCGGATAAATCGGGCATTGACCCGGCGACCAGGAGTTTTCAGGCGTTGCGTATCGCCGTGAATGAAGAATTGACCGATATCGAGGCTGCTTTGGAGCAGGCGGCCGCTTTGTTAAAGCCTGGTGGCAGGCTGGTGGTGGTCAGCTTTCACTCGCTGGAGGACCGGATTGTGAAGCATTTTTTTGCTGAACGTGCGGGCCGTATGCCGGCGGCTTCGAGGCACGACCCAGCCGGGTTGGCGCTAGCTTCTGCGCCACTGTTTAAGTTGGTAAAAAAATCTCCTGTTCTGCCTGGCTTGGCTGAAATCCGCGCCAATCCACGTGCGCGCAGCGCCAAACTTAGAGCGATTGAAAGGCTTGCGGCATGATCGTCCGGCCATTCACATTCCTGACGGCCCTGCTCTTTGCTCTTTCCGGAGCCTATTTATTCGTCGTAAAGCACCAGAGTCAGTCTTTGGAAGCTCAGCTGGAGCAATCTGCTGGAGCCATTCGCCAGGATGAGGCAGCTATACGCGTGTTAAGGGCCCAATGGGCGCTGGAGGCTGACCCTTCGCGAATCGCGTCTCTTGCGACACAATTCACCGGGTTGCAGCCGATGAAGCCTGTTCAGCTTGTTACCTTGGCTTCATTAGCCAATACGCTGCCTGAACCGGGCAGCTCCGCACCGTATAACAATCCTGAGGATGAAGTGCCGGGCCTGCCTGGAGCGGGTACGCCTCCACTGCCAATGGGGCCGCCGATTGAGGTGAAGGGGCGCGTTGCTGCTGTGCAATCCACCGCGCGTGGTTTTTCAGCCAATACCGGGCCGATGCAACAAATTGATGCCAGTCTGCCAAAGCCACCACCTGTTCGGCCCCGCGTGCTCGTGCAGCATGGGGTGGTGCATTTAGCAGCTAAAGCGCGGCCACACCCGGTTCAATCTTTTGCAACAGTTTATGAAACCTCCGCGCGGGCCATCCCTGGCCTGCCAATGTCTCATCTGGGAAGGCGGTTACCGCTGGGCGCTCAGGTCGTACGCATTCGAGCGACTGCACAGCCTGGGCCGGAAGTATCTGCAGCACCGCTGGGCGGCGGTTCCCTTCTTGGCATGGCCCAGGCCGGGGGCCAAAATTGACTCTCAATTTGAGGTCGGGTGATGGGCCTTCATCGAGGAGAAAAACGCGCTCGAATGCGGATGGTGCCAACCCGTCGATGGAAAATGTGCGCATCACCGGCCCAGACTTAGATCAGCGGGCGACGCTGGAACGAGCGCGTGGCCGTATGGTTGTGGGTGCCTTCCTGTTCATCTGCTTATTCAGTGTTTTGGCGTTGAAACTTGTCTGGGCGACGATTGTGGCTCCCATTCACCCAAGCGCCGCGCAAATTGCAGCCATGACGCCAAAATTGAGTGTTACGCCGCCGCCACCAGGGCGTGCCGATATCATGGATCGCAATGGTACCATTCTCGCGGTTTCGTTGCCGGGGGCTTCGCTTTATGCAAATCCGCAGCAGGTGTCAGATCCTGAGGCTGCCGCTACCATGCTGGCCAATGCGCTGCCTGGCGCCAACTCTGCATGGTTAGCACATGAGATGGGTGTTGGCGTGGCGCCCAACAAACGGAAAGAGTTTGCTTATCTTGATCGACTTCTAACACCTCAGGAAGAGCTGGCGGTCAATTCACTTGGGATACCAGGGATTTATTTCGAAAACCGTGAAGAACGCCATTATCCCGATGGCGATTTGGCGGCGCATATTTTAGGTGGCGTGAACGTCGATTCAACTGGTTTGGCAGGTGTTGAAAAATACTTCAATAAACGGCTTACGACTGTTCAACAGCCCCTTCAACTTTCGATTGATGCCGGCATTCAAAGCATAGTTCACGATGAATTGGCTTCGGCCGTAAAGGAGTTTCAGGCGCCAGGAGCGTGTGCAATCGTAATGAATATTCATACCGGAGAAGTGTTGGCGATGGTCAGCCTGCCGGATTATGATGTGAATGATTACCGTGACACCTCGCCGAATGACCAGTTCGACCGTTGTGTGAACGGGCTGTATGAACCCGGTTCGGTATTCAAATTACAAACGATCTCTATGGCGTTGGACAGTGGCATAGTCCATTGGTGGGATTATTTTGATACAACACATCCTTTACGGATCGGGCGTTTTGAAATCACTGACTTTGAGCCTGCGCATACCTGGATGGCAATTCCACAGATTTTGAATGTGTCATCGAATATCGGAGCGTCCCGAATTGCTACGATATTAGGCCCAAAAATTGAGCAAGCATGGTACGAGAAGCAAGGATTCTTCAAACCGCTCAATATCCAGCTCCCCGGTCCACCGTTACCGTTGTTTCCGTCCAAAAGTAATTGGGGACTGGCAGCGACGATGACAGTCTCCTTCGGCGCAGGCATTGCCATTTCACCGTTGCAACTTGTTACCGCAACTGTGCCGATTTTGAATGGTGGGATTCGCTACTCCGCGACGCTGTTGAAGGTTGACCCTAATGGGCCGCAACCGCAGGGCGTCAGAATCATGCAGCAATCCACTTCGGAAATCATGCGCAAGTTGATGACGAATGTTGTGCTCTTTGGTACGGGCCAATATGCGGCGGTACCTGGCTATGTGGTTGGTGGTAAAACCGGAACGGCGCAGGTTGTGGGCCCAAATGGGCGGTATCTCTTGCATACCAACAATGCTTCGTTCATGGCGGCTTTTCCCATGCAAGACCCGCAATATGTGGTCTATGTGCTGGTGATGCAGCCGAAACCGGATGCAACGACCCATGGATTTACCACGGGTGGCTACATTGCGGCGCCAACTGTTTCTCGAATCATCACTCGTATGGGCCCGATGCTCGGGATTATGCCGTCTTCAGGCGATGAGTTGGCAAAGCTTGATGCCCAGTGGACCGTGCCGTTGAATCCTTCTCCGCCGCAGGGGCAGCGTGCGCTGGGCCCGGATGATCCGCTACCACCTGATGCGAATGCGTTCGCGTATGAGCTTATGGGAAAGAAGCCACCGGTTGCCGCGGTTGAAGCCAGGCCAGTGGGGGATGCAAAAGTACGCCCGGCTGCTTCGAAAGGACGGAAGCCTTTACACGGTGGCGTTATGGCGCCGATCTCTCCGATGCTGAGCAACCACATGACCGAGCGGGACACTGGGAATGAGCAGGGTTGAGATGCAGGGTGTGGAAGGTATTACAGCAGATAGTCGGGCGGTGAGGCCTGGATATCTTTTTGCCGCCTTGCCAGGTGTTAAATCCGATGGCCGCCGTTTTATTGGTGAGGCTGTTGCCAAGGGAGCGATCGCGGTGCTTGCACCCGAGGGTACAATGTGGCCACCTGGAGTGCCGCCTCGCCGGTTGATTATTGCCCAAGATGCAAGAGCAAAGCTCGCAGAGTTAGCGGTCGAATTTTTTGGTCGCTTACCGGAACGGTTGACGGCGGTAACAGGCACCAACGGTAAAACCAGCACGGTAGATTTCTTGAGGCAAATTCTGGCTCTTTCCGGGCGCGGAGCGGCTTCCATAGGTACGTTAGGAATAATCGCGCCGGGGCGCCAACCTTCTGGTAGCCTCACCACACCAGACCCTGTAACGCTTGCGCAAACTTTAGCCAGGCTTGCGAACGAAGGGGTAAGCGATGTGGCAATGGAAGCATCCAGCCACGGGCTAGATCAGCACAGACTGGATGGATTGCGGTTCGCTGCCGCCGGCTTCACTAATTTGACGCGTGATCACTTAGACTATCACGGCTCCATGAAGGCCTACGGCGCAGCCAAGCTGCGTTTGTTCGAGGTATTATTGAAGCGTGGCGGCGCGGCGCGGGTAATGACGGATGTTTATCCCGAATTGATTGAAAAAATTCGTGAGTGTGCCGCTGCCAATGGACAAAACTTTGAGACCGTATCCGTTGAGCGTGTAGTTCCTCGGCCCAATGGGCAGATGGTGCATGTCAAGGGGAAGATAGTAGAACTGAATTTACCGGGGCGCTTTCAGGCGGATAATGCGGCACTTGCCGCGAGCTTGGCGGAAGCTGCCGGCATTTCCAATGCACTTGGTTTTTTACCGCAGCTTGTGGGCGTGCGCGGGCGTTTGGAGCAAGCATTGGTTTTGCCAAACGGCGCTGCAGTGTATGTTGACTATGCCCATACGCCAGATGCGATAGCGCGTGTGCTCTCTGCTCTGCGACCTCATGCGTCCGCTCGGTTGCACATCGTTTGCGGCGCTGGCGGAGATCGCGATCCCGGTAAACGTCCTCTTATGGGAATTGAGGCCGTGAAGGCCGCGGATGTTGTTGTCGTGACCGACGATAACCCCCGCAGCGAAGATCCGGCGCTTATTCGCCGCGCCGTCATGTCAGCTGCCCCAGGCGCCATAGAAATTGGTGATCGGCGGGCTGCAATTGCTGCTGCCCTTGAAGGGTTGCGTGAGGGGGACGTATTGGTGGTGGCGGGAAAAGGGCACGAACAAGGCCAAATCATAAAAGGAGAAACAATCCCCTTCGATGATGTCGCGACTATCCGTGAATTAGGTGGTGTGTCGTGAGTATCGTTTGGACTGCGGACGAACTGAAAGCGGTGTTTGCGTCCTCTAAAGGGTGGGACGTATCCGGCATTTCTATCGATACGCGTAGCCTTAAGCCCGGAGATTTGTTTGTTGCGTTGGCTGGCGAGCGGGACGGTCACGATTTTGTAGAATCTGCATTTTCCAATGGGGCAGCCGCGGCACTCGTATCCCGCCCCATGGCGGGCAATACCATCCTTGTGCCAGACACGCTCACGGCATTGGAAGTTCTCGGTAAAGCTGCCCGCGCGCGCTCAGGCGCGAAGATTGTGGCGGTAACAGGTTCGGTTGGCAAGACGACGGCAAAGGAGATGCTCCGCCGCGCGCTATCGGTATTTGGCAAGGTACACGCCGCAGAAGCAAGCTTTAATAATCATATAGGTGTGCCGCTATCCTTGGCGCGGATGCAGCGCGATTCGCGATTCGGAATATTTGAAATCGGAATGAACCATCCGGGGGAAATCGCGCCTCTGGCGGCTTTGGTGAGGCCGGATATTGCTTTAATTACCTGTGTGGACAAAGCCCATCTCGGGCTTATGGGTTCCGAATTGGCTATTGCCAAGGAAAAAGCCAGTATTTATGCGGCCCTTGTTTCTGGAGGCAAGGCGATTATCCCGGGAGAGACAGCTTACTTGCAGGTGTTGCGCGAGGCGGTGCCTGAGGGCTGCTGCTCACTTTTGTTTAATGGTCCTGAGGCGCGGCTGCTTGATGTGCTGAGCGGACCAGAAAACGCAGAGATTGCGGCAGAAGTTCTTGACCATAGGCTATATTTTCGGTTGGCGGCCCCTGGCCGCCATATGGCGAGCAATGCATTGGCGGTTCTTACTGCAATCGCGGCAATGGAGTTGGATGTTGAAAAGGCTGCAGCGGCGCTGAACGGGTTTGCTCCCTATAGTGGGCGTGGAACGCAGCGAATTCTTAGACTCCCCCGCGGTAAAAAAATTCTGTTGCTTGATGAGAGCTACAACGCATCTGGCGCATCAATGCGCGCAGCTTTTTCTGTTTTGAAGCTCCAGCACGGCCGCCACGTAGCAGTGCTTGGCGATATGTTGGAATTGGGCGAGCACAGCAATGCCGAGCATCTGGCTCTTGCACCTGCGCTGCGCGAGTGTGCGGATTTGGTTTTTGCTGCCGGAGCGGGCTGCGGGGCTTTGTTCGAATCGCTACCCCAGGCCATACAAGGCGGGCACGCGCCGGATGCTGCGGCTCTGGCGCCTATGGTCAAAGCTGCACTGCATGATGGTGACGCCGTGCTGGTAAAGGGGAGTTACGGCAGCCGTATGCGTGATGTGATCTCTGTCCTGGAAAGTAACGGCTGATGTTTTATTGGCTCTTACTTCCGCTGGCTGGGCACATTCACGCGTTTAATCTGGTTCGATATATTTCGTTCAGAGCAGGCGCGGCCTGCCTCACGGCACTGATTATTAGCTTTTGGGTGGGCCCGAAATTAATTCGTAAGTTACGGGCAATGCAACGCCATGGGCAGCCTATTCGTATAGACGGGCCGGAGCGGCACCTGCTGGAAAAAAAAGGTACACCCACTATGGGTGGCACCTTAATTTTGCTGGCCCTGGGTGCCTCCACTCTGCTTTGGGCTGATCTGTCAAATGGTTACGTATGGGTGACGTTGGTTGTGACCTTTGGCTATGGTGCGATAGGCTTTGCAGATGATTTCTTAAAGCTAACACGGCGCAACACAAAAGGCATTTCCGGGCGTATCCGGTTGTTGGGTGAGGCAGCCATTGGGCTAGTTGCGGCACTTTGGATGGTGCATCTTATGCCTCCCGCGATCGCAGAGGGCTTAGCTGTACCGTTTTTCAAAAATTTGTTGATTCCTCTTGGCTTTTTGTTTCCCGTGTTTGGTTTGCTGGTGATGATGGGTTCGGCCAACGCTGTGAATTTTACAGACGGGCTCGACGGTCTTGCCACTGTACCTACAATGATTGCGGCGGCGGTATTCGGGCTTATCGCTTATCTTGTCGGAAACCGTATCTTCGCTGGGTATCTCGAAATTCACTTTGTGCCTGGAGTGGGCGAGTTAACAGTATTTCTGTCGGCATTAATCGGGGCTGGTATGGGCTTTCTCTGGTTCAATGCACCGCCGGCAGCGGTGTTTATGGGAGATACTGGCTCTCTCTCTCTCGGCGGGGCTTTGGGTGCTGTTGCGGTGGCGACGAAGAACGAGGTGGTTCTCGCCATTGTTGGTGGTCTCTTTGTCGTTGAGACCATTTCCGTCATTGTACAGGTGTTCTGGTACAAACGCACTGGCCGGCGAGTATTTCTGATGGCCCCCTTGCACCACCATTTTGAGAAAAAAGGATGGGCGGAACCCACCATCGTAATCCGGTTTTGGATTATTTCCATGATTTTGGGGCTAGTGGGGCTTGCCACCCTGAAAATCAGATAATGTTACCTTTTGCAGGAAAACGTTTTGCAATTGTTGGGCTCGGGCGGGCTGGGCTGCCGACCGCGTGGCGTTTGCGTGAGTTCGGCGCAGAGCTTGTTTTATGGGACGATAATGAGACCAGCCGGGAAGCCGCTTCGGAGGAAGGATTCGCTCTTTCACGACCTAGCAAGGCTGGGGTCCCTTTTGATGCCTTGTTGCTGTCACCTGGCATTCCGCACCGCCTGCCCGCGCCTCACCCAGAAGCAGCATGGGCTTTAGAATACGGCATCCCAATTCTTACAGACGCCGAACTGTTCTACCAAGCTGTGCGTGGGTTGGGTAGTAAGGCGCGGTTCGTAGGCATTACCGGCACTAATGGTAAATCTACTACTACAGCACTGCTGGCTCATATTCTAACGGTGGCGGGCATTGCCAATGCGGCGGGCGCGAATCTGGGCCCAGCCGCGTTGTCGTTACCAGTTCTCCCGGATGACGGCGTCTATGTGCTCGAAATGTCCAGCTATATGTTGGAGAGACTCGCAAATCTGCGCTTCGATGTGGCGGTGATGTTGAATCTTTCGCCCGACCATTTGGACCGCCATGGAGATATGAAGGGTTACGAGGCCGCGAAGCGGGAGATTTTCGCACGCCAGGATGCTGATTGTACGGCCATTATTGGAATTGAAGATAACCCGTCTCGACAGACGGCTTGTTGGTTGGCACGGCAACCGGCGAAATTAGTCACTATTTCGTCGGACTACTACGAAACGCCGCTGAATCGCGCCTTGGCGGGCAGGCATAATGCTCAAAATGCTTTTGCGGCCTCGGAGGCAGCGAAAGCCTTGGGTGTTTCTGAAGACGCAATTCTAGAAGGCATTAAAACATTCCCCGGCCTTGCGCACCGTGCCCAAGAAGTAGCTGTGCGCGAGGGTGTGCGCTTCATTAACGACAGCAAGGCTACCAACGCGGATGCTGCCAGCCGCGCTATGGGTTTGTTTGAGCATTTTGTGTGGATCGGGGGGGGGGTTGCCAAATCGGGCGGCATTGATGATTTGGAACCTTTTTTTTCACGAATCGAAAAAGCTTTTCTGATTGGCCGTGATGGTGAAGCTTTTTCCCGGCGTTTGAGCGAAGCTGGCGTGGCGAATACATATCTCGGTACGTTGGAAGAGGCGGTACCAGCGGCGTTTGCCGCTGCAAAATCTGGCTGTGGTATTGTTCTGTTTTCTCCTGCTGCTGCAAGTTTCGATCAATTTCAGAATTTCGAGGTGCGTGGCGAGAGGTTTACTGTCCTGGCGAAGGGAGACGCCTGATGCCTCAGCTTTCCAGGGCAGATACCTCACTTGTTGGGCGTTGGTGGTGGAGTATTGATCGCTTGACGCTGATGGCCCTAGCTGTGTTGCTAGGTATTGGGTACGTGCTGGCTTTGGCGGCTTCGCCGGGGCTTACCGCGCATATTACCGACCCTCGAACCATGGCAATGCTAAAACAGATCGCCTTCCTAATTGTTGGCGGGCTGACAATGCTGTTTATGTCGATGCTTTCTCTACGGCAAGTGAAGCTGGCTGCTTTGGGTGTAGGGATTGTATTTTATCTGCTTACTCTTTTTACTCTTTTGCATGGAACGGAAGTTGATGGCGCCAGGCGATGGCTGTCGCTTCCTGGTTTTACTGTCCAGCCATCAGAATTTCTTCGTCCCGCCTTTATCGTTGTTATCGGGTGGTGCATCGCAGAGTCGCGCCGCACGCCGGGTTTTCCGGGAAGGCGCGCGGCATTGTGCGTATTTTTTGCCACGATCGCTTTGTTGAAGATGCAGCCCGATATCGGCATGACCTTTCTGTATACGATGGTGGTATTTACTCAGTTCTATCTTGACGGGATGGAAATGAAATGGGTGGCGGTTGCGGCATCAGTTGTCGCATTGGCGGCGGTTTATGCATTCTTTTTTATTACCCACGTTCATACGCGCGTCATGATGTTTATTCATCCACCACAAGGCAGCCAAGCGCAGACCGCCTTAATGGCTTTTGGTAATGGTGGTATGTTTGGCCTTGGGCCAGGGGAAGGCCAAGTAAAGCATTTTCTGCCAGACGCGCGAGCAGATTTCGTTTTCGCAGTGGCCGGCGAGGAGTTCGGGCTATTTTTCTGTGCTTTCATCATTGCCGTATTCATGGCCATTGTTCTGCGTGCCATGGTTCGGCTGCTTGCTGAACCAAACTTGTTTGTGGTGCTGGCTGCGGGGGGGTTGATCTCTGGCTTCGGCATCCAGGCATTTATTAATATGGCCTCTTCGCTTTCGCTTATTCCAACAAAGGGTATGACATTACCGTTTATTTCCTATGGCGGCAGTGCTGTTCTTGGCACCTCTATCCAAATGGGATTTTTGCTGGCCCTCACGCGTAGACGTCATGCGGGAGATGTGCCGTGAGGAGGGAGGCGAGCAGGCCCATCGTAATTGCAGCAGGTGGAACTGGCGGGCATTTTTTTCCCGCGGAAGCATTGGCGGCGGAATTAATAGAGCGTGGCGAACGTATCGTACTTCTTACGGATGCGCGCTCGGGTGCTCTTGCTTCGATGGTTTTTGCAAAAACTGAAAAGCACGTTGTAGCGGGTGCTGGTTTGGCAGGGCGCAGTGCCAAGCGGGCTATTCAAGGGATGCTGGCTTTAGCAAGAGGCACGATAGAGGCCCGTGCAATTCTACGCGGTTTGAAGCCTGGTGCTATCGTTGCCTTCGGCGGGTATCCGTCTGTGCCTCCTATACTTGCAGCGATCAGCGTTTTTGGGGCTAAACCGCTGATAATACTTCATGAGCAAAATGCGGTGCTCGGCAGAGCTAACCGATTTTTGAGCCGTTTTGCCGATATTTTGGCGGTAAATTTTCCTTTGACCCAGCGTTTGCCTGCCCGAATGCAGACCATTGTAGTGGGTAACCCGGTTAGGCCCACGATTAGTGATCTCTATGGGCAAGGTTATATTGCGCCAGACAAAGTGGTTGAACTGTTGGTCGTAGGTGGCTCACTTGGTGCGAAGGCGTTTTCTTCTCTTGTACCCGAGGCGTTGACGAAATTGCCTGAAAATTTTCGTGTCCGTCTGCGCGTAATGCAGCAGTGCCGAGCGGAAGATATAGAAGCCGTGCATCAAATTTATAATAATGCCGGAATTCAGGTTGAGCTATCTCCATTTTTTAAAGATGTCGCAGCGCTTTTGAAGCGGGCTCACCTTATTATCGCCCGTGCGGGTGCCTCAACTGTCACCGAGATTGCAGTAGCTGGAAGGCCAGCGATATTTATTCCACTTCCGAATTCTATCGACGGTCATCAGAGGATAAACGCAGATGTTCTTGCCGAGCATGGCGGTGCAGCAAGACTAGATCAAGCTGGATTGACGAGCGAAATTCTGGCGAAAGAAATTGAGACATTTTTGATGAATCCTGGATACTTAGTTGAAATGGCGTCGGCTTCTGCCCGAATGGGCGAGCCGAATGCAGCCGCGCGTTTGGCGGATTTGATACAAGAAAGGGTGAATGCATGAGAGCGTTACCGCTTTCCATTGGGCCCCTGCATTTTGTTGGCATAGGCGGTATCGGTATGTCTGGTATCGCTGAGGTATTGCATGAGCTCGGTTACCAGGTTCAAGGCTCTGATTTGTCTGAGAGTGCAAACGTGCAGCGCTTGCGCGCAAATGGCATTCCCGTAGCGGTTGGCCACGACGCCAAAAATCTCGGGCATGCTCAAGTTGTGGTCGTTTCGACCGCCGTACCAAGAGATAATCCTGAAGTTGTTGCCGCCCGTGCGAAGCTAATTCCGGTTGTCCGCCGCGCCGAGATGCTGGCAGAGTTGATGCGCCTTAAATGGGCTGTAGCAATTGGTGGTACACACGGTAAAACCACAACGACTTCATTGGTTGCAGCCGTTTTGGAAGGGGCGGGGCTTGATCCTACCGTTATAAACGGAGGAATCATCAACGCCTATGGCTCTAACACTCGCCTTGGTTCAGGCGATTGGATGGTGGTGGAGGCGGATGAATCAGATGGTTCTTTTTTGCGCCTTCCGGCGGTTATCGCGGTTGTTACGAACATGGATCCGGAGCATCTCGACCATTGGGGCACGAAAGAGGCGATGGAGGCTGGGTATCGTCAATTTGTCGCGAATATTCCCTTTTACGGCTTTGCGGTGCTTTGCATTGACCATCCCGCTGTACAGCATATGATTTCTGATTTGTCAGATCATCGCATCATTACCTACGGCTTTTCTCAACAGGCTGATGTGCGTGCTGAGCGTATTATTTCATCCAAAGACGGCGCTACCTTCGAGGTTCGAGTTTCTGATCGTATTGCCGGACGGGCGCGGCGGCTTGGGCCATTCAAATTGCCTATGCTCGGCAACCATAATGTCCAGAATGCCTTGGCGGCTATAGCGGTATCTTTGGAAATGGAAATCGACGAGCTGCAGATAAAAGCTGCTTTAGCGAAATTTGCTGGAGTAAAGCGCCGGTTTACAAGAACTGGTGAGGCGGGTGGCATTACTGTAATTGATGATTATGGGCATCATCCGGTCGAGATCGCGGCGGTGCTCAAAGCGGCGCGGCAAGCAGGGGCAAGGGATGTGATTGCGGTGGTGCAACCCCACCGTTTTACACGGCTGCAAAGTCTGTTTGAAGAATATTGTGCCTGCATGAATGAAGCGGGCACTGTTATTGTTGCGGATGTATATGCGGCCGGCGAAGCACCGATTGAGGGCATAGACAAAGAGGCGCTTGTGGAAGGTCTTCGTGCCCGCGGTCACCGTTCAGTGGTCGCGATGGCCGATCCGGCACATCTGCCTGAAATGGTACATGCCATCGCCCGCCACGGGGACTATATCGTATGCTTAGGTGCTGGTAATATTACCCAATGGGCTGCGGTTCTGCCGCAACAATTGGCCGAGCTACAGTCCCAAGCCAGGGCGGCCGGAGTTCGGCGGTAATGCTAAATGCGCTCCCCGCTACGCAAGGACGATTGAAGGAGGGTGAACCGCTTGCGCCGATGACCTGGTTTCGGGTGGGCGGTCCCGCGGAATTCATGCTCCGTCCCGCGAATGTGGAGGATCTTTGTGATTTCCTGAGTCAATTACCGCTTGAAATGCCTGTGATGGTGATTGGCGCGGCTTCAAATCTTATTGTTCGTGACGGGGGAATTAATGGCGTAGTTATTAAGCTTGCTCGAGGATTCGGCGCGGTTGAGGTTGAGGCGGATGGAATTATAGCAGGTGCGGCAGCGCTTGATGTTACGGTTTCAGAATATGCGGCGGCGGCGGGGTTAGGCGGGTTAGAATTTCTTTCGGGAATTCCGGGCACAATTGGGGGTGCCGTGGTTATGAACGCTGGCGCTTATGGCGGGGATATGGCCAGCGTACTAGATTGGGTAGATATTGTAACCCGCGACGGTGAATTGAAACGGCTTTCCGTTCAAGAGCTCGGACTTTCTTATAGGCATTCAAATTTGCCGTCCGATGCGGTGGTGGTTGCTGTACGTTTGCGGGCTCAGCCAGGAGAACCTGTTTTGATAGCCACGAAAATGAATGAGATTAAGCTCAAACGTGAAGCCACCCAGCCTGTGCGTGCGCGTACCGGTGGCTCAACCTTTGCCAATCCGGAAGGGCAAAAGGCTTGGAGATTGGTGGATGAAGCTGGATGCAGAGGCTTGCGTTTGGGTGAAGCGCAGGTTTCCGAACTGCACTGTAATTTTCTACTCAACCTGGGTGGAGCGACTGCTGCTGATTTGGAAGGACTTGGTGAGGAGGTAAGACGACGGGTAAAGCAAAAATCTGGTGTGTCACTGAGATGGGAGATTAAGCGAATCGGAGTACCCATATGATGCGCGTAGCAGTATTGATGGGCGGAATTTCATCAGAGCGTGAAGTTTCACTCAATTCTGGCGCTCAGGTAAGTGAGGCATTGAAAAAAGCGGGTTACGAGGTAACGCCGATTATTGTTACCGAGGATTTAGCAGCGCTCCTGGCGGATCTCACTCCTCGGCCGGATGTCGTGTTTAATGCACTTCACGGCCGTTTTGGTGAAGATGGCACAATCCAGGGGGTCTTGGATTATATTGGTCTGCCGTATACGCATTCCGGTGTTCGCGCCTCTGCGCTGGCGATGGATAAAGTAGCGGCAAAGGCCTTGTTTATTTCAGCTGGCCTTCCTGTGGCGCCTCACAAGATCATTGATATTGCAGAGTTGATAGAGCGCGATCCTTTGCCGCGTCCGTATGTCGTAAAGCCGGTAAATGAAGGCTCATCTGTTGGCGTATCCATCGTTAAGGAAGGTGATAATCACTGCGCCGAGATTGCAGATAGCTGGCAATTTGGTCTGGCAATGGTTGAACAATATATTCCTGGCCGAGAATTGACCGTTGGCGTGCTGGAGGACCGGGCGTTGATGGTAACTGAGATTTTGGCGGCTGAGAAATTTTACGATTATCACGCTAAATATGCAGCGGGTGGCTCACGTCATGTTTTGCCTGCCGAGATTCCAGAAGATATTGCGAAGGCTGCCAAAGAGATAGCGGTGGCGGCACATAAAGCACTAGGGTGTCGTGGTGCTTCGCGTTCTGATCTGCGCTATGACGAGGATGAAGGTCGCCTAATATTGCTGGAGGTTAATACCCAACCCGGGATGACGGCAACTTCGCTCCTGCCTGAACAAGCCGCGCAGGAAGGTATGGATTTTCCTGCACTTTGTGCTTGGATGGTGGAGATGGCCATATGCCGCGCGTAGAGACCCTAGAGCGCCAGGTGGCTGCGCCGGCGCGCCCGCCGCGGTCGCGTAATCAACGTGGGCGTAAGCCCTCGCCACCGCAAGACAGGCTCACACAACGCGCGTTGTTTTTTCGGCGGATTAAAAGAAGTTTGAGGCCGGGCCTATGGGTATTTGGCGTTGGTGTTGTTTTGGTTGTGGGAGCGGAGTTGGTTCGCAGCCTGCCCAGCGCTTCTCACGTATCGCAATCAACGTTGGCCACGGCGACGATGGCTCCTGAGAGAGCGGCAGTAACCGCGCATCCTGGCCTGTTGGCAAATGCGCTTGCTACCATCGGCTTTCGCATCACCAATATAAAAATCAGCGGCGCGGCAACAACGGATGCTGCTGAACTCGCGAGTGCAATTGGTGTACAAAATGGTGAGCCAACTTTTGGATTTTCGCTTAGCGGGGTACAGCAACGTGTACAGGCCCTTGGGCCTGTACAATCCGCGACGGTGGAGCGGCTGCTACCAGGGACCTTAGCGATTAATATAATTGAACGTGACGTGTACGCGATCTGGCAAACGACCAGGGGCGGCCATGTCGTATTTGAACTTATCGACAAAAATGGCAACGTGATTGCAAATCAGGATGCAGCAGCAGCGAAGCGGCGCGAACCTTCCCTGCTTCTTTTATCTGGTGCAGGTGCACCCGAACAAGTGAGCACATTGCTGCCGGAATTGAAGTCTCAGCCCCAGGTTCTATCCCATGTTGTCGCTGCTGAGCGTGTCGACGGGCTGCGCTGGAATTTGATATTAAAAAATCAAACTGTGGTGAAACTGCCGGCGGAAAACGAAATTGGTGCTCTCGCACAGCTGGCCGCTCTGCAAAAATCCATGCAATTGCTGGATCGTTCAGTCGAATCGATTGATCTGCGCCAGGCCGGACGGCTTGTCGTGCGGCCATATATAACGGCGGCACCCAGTGTGAAGACCAAATTTGGTAAAGAGCAGGAGGGACAATGAACAGCATGATGCGCCGCTCCTCCATCTTGGATGGTGGAGTGAAAACACCGCCCGAGGAACCGCTCCGGACCCGTGTGGTAAAATCTGGCCCGTTTGGCGTACTAGATATCGGATCGACAAAGATTGCTTGCCTAATCGGCCGAGCGGAATCAGATGGCCGGTTACGGGCGTTGGGATTTGGCTGGCAAAAAAGCCGGGGTATCAAATCTGGTGGTATTGTTGATCTTGATGAGGCGGAACGCGCAATTCGCGCCGCCGTGGGTGCAGCCGAGGATATGGCGGATCTGCGGCTGAAATCTGTTTATGTAAATCTTTCCTGTGGGCAACCAGAATCGCGGCTGTTCAATGTCCAGTGGCCTGTCGATGGCCGTGCCGTGAATACTGAAGATATCCGCCGAGTGGTGCGCGAGGCGCGCATGAGGGCTTCCATTGAGGGGCGCGTTACAATTCACGCTCTGCCACTTAGCTTTTCGGCCGATGAAACACCTGGAGTAACAGATCCGCGAGGCCTGTTTTGCGACACGTTGACTGCACAGCTGCATGTTGTGGATGCAAGCAGTACTGCTCTTCGTACGCTGGCTGCTTGCCTGTCCCGGTGTGAGTTGGATATTGCGGCTTTAATTTCAGCCCCTTATGCGGCGGGGCTTGCCGCGTTGGTACGGGATGAGCGCGAACTGGGGGTTACGGTAATTGACATGGGCGGTGGCACCACCACCATGGCAGTTTTTTATGAGGGGCAAGTTTTACACACATCACAGCTCCCCGTTGGTGGCAATCATGTCACGGCTGATATCGCCATGGGGCTATCCACTCCGCTTGCTCATGCTGAACGGTTGAAGGCATTATATGGCAGCTGCCATAGCTCCCCGGATGACGCAAAAGAATTGTTGCCTGTGCCGTCAGTCGGCGAAGCCGAACATCAGATCGCGCAAGTGCCGCGTTCTCATCTTATTTCCTGCATCAGACCGCGAATCGAGGAGATTTTTGAAATGGTCAAAGATCGCCTTGAGACAGCAGGGCTAGGCAGGGCGGGCAATGGGCGCGTCGTGCTTACGGGGGGAGGCTCGCAACTCGGCGGTGTACGTGATTTGGCCTCACAGATTCTTGAACGTCCTGTGCGCCAAGGGCATCCGGCGGGTGTTATCGGCCTGGCCGATGCGGCGGGCGCACCAAATTTTGCTACGCTTGTAGGCTTGCTTGCATTTGCCACTGGCGATGGCCAGAGGATGCAGGACATCAACTTTGAAGTAGAGCGCAGCCAGGGTTGGCTTAACCGCTTCGTCAATTTTTTGAAAAATCGTGTTTGACATGAAAACGGCGCGTTCTTTACCGATGTTGTTCAAGGAGAGAGAAGCTCATGGTTTTGCACTTATCGGTTGATAAACCCACACACACTGACTTCACGCCCCGGATCACGGTGTTTGGCGTTGGCGGCGGCGGGTGCAATGCCGTGAACAACATGATTCAGATGAATCTCCCCGGCGTGGAGTTTGTGGTTGCAAACACGGATGCGCAGCAATTGCAGCGTTCGCTCGCTGAAAAACGTATCCAACTCGGCCCGCATCTCACCCAGGGTAACGGCGCGGGTGGGCGCCCGGATGTTGGAAAGCTCTCCGCCGACGAAGCAGCTGATGATCTTGCCCGCCACCTTGAAAACACGCACATGGTTTTCATTACTGCCGGCATGGGCGGAGGCACAGGAACAGGTGCAGCGCCAGTGATCGCGCGCATGGCCCGTGAACGGGATATTCTTACTGTCGGGGTCGTTACCAAGCCATTCGCGTTTGAAGGCAAGCGCCGTATGCGGGCGGCTGAGGAAGGCATCATCGAGATGCAGGCCTATGTCGACACGCTCATCGTGATTCCGAACCAGAATCTCTTTAAGGTTGCCAACGAGCGCACCGGCTGGAAAGAGGCGTTCGAAATGGCCGATAATGTGCTCTATATGGGTGTACGCGGTGTGACCGACCTGATGGTGATGCCTGGCATCGTGAATCTCGACTTTGCGGACGTTCGCTCCGTAATGCGTGAGATGGGCAAAGCGATGATGGGTACCGGTGAGGCTGAAGGCGAGGATCGCGCAATTCGTGCCGCCGAAGCCGCAATCAGTAACCCGCTGCTTGAAGATACCAATATGAAGGGCGCGCGTGGTCTGCTGATCAACATTACTGGCGGCTCTGATGTCACGCTGTTCGAGATCGACCAAGCCGCCAATCGCGTGAGTGAAGAAGTTGATACTGACGCGAATATCATGTTCGGCATGTCATTGGACGAAACAATGTCCGGTCGTATCCGCGTATCCGTGGTGGCAACGGGTATCGATTCGATGCCAGTTTCCATGCCTAATCTGAAAGTAGTAAATGGCGGCCCTGAAGCAAGTAACATTGTACAGGCTGTTGCGACGCAGAATGGGCATCAGCAAATAGCCGGTGTGGGAACTGCTCGTCCAGCAGGCTATGTACCTGAGCCTCCGTCGGCTCCCCTGATTTCGAAAGCCTTTGCTGATCGCGGTCACGATAGTGCTGCTTTCGTTGCGGATTCCTCTGGTGCAGCTGAGGCTCCTGCAGCATTGCGTCCCGTTGCATCGATGCGTACTGCGGCAGTGGCGCCACCCTCTGTGCCGGCGCGTGCAGCGGAGTTGCCAAAAACAGGAAATATTTTTAAATCGGTTTTTGGTTTTGGTGCACACAAGGCACCAGCTCAGGCTGCGCAGCAGCAACCCCGTCATGAGCCTGCAATGCGTGTGGATGAAGCCTCAGACATGCCTCGCGCTGCTGTCCGCCAGGCGCAGGTAGATGAAGTTGGCTTAGAAATCCCAGCTTTCCTGCGCCGCAATCAGTAAAAAATTTGACCCGTTAAATAAAAGCCCCAGCTTTGTCTGGGGTTTTTATTTGCACACAACATAGCGCCGTTGGCCGTTGCGAGGATTGAACCAAACCTCAATCCGCTCGCCAGTCGAGGGGTCTCTGAAGCTTTCGTTTGTACGTTCCCAGCTCGGTCCCGGGGGGGTAGATAGGTTGCGATGATAACGGCGCTCTAGCAACGTAGCAGCCACTATTAAAATACCCAGGATAAGCAATCCTGATGTTTCATGCCCTACGCCAAGGACCAGCCCTAATGCGCCACCCGCGCAGAAAAGAAGCCCAGAGCCAATAACAACTGCTCGTAGCATTTATTTAAGAATGTTCGAGCACCACGGCCGTGCCGTAAGCGACAATCTCGCTCATCGTTTCGCCCATTTCGGATGAATCAAACCGCATCACCACGATTGCGTTGGCACCCATCATTGCAGCATTGCTGACCATTCGATCCATTGCGTGCCGACGTGCGTCCTCTAGCATCGAGGTATATTCTTTGATCTCCCCGCCCACAATGGAACGGAGCCCCGCCATCATATTGCCCCCAATTCCGCGGCTTCGCACCACGACACCAAAGCACTGCCCAAGCGTTTGCTGAATTTTATATCCTGCAACATTATCTGTTGTTGTGACGATCATGGGGTTCCGTCTCCGGTTGTTGCGGAAACAGAGCATACAGGCTTGGGCGTAGCAAGTGACCGGCAAGGCGATGTGCCCGTCGGACAAGGGGTGTTTAAGCTATAAAATCAAATGTTTATACAGAAATAATCAGAAATAATCATTTATTGGCCGTGCTGCGACGCAATGGTTAAATTAGTATTGTTATGAATAAGCGGGTATTAAATGTCGTCTTTGCGTGACAAGAGCTACGCGCTACAGCTGAATGCTGGGCTTCGCCGGACGCTTAAGGCCCCCATTTCGGCGGTAGGCCGGGGGCTGCATAGCGGGCTCGATGTGCGTATGACGTTGCGGCCAGCTGATGCGAACACAGGCATTGTGTTTCGTCGGGTCGATCTAGGTATCGATATTCCGGCGCGGTACGATTTGGTAACCGAAACGAGGCTTTGCACTCTTATTTCTGTTGGAGACGCAAGGGTTGGTACTGTTGAGCATTTAATGGCTGCTTTGGCTGCGGTCGGCGTAGACGATCTTATTGTTGAGGTGGATGCACCAGAGTTGCCTATTTTTGATGGTTCCGCAGCAGCTTTCTTGTTTTTGATTGAAAGTGCGGGTGTTATTGAACATGGCGGCACCCGCCCTGCGCTTGAAATTTTACGGTCAGTACGGGTGGAACAGAACGGCGCCTTCGCTGAGCTCCGTCCTCATCAAGATGGCGCGTTGGGTTTCGATATTGCTCTCTCTATTGAATTCCAGGCACGGGCAATTGGCGCGCAGGCCTACCATTTTCATCTTTCTGGCGAGGAATTTGCATCAGAAATTGCCAGTGCTCGCACTTTCACCTTGCGCGCGGAGGTTGAGGCGCTGCGTAAAGCTGGCCTTGCGCTTGGCGGGTCGCTTGCCAATGCAGTGGTGGTTGATGATGAAAAGATCATGAATCCTGAGGGTTTGCGGTACAATGATGAGTTTGTTCGGCATAAGTTGCTGGATGTCATTGGCGATCTCTATCTGGCCGGCGCGGCGATTTCTGGCCGGTTTATTGGTTTCCGCACTGGTCACGGGCTAAATAACAAACTACTGCGGGCAGTATTTCAGGATTCGGCCAATTATCGTTTAACAACGGATGCGCTCGAAAGACCGTTGCAGCTGACAGCGGCGTAACATCTGAGTCTTGCACCCAGGCGGTGGCTGGTTTACCTCGCGACAGCAATTACAGGAGCTGTCCATGACCGCTATTTCTGATATCGTCGCGCGTGAAATTTTAGATAGCCGTGGCAACCCGACCATTGAAGTGGATGTTCTCCTAGAGTCCGGTGCATTTGGCCGTGCGGCCGTGCCTTCGGGTGCCTCAACAGGTGCGCATGAAGCGGTAGAGTTGCGTGACGGCGATAAGGCCCGTTATGGTGGCAAAGGCGTGCTTAAGGCAGTACAGGCTGTCGAAGGCGAAATTTTGGACGCCATTGCCGGGTTGGATGCCGAAGACCAGATCGGTATCGACAATATATTGATTGACCTGGATGGTACCCCTAATAAGGCTCGCCTTGGCGCGAATGCAATTCTGGGCGTCTCTCTTGCGCTGGTCAAAGCCGCGGCGATGGATAATGGCCTTCCTCTCTATCGCTATATCGGGGGGGTATCAGCGCGCACGCTGCCGGTGCCGATGATGAATATTGTCAATGGCGGTAAGCATGCCGATAATCCTATCGATATTCAGGAGTTTATGATTCAGCCGGTTGGTGCGGCCTCGGTTGCAGATGCCGTTCGCATTGGGGCAGAAATATTTCATACTCTGAAAAAACTTCTAGCCGATGGTGGCCATAATACTAACGTCGGGGATGAGGGAGGGTTTGCCCCCAATCTAAAATCTGCCGATGAAGCACTTGGTTTCATTGCAAAGGCATGTGAGAAGGCCGGGTATAAGCCGGGGGAAGACATAACCTTCGCGCTGGATTGTGCTTCCACTGAGTTTTTTAAAAACGGCATTTACGATCTTGAGGGTGAGGGCAAACGTTTTGATGCCGGGCAGATGGTCGATTATTTAGCCAATCTCGCCGGCCATTATCCGATTGCTTCAATTGAAGATGGGTGCGCAGAGGACGATTGGGCTGGCTGGAAGCTGTTAACAGAGCGTCTGGGCACGAAGGTGCAATTGGTTGGCGATGACCTCTTCGTTACAAACCCTGAGCGTTTGCGCCGTGGCATCCAGACCAGCACCGGCAATTCCATCTTAGTCAAAGTCAACCAGATCGGAACGTTGACCGAGACACTGGAGGCAGTTGAGATAGCTCACCGCGCTGGTTATACGGCCGTGATGTCTCATCGTTCGGGCGAGACAGAAGACTCTACCATTGCCGATCTCGCAGTCGCTACGAATTGCGGGCAGATCAAGACCGGATCATTGGCACGCTCTGACCGCACAGCGAAATATAATCAACTTATTCGTATTGAGGCAGAGCTGGGCGGTACCGGCCGGTATTACGGACCAATGATGCGGAAGGTTTAATACAACTGGGCCGCACTTGGTTAAAGGCGGCCAAGCTTTTTACCAGTTGTTATTATCCAGGCTGTCATCGATATTCCCGCTGTCGTCCCAGCCTGGGTTGCCTAGAAGCCCATCGTCGCGACTTGAAGAAAAATCCTGCTGTGGTTGGGCTGCTTGAGCATCGTAGCCACCCATCATGCCATCGACGATTCGCTCACCAGCCGCAAAACCGGCGCCAGCCGCCAGGCCGGAAATAATCGAACTGCCAAACCCACCTCCCATTGGGCTGTAGCCGGCAGGGCCGTATGGATTTGTTCCGCCAGGCGGGTAGCTGCCGTAAGGTGCGTTAGGGCCACCCGGATAGGCACGGTAAGCCTGCTGTCGGCGAACGCCGGAAAAGAGGCGGAGCAACACAAAAAGCAAGATTAAACCGCCGATTACCAATAGGACCGGACTGATGCCGTGATGTTGCCCCGTTTCTATAGTTGAGGAAGAAATTCCACCATTGATGTGCGCCCGCAGCGCAGCAGCTTTTTGAGGGTTAGCAAATGGAAGGCCTGGTGCGTATTGATCAGCTTTGCCCAGAGCTTGAGCTGCGGAATTTTCGTTGCCCTGTGCGTCCTGTGCTTCCGCCATTAGAAACCAAGCGGTACCACTGTCTGGGTGTTGATTCAGCACAATGTTCAACTGTTCTATAGCTTGCCCGCTCTGGCCGTTATTAATCATGGCCTGCAGTTGCTGCGGGTTAGGCTCCGCGTTTTGCGCAAGGGCCGGTAAGGCTGCTGCTGATAGCAGGCTGGCGGCTAAACACAAAAAAGGAAGCAGGCGAATATTCATGTATGGGTCCTCGAGGTAGCAAGCCGTATATGGATATGCCTAGCGCAAAAATCTATTGTGGCCGATTACTGCTGGTTCAATAGAAACACTATGTAACGCGGAATATTGATATACGCATTGCACAAAAACGAATAAAATCGGAGTCGTGGGGAGAAACGCTGCCCGGATGGCCAGATCCGTCTTACCCAAGTTTTGGTGACAGGGAGGCTCCTTGAATGCCCAGTTTGGCACACGTCGAAGATGACGTAACCACCGGTTCAAATCCCCTCGATCTTGTAGAACAAGTTATTGTAGCTAATGAGTGGGCATTCGACCGCCGATCCGATTCAGAACTTGCCGCCGAAGCTCAAGGCAAATGGTGCGATTACGGACTTTATTTCTGCTGGTCAGATGAGATCTCGGTTATGCATTTTACGGCTGCCTTCGATATGAAGGCGCCGGTTAAGCAACGCGGCGCGCTTTACGAATTGCTTGCCAAGGCAAATGAAAGACTTTGGATTGGCCATTTTGGAATGGATGAAGATACGGGCATGCCGGTTTACCGTCACGCCATGCTTTTGCGTGGCACGCCGACGGCCGCAGCGGAATCGATTGAAGATTTAATCGATATTGCTATAACGGAGTGTGAGCGTTTCTTCCCGGCGTTCCAGTTCGTCCTTTGGGGCGGCAAAAGCGCTAACGAAGCCCTGGATGCTGCCATGCTTGAGTGTGCGGGTGAAGCATAAAGCGGCAAAATGGCAAATCCGCTCGGCCAAAGATTTCATTCGGCCAAATGTTGTTCTAGAGCGTTCTGATGAGCGCTCTTTCTTCTCTTCTGCTTGTAGGTGCTGGCCGTATGGGCAGCGCACTTTTGGCTGGCTGGCGTGAGCAGGGCCTGACACAGGCCTATGTCATTGACCCGTCTTCAGATGCGCAATCCCTCGCCGGACCTGGCGTTTCAGTTCTGCCAGAGGCGGGCTTGTTGCCCCCGGACTTCATACCGCATGCCGTGATTTTGGCAGTGAAGCCGCAGGCAGCCTCGGCTGCGCTGCAGGGTTATGGGCATTTTGTGGAGAGCGCTGTTTTTGTTTCTATTATGGCTGGCAAAACCGTACGGGGAGTTGCGCAGTTGCTAGGGGGCAATCCAGCTGTTGTCCGGGCTATGCCTAATACGCCAGCAGCTATAGGGCAGGGCATTACTGTTGCTTTCGCGGGCCCAAATGTTTCTAATATACAACAAGAGCTTAGCAGCAGATTGCTTTCAGCTGTAGGAAGTGTGGCTTGGGTTAAGGAAGAGTCCATGCTGGACCCCGTGACCGCTATTTCCGGCGGCGGGCCCGCCTATGTATTTTTGCTTACCGAACTTCTTGAACAGGCGGGGCTGGACCAGGGTCTGCCGCCAGACCTTGCTAAAATGCTGGCTCGCCAGACGGTTATAGGCTCGGCAGCGCTGCTTGCAGCTTCAACCGAGACACCTGAAGCGCTGCGGGTAGCGGTAACGTCTCCGGGTGGAACGACCGCGGAAGCTCTGAAACTGTTGCGCGCGGATGACGCTCTACCAAAAATTTTCCGGTCGGCCATCCAGGCGGCCACCGAACGCTCGCGGGAGCTTTCAGCTTAATTTACATTACCGTGCCCCGTTGCTACACCGCGCCGAGCAGCATTCCGGGAAGATTTTTATGAAAATTGTCGCCGCCAACAGCAATCGTCCCCTGGCCGAGGCAGTCGCTGCCGGGTTGAACTTGCCGTTGGCAAAAGCCTCCATCAGGCGCTTCGCAGATATGGAAGTGTTTGTCGAAATTCATGAAAATGTACGCGGTGAAGACGTATTTGTCATTCAATCGACCTCATATCCTACGAATGACAATCTGATGGAATTGCTCATCACGCTGGATGCCCTGCGCCGCGGCTCTGCCCGGCGCGTTACGGCCGTGATTCCGTATTTTGGCTATGCCAGGCAAGATCGTAAATCTGGCCCCCGCACGCCCATTTCCGCCAAGCTGGTTGCGAATATCATAACTGAAGCTGGCGCCAACAGGGTCTTGACCATGGACCTTCATGCTGGCCAGATACAGGGTTTCTTCGACATTCCTGTGGATAACTTGCCAGCGGCGCCGCTTTTCTCGCGCGACATTGAAGAGCGGTTTGCTGGACGGAATCCAATGATCGTTTCGCCCGATGTAGGAGGCGTGCTGCGTGCGCGCATTATTGCACGCCGGCTGAATACTGACTTGGCGATTATCGACAAACGCCGTGAACGGGCGGGAGTTTCCGAGGTGATGAACATAATCGGAGACATTCAAGGGCGCCATTGTATCCTGATCGATGATATCGTCGATTCCGGGGGCACGCTTTGCAATGCCGCCGAGGCGCTGTTGGCCAATGGCGCTACGTCCGTTGAGGTGTATGTTTCTCACGGCGTGCTTTCTGGTGGCGCGGTGGCGCGGATTGCTGCTTCCCCGATTAAAATGGTGACTATAACCGACTCGATTATGGCGACGGAAGCCGTCCGGTTGGCTCATAACATCCGCCAACTATCGATAGCGCCGCTCATAGCTGAAGCGATGCGGCGGATTTCTACGGAAAGCTCAGTTAGCTCCTTGTTTGATTGAGTGGAGTTGCGATCAAAATTCAGCCGGTGAGAGCAGCAAGGCCCGCACCGGCGAAAGCTGCCAAGAGAAGAATAGAACGGGGAGGCAGAAAACGATTCATCACAATTCCTGATCCGCGGTTCCACGCAAACAGATCATCTGATCTGTCCAAAACCGCATTCAAGATCTGGTTATGCTACCCCTAATGAACACCTCACATGCATGCAGATGCGTTATGCACCAGAACCATATCTTCTGCCCGTTGTTAAAAATCTAATGTCAAAGCAACAGGCACGTGGTCAGATGGGCAGTCCCAATTTCGGGCCTCTCGTAGAATTCTATAGTCGCTTAATGAAGGGATTACGTCTGGCGTAACCCATATGTGGTCAAGGCGCCGTCCTCGGTCAGAAGCAGCCCAATCTTTATTCCGATATGACCACCACGTGTAGAGTTTTTGTGATTCCGGAACAAAATGTCGGATAGCATCATAAAACCCTTGTTCGCGCCATAAATTTAAAGCATCCACCTCCACAGATGTATGGCTCACGACATTAAGCAACTGTTTATGGCTCCAAACATCTTGCTCTAGTGGTGCAATATTCAAATCTCCTGCCAGAACTGCCCGTTCAGGCGTAAATTTGGCAAAGTGCGCTGTGGCTTCACTTAAAAAATCGAGCTTATGTGCAAACTTATCATTTACAGACCTATCAGGAATATCTCCACCCGCCGGTATGTAAAAATTGTGGATATTAAGAGCCAGACCGGCAATTTTGATCGTTGCGGATATGTGTCTGCAATCATTTTTTCCACACCAATCTGGCGTATCTTCTGCCAACTCCAAGGGTATACGGGAAATAATCGCTACCCCGTTATAACTTTTCATGCCGCGTTTTAAGACATATGGAAAGCCAATGTTTTCGCCGATAAATTCTGGAAATAATTCATCGGGCACCTTTGTTTCTTGCAAGCATATTATATCAGGCTGCAGTTGAGCGACTAGACGATAGAGATGTTCTTGCCGTAAACGTAATGAATTTATATTCCAAGTTACAACGGTGAGTTTCATATCTCCAATCTACAGAATTTTTTTAAAGTTCCTATCCTCCGGAAGCAGCAGAGTCGTTATTCTGGAAATATTCGAACAATGAATCCGAGAAAGGCCCTCCCGGGGCAATGTCGTATAAATGAACATTTGTCTGTCGTCCCTGAGCATCTGTTACAGTCCAGGCTCGCAATTCCAATGGCTCAGTTGAGAAAGAAAGAGTGAGTGTTCCAGCAGCTTCTTTGCCGCGGCGAACGAGAGATAAGTCAATTTGGCCGGGTTGTTCAACCAAATTGGTAATATATACTGCCGAAGATTCAAGATCCACATGCTTCGCCAGCAAAATACCGAGCGGTGTGGCGCCGAGTGGAATATTGGTTGTTTGGTTCAATTGGGGGTCGTGGTAAACCAATAAACCAAAGCCAGCGACTAGCAACTGCGGATCTGGCGGATCGTAAGCAAACCGCATTTTACCGGGGCGCTCGAGCCAGGCTTTACCCGTTCGTGTCGCCCCGTTTGCATCTACCTGCAAAAAATTCGCCGTCAGTCCATTCTGGGTATTCAGATAGGTTTCAATCTGAGTGACCACAGCCTTATCACTAGAGGACAACACCATCGGTGAGGTGCTGGCATTAGCACCAGTGGTAAATAATAAAAGCAACGCCGCCACGCTTATGGCGTGGCGGAAAGAATTAGCTGGCAGCGCGGCGGCTAGCGGCTTCAGTTTTATTTGCGGAAAAAGCATCAGTCATTATATGACGTGTTTCGCGCAAAAAAGCAGCCCCCTTTACAGTGCGTTGCACTAAAACCGACCGGCGATCTGATGGATCAACCTTCCGGCGAACAAAATCCAACTCGGTCAATCTATCGAGGGCGCGGGTGATGGCAGGTTTGGACACATTTAGTTCCTGCGCCAGACCCCGTACGGTATGGCCGCCTTCGTTTAAATAACAAGTAAGAAAAACGCCGAGTTGGCGCGCGGAAAGATCGACACCGTCTCGGCGAACTAGCGAAACGACGGTATCCCTGAGTATACCGACCAGCTGATCGGAGGACAATTGGGGGGAGGCCATAGTCTTTAATCCTTGAATAACAAAAACTGAGGTAGTCGTTTTGAAAAGCTAAAGCCTTCCTTTAGGCAACGATTAGTGCACGACATTATAAGTGGAATTAAAGCATCTTCAATACGAAAACATAAAAATCTTTGTCCGAACCACTAACAATCCGTAAAGCACGCGAAAAATATTACAAAAATACACGGAAATTAATGATTTTAATCGGTGCCTTTCAAAAAGACTAAATTAATTCAAAGGTTTTTTGATCAACATTTTATTTCTGTAACGTTCAATTTTAGATTAGAGAGCTAACAAATTTGCGTACTTGTTAAATGCTCAATGCTCCTCAATAATGCTTGTAGAGCTTGGGCTTCACCACCCTCAGGCTTCCCAGGGCGAGTGGAGTCGTTCCAGGCATAGGTGTCGATATGAGCCCAAGGGATTTGTTTCGAAACAAAATGTTGCAGAAATAGAGCGGCCGTAATTGCTCCCCCAAACGGTTTTGAGGAAATGTTGCTGATATCAGCGAAAGAAGAATCGAGCCACGTCACATAGCCACTGTGTAGAGGCATACGCCAGAGTTGATCATCAGTTACGCGCCCACTAGCAAGTATAGTGTCTGCCAGTGCGTCATTATTGCAAAATAGCGCCGGCAGGTCTGGGCCGAGTGCCACGCGGGCAGCTCCCGTAAGCGTGGCGATATCAAATAGCCAATCAGGCTTTGCTTCGCAGGCTTCATTGAGTAGGTCGCAGAGTATAAGCCTTCCCTCTGCATCCGTATCACCGACTTCAACGGTCACCCCGGCTCGGGTAGAAAGCACATCTGAAGGCCGCATCGCACTTCCGGAAATACTATTCTCTGCGCATCCGATGCGTAACTCTAGGTGGATAGGTAGATCCAAAGCCATAATTGCAGCTGCAAGTCCTAGGGCTATTGCAGCGCCGCCCATGTCTTTGCGCATTAATCTCATAGCTGCGCCGGGCTTTAGATTATATCCCCCCGTATCAAAGCAGACACCTTTTCCACAAAGGGAAATTAAAGGGGATTTTTGATTAGCTGTACTGCCATTCCATTTAAAAATGACCACAGCGGGTGGGCGGCTGGAACCTGCACCCACGGCTTGGATAGCCGGATAGCGTGCAGCAAGCTGCTCATTCTCAATGCATTCTGATTCGGCGCCAAACCGCGATGCCAATTGCAATGCGATATTGGCCAATTCTCTGGGGCCCATCAGGTTCGCTGGGGTATTGATCAACTCTCGGGCAAACATGATGCAACCCGCAACGATACGAATTCGCATTGAAGCGTTGCCAAGGCTGCTTAGCGTTATCTTTTTTGCCTTAAGAGTCTGATACCGATAGGCGCCCAACAGAAAACCAAGTTCTGCAGCTTCAAGAGAGTTTTTGTCATGCTCGATCCGCCAGCTATGCTCAGACGGTAGCGCCGCCGCAGCATTTCCGAAGCCATTGAAAACGCTTCCGTTTCCGAGGCCGATCACTCCTCCGGCGAGGGCGCCATCTTCGTTTGGAAAAAGTAAGGTCTGACCAGCTTCGCCTGTAAAGCCAACCAAGCTGGCTCGACCTTCAGCCGATTTCGGCAGCTTTGAAGGGCAGTGCCTCAAATCTTCTGGTCGTACCGCATAGAGCGGCAATTCCAAACCGGCCTTCTCGTTTAAGCCAGAAGGGGCATCGAGAAATCTTAGGGCATCAAGTATCATTTCCAACTCTTAGCCGGAGTTGCTAAGCCAAGCTATGCCCCCACGCTAGACCGTAGGGGGCTGGTTTAGTTGATACATTAATGCAGACGTTCAATACCAATAGCAGCTATTCTACCTTCACGCTGCTGGAGTACAAAACGTACGCGCTCGCCTTCGTTAAGCTTGCGGAGTCCAGCATGTTGAACGGCGCTGATATGAACGAATATATCATTCCCCCCATGATCGGGGGCTATAAAACCATAGCCCTTGCCCGGGTTAAACCACTTCACAATACCAGTGAATGATGCTGAATTGTCCGCGCTAATATTATCTTGAATCGTTTCCATATCGACGCCTTTCTTTGCCCATTCGTTGGGGCCTGGGTCATTTGCCGGAATTTGTTCGGCAATGACCACTGTAAGCGTATTTGAAACGACGGATCAAATGGAAATTTTTGTTGCATTGCAGCGTTGGTTGAGTGGCAACCAACGCGCTCATTTCTAATTCTCGCTATAGGCACAAAAGCTTTTCTTAAGCCACATCCTCGCGTTTATCCCGTACACGAACATAAGCAATTGCGGCATGTTCTTCACAGTAGGGTTTGCCAGCAATTGCCGCAACCGTACAGAAATGAAAACTCGGCCGCCCAGGTTCGCCGATTGGCCAGCAACATGGCGCAGTCCTTGGTTGCTGGGATTTTGTTGGGGGAATGATAGCCCGAAGTACAGGCACGGGGGCGCTTACCGACACAGAAAGAGGCGGCAATGTGGGGCCTTGTGTACGCTTTGGCGGCGCCTGGCGCGGTGCAGTCTCTCCAGGTGTCCGGCGTATGGGCGAGGGGCGGGCCTCCAAGTTCAGGCGGTGCGCTTTGCCAACAACGGCATTTTTAGAGATATTTAGGCGTCGGCCGATTTCAGCGGTTGACAAACCCTCTGACCACAATGTGCGTAGGCGCGCGATCGCCTCGTCCGTCCACTCCATATTGTGACCCTCCTTGCCAATTCTACTAGATAGAGTAGCTGTCATTAGGCTGGCCGACAATATTTAGCAGGCTTAAACGAGTCCTTTTCTGTGGAAAACTTTAGAGGCGCTGTTTTACGGCTTTACTGCCTCGCCGTTGAAAACACCCCAAATATCACTCCTGGCCAAATATCCGTTCTCATATTTTGTGGCAACTTTGCAGTATTGGCTATTGGCACCACAGCGCAGTAGCGTTCCAGAAACACCGTTTTTTAGATATGCAACAACCCCAGCATTCGAGTTTGGTGCGTCATATAAGGTTGCTTCATCCGAAGTTACGTAAAAGCCGCGCTTCGCCCGAATGGTTGCTTCATGCACCCAACCGGTGCCCCCGTCAGGCGCCAGAATTTGGCGCCAAACGTCAAATTCACCAATAATTTCGACGGGCAGCCCCTCACGTTGGTACACCCAATTCACGGGGTATTGGAATCCTGGCCCGGCCCGTACATTCACTTTGTCTGACCTTAAACTCACAAATCGCGGCACAGGAAGGTTGGTGGCGCTTCCAATCCCAGGGCCCGGGCCAATTCCAGGGTCGGGGGCGGCGGCGCAGAGCAGCAAAGTCAAGAAGGCTGGTATTACTGGCAGACGGGACATGCAGGGTCCTTTTTAAGCCGTATCTTCCGAAATTCCGATGCGAGGGCATCCCAGACCACCAGAAACCCGGAGAGGGACTGCCCAATCTGCGTGATCTCCTTGATCACTTCCGTTGCCATTAAAGTGCCCATTACACCGGTTACTGAGCCCAATATCCCTGCCTCGGAGCATGGCGGCACAAGCCCATCCGGCGGAGGCTCTGGGTAAAGACAGCGGTAGCACGGGCCGCCGTTATGAGGCTTAAACGTAGAAATTTGTCCCTCAAATCGAAGGACGGCAGCAGAAACAAGGGTCTTTTTTGCCGCAACGCAGGCATCTGCAACCAAAAACCTTGTGGCAAAATTATCAGTGCCGTCGCAAATTATGTCATAGTCATTTACCAAAATGGCGACATTTTCTAGTGTAACGCGGGCTGCATAAGCATTCACGGTTACGAGAGGATTGGTCTGTAATAATTTCTTTTGAGCGGAAAGAACTTTTTTTTGGCCGATGCTGGCCTCGTCAAAAAGAATCTGCCGTTGAAGATTGGACAGCTCTACAAGGTCATGATCCACAAGCCCGATTGTGCCAATGCCGGCAGCCGCCAAATACAGGGCAAGCGGGGCTCCTAACCCTCCAGCTCCAATGATCAGTACTTTTGCCGCTTTGAGTCTGGCTTGCCCGGTTCCACCCACTTCGCGCAGCAATATATGCCGGGAGTAGCGCTGCACCTCGGTTTCTGAAAAATTTAAATCCATGGTAGGCTTATATTATGGTTGTACCGCACTAGCCAAACCTTGAAACCTCTTCCCGCCTGGGAGCAATCTGGTAATAGAGGAGGTAACGGTATGTTCCAGTAGGGGGGCACGGTCCGGCTGCGAGGTTTATTTAGATGACGGTGATTAACGCGATCCGCATGGGTGGCATCGATATTCTTCCAGTGGTTGAGGGCGGAAAGGGTGTTTCTGCTTCAAACGGCGTAAGCGCCGGTCACTGGGCACTTGCTGGCGGAATCGGCACATTTTCGGCGGTAAATGCTGATAGCTATGATGAGCATGGGCGCGTAATACCGCAGATTTATCAAGGCCGCACCCGCCGGGACCGTCATGAGGAACTGATTGACTATGCCATTGCTGGCGGAGTTGAGCAGGCAAAGCGCGCATGGGATATTTCAGGCGGCAAAGGGCGTATCCATGCCAATATTTTGTGGGAAATGGGTGGAGCCGAACGTATTATCACTGAAATTCTCGACCGTACAAAAGGCATTGTGAATGGCATAACCTGCGGCGCTGGTATGCCGTACCGGTTGTCGGAAATAGCCGCGCGATTTAATGTTTACTACTATCCAATCGTTTCATCTGGCCGGGCGTTTTCGGCATTGTGGAAGCGTGCCTACTCAAGGGTCGCGGAGCTTTTGGGGGGGGTGGTTTACGAAGACCCCTGGCTAGCAGGTGGGCATAATGGTCTGTCTAATTCCGAAGACCCTGAAAGACCCGAAAATCCTTATCCAAGGCTCGTAGCGCTTCGTAAGGTGATGCGTGAATTTGGCTTGCACGATACACCGATTATCATGGCGGGTGGCGTGTGGGCATTGGACGAATGGAAGGACTATATCGACAACCCTGAAATTGGTCCGATTGCCTTCCAGTTCGGCACGCGCCCTCTTTTAACCCAGGAAAGCCCAATTCCACAAAGCTGGAAAGATCGGCTTTTGAGGCTGAAGCCGGGCGATGTTTTCCTTAACAAGTTCTCGCCAACGGGATTTTATTCTTCTGCTGTAAATAATGATTTTATGAAGGAATTGCGCGACCGGAGCGAGCGTCAAGTGGCTTGCTCCGCGGAACCAGTGGGCGAGCATCTTGTTGAATATGGAGTGGGAGCTCGCAAACGGCCGGTTTACCTCACGGCACCTGACTACGCACGCGTGCGAGATTGGGAAGAGCATGGTTACACTGAAGCGCTCCGCACGTCAGACTCCACACTTATTTTTGTATCGCCGGATAAAGCGCGAGAAATACACGAAGATCAAGTAAACTGCATGGGTTGCCTTAGCCAATGCCGCTTTTCAAATTGGTCACAGAACGCTCCAACTTACGATAATGGTAAAAAAGCCGATCCACGTAGCTTTTGCATTCAGAAGACCCTCCAGAGTATTGCTCATGCCGAGCCAAGCGATGAAGAGGCAATAGACAATAATCTTATGTTTGCAGGTCACAACGCGCACCGCTTTGCTTCGGACCCTTTCTATTCGAACGGTTTTATCCCCACGGTAAAGCAGCTTGTGGAGCGTATTCTTACAGGCAAATAGGTCTTATGAAGTGTTGCGCCTCACCAGACCGCTAGAAAGCGGTATATGATGCAAAACATTGGGCCGACTCGCTAGCTTTGGTTATCCTGTAATTAAAGCCGGTGATTTAGGAGAGCAGAAGATGACGGTGCAGGCGGCGAACAAACCGTATTTCATCGTGCTGGGAAATGAAAAAGGTGGTTCTGGTAAGTCAACCACCTCAATCCATATCATCGTATCGTTACTCCGAGATGGCTACCGAGTCGGCGCCATGGACCTGGACGCGCGCCAAGGTACCCTGGCCGGCACTATCGCTGCACGGCAAATGTTTGTTGAAAATAAAGGCATTGCTTTGCCTTTGCCAGAATTCCGCCCTGTTTACCGCTCTGAACGAGATATCCGCCAGGAGGCTGAGGCTGAGGAACGTGCCCGTTTCGATGAAGCTTCGACACAACTTGTAGAAAAGGGAGCAGAAATTATAGTTGTGGATTGTCCAGGAACGGACAATTTTCTTTCTCGTTACGGCCATTCTTTTGCCGATACGCTTATTACCCCAATTAACGACAGTTTTGTTGACTTCTCCATGTTGGCGAAAGTGGAGCCAGACAACCATGACATCGTTAAGCCTAGCATATATTCAGAAATGGTCTGGGAGGCCCGCAAGAGCCGCTTCAACCGCGACCGAGGTAAGATTGACTGGATTGTTATGCGCAACCGCCTTGCTGCCGTCGAGGCGCGAAATAAACGTGATGTTGGTGAAACGCTGGAGGCGCTTGCCAAGCGCATTGGCTTCCGTACGCTGAAAGGTTTCGGAGAGCGGGTTATCTTTAGAGAGCTGTACTTGTTGGGGCTAACGTTGATGGATGTGCGCGAGGCGAATGTGGGTATTGCCATGGGGCTTTCCCATATCGCCGCACGCAACGAAGTCCGGGCTCTAATCTCTGCGATCAAGCTGCCGCCTGCGCTGCTTAAAGAGCAATGCGCAGAATTGGTTGCTTGATATTTTGCTTCTAAAAGGGTGATTTTATCAAAGTTATTCAATGGATTGAATAACTCAACAGTAGAACGGGCATTCTCGCGGGATCTAATGTAGTGAAAGTGTTCCTGGTAGGTGCAGGGCCAGGGGATCCTGATCTTCTGACACTGAAAGCGGCTCGGCTATTAACTAACGCCGATGTAGTGTTGCATGACAGTCTGATTGGTCCAGCTATTCTGGCGCTGATCCACCCTGCCGCGGACATCATTGATGTTGGAAAGCGCTGCGGAAAGATCTCAACATCTCAGGCAGAGATATGCCGGCTCCTCGTGGAAACTGCTCTCACAGGAAAGAGAGTAGTTAGATTAAAAGGCGGCGATCCTACAATCTTCGGGCGGTTAACTGAAGAAATGGAGGCGCTCCGCCAGGCCAAAATAACATTTGAGGTAGTACCTGGCGTTACAGCAGCATCCGCTGCCGCTGCTGCTTTGCAAACGTCTCTAACTCAACGGAATGTTGCGCGAACCTTGCATATAGTCACTGGGCATGGGGCTGAACGTGGCTTGCCTGTGCATAATTGGGCTGCCTTGGCGCAAGCTGGCGGCACACTTGCTATCTATATGGGAAGCAAATATCTTCCTGGTCTGGTTACAAAACTATTGGCTGCAGGCGCATCGGCAGAACTTCCGGTTGTCGCAGTAGAATGGGCCAGTCTGCCTGAACAGCAAATAATTCGTACTAGCTTGGTTAAGCTGCCAGAGGTTTTGGCGAAAGCAGATCCAAATGGCCCCGTACTTTTACTTGTGGGCTTGGCGCTAGGGAGCATTTAGAAACGCCATCGAGCTTAAGAAATAATGAATTAAAAACGTAACTTTATTTGTGATTAGGGACGTGAAGCAAAAATACTCATAGTCACGTTAACACAACTTTATCACATGGCAGCGAAACTTGGGCCATGAGCCACACCATTAAACTGCCGCCAGTTCTAGATATTGTTGCCGCACCAGGATTACTGGAAAGCTTTTTACAACTCCGTGGAAATCAGCTTTCCGTTGAGGCATCGCAGGTTCAACGCCTCGGGGCCCAATGTTTGCAGATATTTCTAGCGGCGCGTACCGCATGGGCCGAAGACAATATTACGATACAATTTCAAAATCCGTCTGAGGATTTTGTTGAGTCGTTAGAGTTGCTCGGAACCTCAATCAGTAAGCTGACATATAACGCTTTGCGGACAATTGGAGATAATTGTAAATGAACGTAACGGTTTTAACTGTTGATGATTCACGCGCGATGCGCGACATGTTGCGTCATTCTCTAGTGGCAGCAGGCTTCAGAGTTATTCAGGCAGAAGATGGCTTGCATGCGCTTGAGGTTTTGGTATCCGAAACGCCAGATGTCATTGTTACCGACATTAACATGCCGCGCATGGATGGTTTTGGTTTCATTAAAGCCGTTCGTCAGGACGTAGCGCGTCGTGCAACGCCCGTGCTTGTACTTACTACAGAAGTTGATACCGAAAAGAAAAACCGCGCGAGAGAAGCTGGGGCAACTGGATGGATCGTAAAACCATTCGATCCTGAAAAATTGGTGGAAGCTATCCACCGCGTTGCGGCGTGAAGCTAAGGAGCGATTATGGAAGATCCATTAGCAGCCATTAGGGCCACCTTCTTTCAAGAATGTGAAGAGCAGCTTGCGGAACTCGAAAGCGGTCTGATCGCGATGGAGAGTGGCATTGCTGATATCGAAACAGTAAATGCAGTTTTCCGTGCTGTGCATTCCATGAAGGGTGGCGCAGGTATATTTGGTTTGGATAGTTTAGTCAGGTTTTCACATATCTTCGAGACAGCTTTAGATAAAGTCCGTTCTGGTACCCTACTCATTACATCACCGGTAGT
>JAGXAO010000149.1 GCA_018971565.1 Rhodospirillales bacterium
AGACGGACGACCCCGCCGGGCTTCATGGGAATCTGGTAGGGCTGGGGCTGGCGGCAAAGCCCGGGCAGGGCGTATATCTGCCGCTGAAGCACCACACCACGCTGGATGCCACGCCGCAGATTGCCTGGGCCGATGCGGTTGCGGAACTCGATGCGCTGTTCGCGGATGTTTCGGTGCTGAAGATTTTCCACGACGCGAAATTCGGGCTGGAGGCGATTGCCCGCGCCGGGTTGGGCGCAGTTGCCCCGCTGGACGATGTGATGCTGATCTCCTACGCGCAGGATGCGGGGAATTTTGGGCACGATATTGCCACGCTGGCGCGGGTGCATCTCTCCCACACCATGAAAACGCCCGACGACGTGACCGGCACGGGCCGCAACCGGCTGAACTTCGCCGAGGCGCCGGTGGAAAAAGCCGCCGAGCTGGGCGGCGAGGCCGCGGATGTTTCGCTGCGGCTCTGGGGGCAGTTGAAGCCTGCTCTGCGCGTGCATAAATCCCTGGCGCTATACGAGCTGCTTGAGAAAAAGCTCATCCCCGTGCTGGCGGAAATGGAAGCCCATGGCGTGCTGGTGGACAGGGCGGATCTCTCCGCCATGTCTGTCGAGTTCGAGCGGCGCATGGGCGAGTTCGAGATGCAAATCCATAAGCTTGCGGGCCATGAATTCAATGTCGGCAGCCCGAAGCAATTGGGCGAGGTGCTGTTTGAGGAGATGAAACTGCCCGGCGGCAAGAAGGGTAAAAATGGCGCCTGGGGAACTGATAGCTCCGTGCTGGAAGGTTTGGCGGAGCAGGGGGCAGAGATTGCGGCACGAGTGACGGATTGGCGCCAGCTTTCCAAGCTGAAATCCACCTATGCGGATGCGCTGGTGGGGCAGATTGATGCGCGCACGGGCCGGGTGCATACCAACTTCCAGATGGCGGCGACAACCACCGGGCGGATTTCCTCAACAGATCCGAACTTGCAGAATATACCTATAAGAACAGAAGAAGGCGGGCGCATCCGCCGGGCGTTTATCGCGGCACCGGGGCATTGCCTGATCTCGGCGGATTATTCGCAGATTGAGCTGCGGCTGCTGGCCCATGTGGCGGATATTCCAGCGCTGAAGGAGAGTTTTGCCAACGCCGAGGATATTCATGCGCGCACGGCATCTGAGGTGTTTAGCGTGCCGATGGCGCAGATGGATGGCGCGACAAGGCGGCGGGCCAAGGCAATAAATTTCGGGATCATCTACGGCATTTCGGCCTTCGGGCTGGCGCGGCAGCTTGGCATTTCCGCAGGCGAGGCCAAGATTTATATCGACGCCTATTTCAAACGCTACCCGGAAATCCGCGCTTATATGGACGCAACGAAAGAGCAGGCGCGGACGGATGGGTTTGTGCTGACGCCGTTCGGGCGGCGCTGCTGGGTGCCGCGGATAAAAGACAAAATCCCGGCACTGCGGGCCTATGCGGAGAGGCAGGCGATCAACGCGCCGTTGCAGGGTGGGGCGGCGGATATCATCAAACGCGCGATGGTAAAATTGCCGAAGGCGCTTAAGGATGCAGGGTTTAAGGCAAAGCTGCTATTGCAAGTACACGACGAATTGCTGTTCGAGGCGCCGGACGCGGAGGTGGAACAGGCAGCGGCGCTGGTGCGCGAGGTGATGCAGGGCGCTGCGGTGCTGTCAGTGCCGCTGGTGGTAGAGACGGGGGTGGGTAAGAATTGGGGGAAGGCGCATTAACACCTTAATTACTCAACGCAGACTATGCTCCGGTTTTTCTAAGATTTTGTTTTTCGGTATTCCAAAAACAACGCCTAACACAAACCAAGCCTCATCCCATAACTCGCGAACGGAAATTTCGTTTTCCAGGTGTAGTATTACTTCCTCGGATACAATAAATGATCGACAAAATTGCAACTCTAAGCCATTTGGACATACGAATTGGTCTCGGAATGCCACCGCAACGTCGATAAACCAACCTGTATTTGGCTTACCAAGCGCTTTGGCTAAATGATCGTCAATGTGAACTAGTTGATTTCGAACTTTTCTGTTTGATAAAATTTTAATATCTATAGACTGATTTTCACAAAATTTACGGACATAATTATATCGTTCTAGTCGAAGTCTGTAGGCTTGAGTATTCTCACTAACAGTTTTAGTTGAATTGTTAAAAAGTATCGAAGATGCTATGCCTTGATGCAAGCAAATTTCGCTCAAAGTTTGAGGGATATCTTCGTGGATGTATGTATCTTTTAGCTGAGGAAATGACCTAAGTATTTCATATAAATGGTATATTTTTTGGCACATGGCCGTTAAGGCTTGTTGGCCTTGACTCAAAATTATGTTTTGTGTGTTGCTAATTTCATTATCGAAAATTACTCGTCTTAAGGAATAAACTCCTGTCGGCTCATTTGTCACGAATTATGATCTTTCTCAAATCTTATGGTACATAATCTAAATCGGCAACGCCCCTTCCTTCATCCTCTCCATCGCAAACCTCGAAGAAACATTCCGCAGCGGCACCATCTCAATCAGCTTGCGGTAGAACGAATCATAGGCGGCGATATCCGGCACCACCACGTGCAGCAGGTAATCCACATCACCGCTCATCCGCCACGCCCCCACAATCTCCGGCGTGTTTTTTACAGCCTCGTGAAATTTGCCCAGCCAGGCGGCGGAATGGTCGTTGGTTTCCACCGAAACAAACACCGAGACCGGCAGACCCAGCCTGTCGGCGTCCAGCACCGCGACGCGGGCTTTGATGATGCCGGTTTCCTCCATGCGTTTTATGCGCTTCCAGCACGGGGTGGCCGTCAGCCCCACCTTGTCCGCGATCTCGTTCAGCGAGAGCGAGGCATCGGCCGCCAGCAGGCGCAGGATGGAACGGTCGATCTGGTCCAGCTCGGTCATGGTTTGGAAAGCTCTTTCGCGAAATATGTCAGACAGGGGTTGCGGTGAAGGCACTTGCGGCGCCGGAAAAATCGCAGTAGAGGCCTCCTCGGGTCACGCCTCCCCACCGGGGCGCTTTTCTTCTGTAAGGGAGATGTTTTATGGCAGATTTTTCTCCGGCCGCCAAGCCTGCGCTGCGTCCGCAAAACCCTAATTTCTCTTCCGGCCCTTGCTCCAAGCGCCCCGGCTTTACGCTCGCAGCCCTTGAAGGCGCGTTGCTCGGCCGTTCCCACCGCGCCAAAGAGCCAAAAGCCCGTATCGCCGAGGTTATTTCCCTCTCCAAATCCATCCTCGGCATGCCGGAAGGCTGGCGCCTGGGCGTGCTGCCCGCTTCGGATACCGGGGCGGTGGAAACGGCTTTGTGGTCTTTGCTCGGCCCCCGCCCGGTGGACGTGCTGACCCATGA
>JAGXAO010000037.1 GCA_018971565.1 Rhodospirillales bacterium
GTGGCAAGAAAGAACAACCGCCAGCGGCGTTCCCAGGTAAAAGCCTCGGCACCATAAACCTGAGCCAATAATCGGCGGATCTCCTGCGCGTGGAGATCATAGTTCCGCAGCCAGTCCTCGGCTGTGCGGGCGTAATGGGTGCCGCTCCAGCGCCAGTCGCGTTCAATTGTGAAAAGATCGGGGAATGCCCCGGCAAGGCCGTGGCTTGGCATGATGCCGCCAGTGAAGAAATGCTGGGCAATCCAGTCGGCATCATCAAAATGGTTGAACCGATACGGGCTGGCGGCATGAGTGAAGACGTGAATGAACAGCTTTCCGCCAGGCGCCAGCCAGGAACACACGCGCCCCAGCAGGCTCCGCCAATTGGCCATGTGCTCGAACATTTCCACTGAGACAACGCGCTGGAAAGTCTGGTCCGGCTGAAACTCGTTCATGTCCGCGGTGATGACACGCAGATTGCCCAGGCCCAGCGCCGCTGCCTGACCTTCAATGTACAAACGCTGCGGGGTAGAGTTGGAGACGGCTGTGATGCGTGCGCCGGGAAAGCGCTGCGCCATGAACAATGTTAAGGAACCCCAGCCGCAGCCCAGCTCCAGAATCTCCTGGCCGTCGGCAAGCTCCGCACGGGCAGCGGTTTTTTCCAGCGCAAGAAGCTCCGCTTCTGCCAGGGTCTCCCGCCCGGTGGGGTAGAGGCAGCAGGAATATTTGCGCCGGGGCCCTAAAATGAGGCCGAAGAATTCCGGCGGTAATTCGTAATGCTGCCGATTCGCATCCCCCGTATGCACGGCGATGGGAAAGCCCGTCATATCCTGTGCGAAAGCCATGGTTTCAACAGGGTTACGCGCCAGGCTCCGGTCTGTGCGGGCCACGAATTGCCCTATGCCGAGGCGTAGCAGGCTGTCGGGAATGTTGTGGCGCTCGGCGGCGTTGGTAATGGTTGCGGCGAAGCTCATGGGCCACTCCTCTGCTTTGGCGGGGTATGATGGATGAAGGCCAGGCTGTCCTGGAATACGGGTGCCATCCAACGCAGCAGCGGCGAAAAGGCGCCGATGAGTTTGGTGTGGTTGATGCCGGGATAGAGTTTGACGGTTACGCAGTCTCCCGCCTGCGCCAGGCGCTTTGCCAGGCGGGTGGTGTTGCCCGGGCTGACTGTGTGGTCCGCCGTACCGGCGGCAAGAAAGGCGGGCGGTGCGCCGGGCGAAACAAAGTTGATGGGCTGGGTGCGCGCAAGCTCATCCGGCGGCCCGAAAATCGTTTTCAGCACCGGGTCTGTAAGCGGCAGGAAATCATAAGGCCCGGCGAGGCCGATGAACCCGGCAATATCCCGATGCGGCGAGAGGCCGAACGGCGCCAGCCATTGCGGGTCCAGCGCCAGCATGGCGGCGTTATAGGCCCCGGCGGAATGGCCCATCACGAACATGCGGCCCGGGTTGCCACCATAGTCGGCGGCATGTGCGTGCGCCCAGGCGAAGGCGGCGGCGGAATCCTTCAAAAAGCCGGGAAACACGGCCTGCGGGTAGACCCGGTAGTTGGGGATGATGGTGAGAACGCCTTTGGAAGCCAGCGCCGCGCCCACAAAGCGGTACATCGCCTTATCGCCATCCTGCCAGCTGCCGCCATAGTAAAACACCACAACGGGGGCGTTATAAGCGTGAGCGGGTTTGTACACATCCAGGCTCTCGCGCGGGTTGGGGGCGTAAGCGATATTATGTGTGACCGTAAACGGACCCCGGGCGACACCGTTTAACACCGTAACCGGCGAACATGCCGCCAACGCCACAAGCATGGCGGCGAGCATCACGCCGCCCGATACGAGGACTCGCATCACCCGCCGAACAGACGAGTGAACCAGGGCAGGCGCAAACCGCCCTCAAGCGATGCAAGGCAGATGCAGCCCTCCGGGTCGGCCACCGGCTGGTGCTCGGTGGTTTCGTCAGCTTCGCCAATATCGCCGGGGCCGTACTGGCCGGTTATGTCGTGAAAGCCGCCCCATATAACCTGGGTAAGTTCCAGCCCGCCATGGCTGTGATGGAGAACCTTGCGCCCCCCCGCCACCTTCAACAGCATCACGTTCTGTTCAGGCGCCCAGGGCAGGCGCACGCGGCTGTAACGCAAGCCTAGGCCAATCCATAACCACCGGCCGATTTCTGCGCCGCGCAGCACAGCCGGAAGACTAACCCCTGACGGCAGTGCCAGCCTGGCCTGGCGCAGTGAGGCTGTTGGCGCGGGAGCCGGGTCGTCAAGCCGGGCCAGCACTTGTGCGAAAGCCTCGTCTGCCAGGGGCTCGGGGGCAAACTCCTCCAGCAACGCGCCGCCCAGGCTCTCCATGCGCGTTTGCGCCGCCTCGCATTGCGCGCAGCCCTGCAAGTGCGCCGCCACCACTACCGCATGGCCAGCCGCCAGCGCGCCTGTGGCATGGGCCAGTAAGGTTTCGGGCGAAGGATGGTGCGAGATCACGGCATCTCCTCCAGCAGAACGCGGAGTTTGGCCATGGCCAGGCGAACCCGTGACTTTACCGTGCCTAAAGGCAGGTTGAGAGCGTTCGCGATAGCGGTGTGCGGTGTGTCTGAAAAAAATGAAAGTTGCACGATTTGTTTTTGCTCGGGGCCAAGAGAGTTCAGGGCGCAGCGCAAATGCGCTTCGCGTTCGGTGGTAAGGGCGATGGATTCAGCTGAAGGTGCCAAGTCGGCCTCCTCCGGCGGGGGTTGGCCCGTTAGCCTTGCATCACGCCGCCGCCGGGCGTGGTCGATGCGGGCGTTGCGGACGATGGCGAACACCCAGGTGGCTGCACCGCCGCGCGCGGCATCAAAATACCCAGCCTTGCGCCAGATGTTTAACATCACTTCCTGAGTCAGTTCCTCGGCTTCGCCAGCATCCATGCCGCCGCGACGCAAATAGGCCTTCACCCTGGGGGCGAAGTGCTTGAACAGCGCCGCATAGGCCTGGCGGTCCCGCGTTTCGGCAACACGCGAGATCATGCACGCCAAAGTATCTGCATCAGGTGGGGGCGTGTTCAACGCCGTCACCCGAGGTGCCCACTTACGGCGAGGCGTTGGATGAAGAAGAGGAGGATCAGGTACATTCACTTCTCCATATACGCGCCGCCAGGTGCGGTGGATCATCGCGCGGGTGTACAATCTGGATTGTGGGGTGATCCAAGGGTGTTTTCCAGCCGTATCTGTAATCATGATAAATACAACAGCTGGCATGGGGCATGGGACGGCGCGGAATATTGCCGTGGTGGGGGCTGGTGTTACTGGTCTGGCCTGCGCCTGGCTGCTGGGCCAGCGCCATAACGTAACCCTGTTTGAAGCCGAACCCCGCCTGGGTGGCCACAGCCACACGGTGGAGGTGAAAGGCGTGGCGGTGGATACCGGCTTTATCGTTTACAACGAGCCAGCCTACCCGAACCTGACCGCACTTTTTGATCATCTTGGCGTAGCCACACAACCCACGGATATGTCTTTCTCAGTTTCCTTGCATGGCGGGGCGTTTGAATATTCAGGCTCTTCCCTGCGCGGTTTGTTTGCCCAGCCAGTGAATGCGCTGCGCCCGCGTTTTTGGTCCATGCTGGCTGATATTCTGCGCTTTTACCGGCAAGCGCCAGGTGCCCTTGTGACGCTGGGCGAGACGAGCCTGCGCGGTTTTCTGCGCCAGGGCGGGTTTGGCGAGGCGTTCCTGCACGACCATCTCTACCCGATGGTCGCCGCGGTATGGTCCTGCCCGTTAGAGATGGCAGGCGACCTGCCTGCCGCCTCCTTTATCAGGTTCTGCAATAATCATGGGCTGCTTAAGCTCACGCGGCGGCCAGTGTGGCGCACGGTGCAGGGCGGCTCTCATAATTATGTTGCGCGGCTCCGCGCCGAATTCTCGGGCGCGGTGCATTCGGGCACGCCCGTTTTGGCGGTAAGGCGTTATGGCGGTGGTGTAGAACTCGCTTTGCCAGGCGGCACGGCCAATTTCGATGACGTGGTGCTGGCCTGCCATGCCGACGAAGCCTTTGCGTTGCTGGCTGACCCAAGCCCACTTGAACGTGAAATTATCGGCGCCTTCCGTACCACGCGCAACGAGGTGGTTTTGCATGGCGATGAAGCGGCCATGCCGAAACGGCGCGCCGCCTGGGCCGCATGGAATTATATAAGCGGCAGGGAAGGGGGCGCTGTAACATACTGGATGAACCGGCTTCAGAACCTGCCGGCTGAGCGGCAATGGTTCGTCACGCTTAATTCTCCAATGGCTTTGCGCGGCGTGGCGCTGCGCCAAAGCCTTACCCACCCCGTGTTCGACACGGCAGCCCTGCGCGCGCAAAAGCATCTTTGGGAGGTGCAGGGTTTCAACCGCACCTGGTTTTGTGGCGCTTGGTGGGGTGCAGGGTTTCACGAGGACGGCCTGCAAGCAGGTCTGGCAGTGGCCGAGGCGCTGGGGGGCGTGCGCCGGCCCTGGCGTGTTGCCGTTGAATCGGGCCGCATCCCGCTGCCAGCCTTCAGGCGAGCGGCATGAGCGCGCTTTACGACACGCGGATTACCCACACCCGCACGCGCCCGCGCCACCACACGCTGGCCTACAAACTGCCCTATTTGCTTGTCGACCTCGACGCGCCCCCCGCGCAAAAGCTGCTTTCATACAACCGTTTCAACCTGTTCAGCGTGAATGAGCATGACCATGGGGACGGCGGCACCAAGCTGCGCACGTGGGTGGAGGCGCAGCTGGCTGAAGCAGGGCTTGAGGAAGCGGCTGCGCAAATTCACTTATTTACCCTTCCGCGTTTTTTGGGGTTCGGTTTCAACCCGCTCAGCCTGTTCTTCTGCCACGGCGCTGGAGGGGAATTACGCGCGGTTTTATATGAGGTGAACAACACTTTCGGGCACCGCCATGTTTATCTTTGCCCGGTGGCGCCGGGTGCAAGCCCGCCGCTGCGCCAAGAAGCGGAAAAATGCTTCCATGTGTCTCCGTTCATGGATATGGCGCTTCACTATCGTTTCACGCTCACGCCGCCGGGAGAGGCGGTTGGGCTGCACATAGCCGTGGCGGATGCCGAGGGCGTAATTTTGCGTGCGACGCTTGCAGGGGTGCGCCGCGCTTTAACGGATGCGAATCTGCTGCGCACAGCAATCACCCACCCGTTGCTCGGCATAAAAGTTATCGGCGCGATCCATTGGGAAGCATTGCGGATATGGCTCAAGGGTATTCGCCTGCGCCGGTGCCCGCCGCCTCCCGCCGCGCTTGTGAGTACCGGCAAAGATATAACGAGGAGCGCTGCATGAGCGACATTGCCCAATCCGCCGCGCAGGCACCCTCCAGGCTGGGAAGCCCCCTGGCGGCATTTGTTTTGCGGCGCCTTTTGAGCAAGCTGCGCTACGGGCGCCTTACTTGCGTGTTGCCGGATGGCAGCCTTTTGGAGGGACAGGGAGTGTTGCCCGGTCCCGATGCTGTGATTGAACTGCACAACACCCGGCTGCTTCATGCCATGCTGCTGAATGGTGAAGCCGGGTTTTATGAAAGTTATTTCACGGGTGCGTGGTCTAGCCCGGATCTCACGGCTCTGCTCACCTTGGCCGGGTTGAACGAGGCAAGTGCGGCGCCGGACGGACTGTTTGCCATACCGGCTCTATTGCTCAACCGCCTGCGCCACGCAGCGCGCGCCAACACGCGCGCTGGTGCACGGCGTAACATCACGGCGCATTACGACCTTGGCAACGACTTCTATGCCGCCTGGCTGGACGCTTCGATGCTCTATTCCTCGGGCGTGTATGCGCGGGCGGATGACACGCTGGAAGCCGCCCAGGCGGCCAAATTGGCGCTGATTGCCGATTGGCTGGATACGCCGCGCGGCGGCGCGGTGCTTGAAATCGGCTGCGGCTGGGGCGCGCTGGCCCGGCACCTCGGCGCCGCCGGGGCGCGAGTTACGGGGCTTACAATATCACCGGCACAGCTTGCCTATGCCCAGGATGTGGTTGCCGAAGCTGGGATGGGTGAGCAGGTGGAGCTTGTTTTGCGTGATTATCGTGACGAGACCGGCAGCTACGACCGGATTGTTTCTGTGGAGATGCTGGAAGCAGTGGGGGAGGCTTACTGGCCCGTATATTTCCGGGCCTTGCGCGCACGCCTGAAGCCGGGCGGGCGAGCAATACTGCAAGTTATCACCATGGATGAAAGCCACTACGCTGCCTATCGGCGCACACCGGATTTTATCCAGCGCCATGTTTTTCCTGGGGGAATGCTGCCGACCAAATCGGCGATCGCCGAACAAGCTTTGGCCGCCGGCCTGGTGCCGGGCCGCTTGCAGAATTTTGGCGCCAGCTACGCCCGTACGCTGGCGGACTGGAGGTCGCGCTTTCTAGCCGCCTGGCCGCGGATTGAGGCCATGGGGTTCGATGCCCGGTTCCGCCGGTTATGGACCTATTACCTTTGCTATTGCGAAGCAGGGTTCGCCAGTGCCCGGGTTGATGTCGGGCTTTATGAGTTGAAAGGATAGAGCCGGTGAAGTTGATACTGACAGCTTACCTGGCGAGCCTGCTGGCGTTTATCGGGCTGGATGCCATATGGCTCGGCACGATGTCATCCCGCCTGTACAAGCCCGCATTGGGAGATTTACTGGCGGGCAGCGTGCGGCCGGTGCCGGCTGTGCTGTTTTATCTACTCTATATTGGCGGGGTGGTGGCTTTTGCCGTCCTGCCATCGCAGAAGCCAGGCATGGCGTTGCTGCGTGGCGCCGGGCTGGGGCTGGTGGCGTACGCCACCTATGACTTAACCAACCAGGCGACATTGCGCCGCTGGCCACCCTTTGTAACAGTGGCAGACCTCACCTGGGGCATGGTGGCCACTGGCCTGGCGGCCGCCGCGGCCTGCGCTGTATGCCGGGCGCTGCTGCGGGGATAATCTGCCCGAGGCGGGTTTGTTACATCGGTGGTGTAAGCCCGTCTTTGCCAACGCCGACCCGGTTGGTGGTAACGGCGCCGTTTGTAACAGCGCCGGACGGAAAGAAGATAACATGCGCGCCTGGCTGAAGGTCTGTTGCGTGGCCCGGCGCATAGGTAACCACGGGAACATCTTGAGGAACCAGTACGGTTTTGGTTCCGCTGCCATCATTCACGGTCAGCGTCAGATCGCCCGAGCCGCTTACCGTGCCCACGGTTCCGCTCGTATTGGCGATGCCTCCAACCGTGCCGTTTGTCATCGTGCTATGTGGCGCCAAATTCCATTGCCTGGTTCCCAGGCCGATACCGCGCATTTTCTCGGGAAAAATCTGGAGTTCCATTGCCCGGTAGGTGCCGCCCATCTGTTTTACCGCAGCCGTGCCGACATAGCTGCCAGGCTTCACGGCTGCCAGCGTGCTGGGAACAACCTCAGCGATAGAGGCGTGAGGAGCCAGTGTCACCGTAATTTTTGTTCCAGAGGTTTCCGTGACAGAAAATGTGCGGCCCTGCACCGTATCGATTGTGCCGCGGATGGGCAACGCCGGAGCCGCCACCGCCGCGCCGCCAAATAAGATCATGGAGCCAGTTATCACTGTGCGGATCGTTTTGGTCATTGAATATCCTTATCGGGGAGCGAGGGTGATGCCTGATGGAGAAACTCGCGACCCGGTAGCCGCCAACCCGGGCGCAGCGGAACCGGATTTTGTATCTGAATGGAAAATTTCAAGAGGCGCTAGACAGGGGGCAGGGGTTGGGCTAAGGCTCCGCCCTTCGGAACGCGGGAGGCTGGGGACAGGTGTGCCCGGTCGTCTGAACCGCGGTCCAATGGCTGAACCAGCCATTAGGATGAAAGGAGCCAGAAATGGCAAAGAAGATTGTCGGCTATATCAAGCTGCAGATTCCCGCGGGTAAGGCGAATCCCTCGCCGCCGGTGGGCCCGGCGCTCGGCCAGCGCGGCCTGAACATCATGCAGTTCGTTAAGGAATTCAACGCTGCCACGCAGCAGATGGAGCCCGGTATGCCGGTGCCGGTGGTTATCACCGCGTTCGCCGACCGTACCTTCTCCTTCATTATGAAGACCCCGCCCAACACCTACTTCCTGAAAAAGGCGGCTGGGATAGACAAGGGAACCACGACCCCCGGCAAGGGTGCCGCCGTGGGCAAGGTGACGATGGCGCAGCTCCATGAGATCGCCAAGACCAAGATGAAGGACATGAACGCGAACGACGCCGAGGGTGCGGTTCGTATGCTGGCCGGTTCCGCCCGTTCGATGGGCCTGACCGTGGTGGAGGGCTGATAAATGGCACATGATAAGCGTTTGACCGCCGCCCGCGGGACCGTTGAGGCCAACAAGCTCTATGAGCTGACCGCCGCCGTGGCGCTGGCCAAGAAGAATGCGACCGCCAAGTTCGACGAGACCATTGAGATCTCCCTGAACCTGGGTATCGACCCCCGCCACGCCGACCAGATGGTGCGCGGCCTTGTCTCCCTGCCGAATGGCACAGGCAAGACCCTGCGCGTGGGCGTGTTCGCCCGTGGGGCCAAGGCTGAGGAAGCTCTGGCTGCCGGTGCTGATGTTGTGGGCGCCGACGACCTGGCCGAAAAAATCCAGGCCGGCGAAATTCAGTTCGACCGCTGCATCGCCACCCCGGACATGATGGGCGTGGTTGGCAAGCTGGGTAAAATTCTGGGCCCGCGCGGCCTGATGCCGAACCCCAAGCTCGGCACCGTGACCATGGACGTGAAGGGTGCCATCACCGCCGCCAAGTCCGGTCAGGTTGAGTTCCGCGCCGAGAAGGCCGGGATCATCCATGCTGGCATTGGCAAAGCGAGCTTCGAGGCTGACAAGCTGGTTGAGAACGCCAAGGCGTTGATTGACGCCGTGCAGAAGGCGAAGCCGACCGGCGCCAAAGGCACTTACCTGCAGAAGGTAGCGTTGTCCTCAACCATGGGCCCTGGCGTGCGGGTGGACGTTTCCACCGTCGCTTAAGGGATTTTGAGAATACATTCCGGCCTTTTGGCCGGAATGGGCAGGGGGCCGTGAGGCTCCTGACCTGTCCAAGACCGTATGCACCTTCGGGTTTAATGGGTTCGCCCGCACACGGTAGAGAGGTGCCAAATGTTTCGCTTCGGCGGGGCTTTGGTGGTTCTGAAAAAGGACAGGCGAAGGCAAACGGGATGGTCCCGGTTGCTTGGGTAACCTGGGCAGAGAGGCGGAAACGCCGAACTGCCTATCAAGTTGGAGACGGATGTGGATCGCATAGAGAAGCGTGAATTCGTCGCTGAGCTGTCTGCGGTGTTCGCGGATACGTCCATGGTTGTCGTCACCCAGAACAAGGGCATGACGGTGGCGGACGTAACCGAGCTGCGCCGCAAGATGCGCGAAGCGGGCGTTAGCTTCAAGGTTGCGAAGAATCGTCTGGCTTTGCTTGCTCTTCAAGGAACCCGGTTCGACGGCATTTCAACCCTGATGAAGGGGCCCACGGCGCTTGCTTGGTCGCAAGACCCGGTTGCTGCGGCCAAGGTTGCTGTCGACTTCGCCAAGACCAATGACAAGTTTGTTCTGTTGGGTGGTGCCCTGGGCGCTCAGGTTCTGAGCGTCGATGGTGTCAAGGCTCTCTCCGAGCTGCCCTCCCTGGACAGCCTGCGCGCCAAGATCCTGGGGCTTATCCAAGCTCCGGCGACCAAGGTTGCGGGTGTGCTGCAGGCTCCGGCCGGACAACTTGCACGGGTTTTCGCGGCGTATGCCGATTCCCAGAAGAGCGAGGCGGCCTGATTCTCGCTCGCTTGTCACTTTTCGCGGGGCCGCGCGGTGCGGCCTTGCATTGAACCGAACAAAGCCTATCTTACCGAAGGATTTTTTTAAATGGCTGACCTGAATTCGCTCGTTGAAGAGCTGTCGAAGCTGACCGTGCTGGAGGCTGCTGAGCTCTCCAAGCTGCTTGAAGAAAAGTGGGGCGTTTCCGCTGCTGCGCCGGTGGCTGTTGCCGCCGCTGCTGGCCCGGCTGCTCCGGCTGCTGCTGTTGAAGAGCAGACCGAGTTCACCGTGATCCTCGCCAATGGCGGCGAGAAGAAGATCAACGTGATCAAGGAAATCCGCACCATCACCGGCCTGGGCCTCAAGGAAGCCAAGGACCTGGTTGAGGGCGCGCCGAAGACCGTTAAGGAAAACGCGACCAAGGATGAGGCTGCGGCAATTAAGAAGACGCTGGAAGAGCAGGGCGCGACTGTCGAGGTCAAGTAATCCTGCTTCCCGCAACGGTGGCAATTTGCCGTTGCGCGCATAGGGTATAAGGGCAGGCGGTGACCTTTTGGTGGCCGCCTGCCACCCGTTTTTTAGACGATGACTATTTCGACGACGATCAAATCTGACCGAGGGTGATGCGAATGAACGCGATGAATGGTGGTTTTGGCAAGGGTTCTTTCACCAGCCGCAAGCGCATCCGGAAGAGTTTCAGCCGTATCCCTGAAGTAGCACCCATGCCCAACCTGATCGATGTGCAGCGGGCTAGCTATGATTCCTTCCTGCAGATGAATGTGAAGCCGGACGCGCGCACGCATTCCGGCCTTCAGGAAGTGTTTAAATCTGTATTCCCGATCGACGATTTTGCGGGCCGTGGCCGCCTGGAGTTCGTGTATTACGAGCTGGAAGAGCCAAAATACGACGTTGAGGAGTGCATCCAGCGTGGCATGACCTATGCCGCGCCGTTGAAGGTGATCCTGCGGCTGATCGTATGGGACCTGGACGAGGATACCGGCGCCAAATCGATCCGCGACATTAAAGAGCAGCCCGTTTACATGGGCGACATGCCGCTGATGACCGATAACGGCACCTTTGTGGTGAACGGCACGGAGCGCGTGATCGTTTCCCAGATGCACCGTTCGCCCGGCGTGTTCTTCGACCACGACCGCGGCAAGACCCATTCCTCCGGCAAATATCTGTTTACCGCCCGCGTCATCCCCTATCGCGGCTCCTGGCTCGATTTCGAGTTCGACGCCAAAGACCTGATCTATGTGCGCATCGACCGTAAGCGCAAGCTGCCGGTGACGACGCTGCTCTACGCGCTACCTTCCGCCGCCACCGAGGCACTGATGGAGGCCCGCGCCGCCAAGGGCGAGACTGTCGAGATCGGTGAGATCAAAGGCATGGATTCCGAGGAAATTCTGAATTTCTTCTACGGCAAGGTCGCCTATACCTCGAAGAAGGGCCAGTGGGCCCGCCCGTTCGAGGCCGACGCCTTCCGCAATGTGAAGCTGATCGAGGATTTGGTGGATGCCGAGACCGGTGAGGTCGTGGCCAAGACCGAGGAGAAGCTGACCGCCCGCGTGGTTCGCAAGATCGCCGAGAAGACCAAGAATGTGCTGGTCTCCCGCGCTGATCTGATCGGCCGCTATCTCGGTGAGGATATCTTCGACCCCAACACGGGCGAGATCTTCGGCGAGGCCGGCGAGGAAGTGACCGAGCAGAAGCTGGCGGCGCTGGAAGAGCGTGGCATCGAGGAACTGCCGACGCTGGCTATCGACCAGCAGAACGGCCCGTGGATTCGCAACACGCTGGCGGTGGACAAGAACGGCAACCGCGAGGATGCGCTGATCGACATCTACCGTGTCATGCGCCCAGGTGAACCGCCGACCTCCGAGACCGCCGAGGCCCTGTTCAGAGGCCTGTTTTTTGACGGCGACCGTTACGATCTCTCGGCTGTTGGCCGCGTGAAGATGAACATGCGCCTTGGCATCGATGTGGCGGATACCGTGCGCACCCTGCGCAAGGACGACATTCTGCGCACCATCAAGATTATGAACGAGCTGAAGGACGGGCGCGGCGCCATTGACGATATCGACAATCTCGGCAACCGCCGGGTGCGTTCGGTTGGCGAGCTGATGGAGAATCAGTACCGCGTTGGCCTGCTGCGCATGGAGCGCGCCATCCGCGAGCGTATGGGCTCCGTGGATATCGACAGCGTGATGCCGCACGACCTCATCAACGCCAAGCCGGCGGCCGCGGCGGTGCGCGAGTTCTTCGGCTCCAGCCAGCTCAGCCAGTTCATGGACCAAACCAATCCGCTCTCCGAGGTAACGCATAAGCGCCGCCTTTCGGCCCTTGGGCCGGGCGGCCTGACCCGCGAGCGCGCCGGGTTCGAGGTGCGCGACGTGCACCCGACCCATTATGGCCGCATCTGCCCGATTGAGACGCCGGAAGGCCCGAATATCGGTCTGATCAACTCGCTGGCCACCTACGCCAAGGTGAACAAATACGGCTTCATCGAAACCCCGTACCAGCTGGTGAAGGACGGCGTGGTGCAGCCGAGCTGGAAGTACCTTTCCGCCATGGAAGAGGAACGCTTGGTGGTGGCCCAGGCCGATGCCCATAAGGGTGAGGACGGGGTTCTGCGGGACGATCTCGTTTCCGTGCGCCGCAATGGCGACTTCTTGATGGTGAAGCCGGACGACGTGACCGCTATCGACGTTTCGCCGAAGCAGTTGGTCTCTGTCGCCGCGGCGCTGATCCCGTTCCTGGAGAATGATGACGCGAACCGCGCGCTGATGGGCTCCAACATGCAGCGCCAGGCGGTGCCGCTCATCCGTTCTGATGCACCGATCGTCGGTACCGGCATGGAAGCCGCCGTGGCCCGCGATTCCGGGGCGACCATCGTCGCCAAGCGCGCCGGTATCATCGACCAGATCGATGGCGCGCGCATCGTCGTGCGCGCCACGCTGGAAGATGGCGCCACCGCTGGTGTCGATATCTACCGCCTGCGCAAATATATGCGTTCCAACCAGAGCACATGCATCAACCAGCGTCCGCTGGTGAAAGTGGGCGACCGCGTTGCGGCGGGTGATATTATCGCCGACGGTCCCTCCACGGAGCTGGGCGAGCTGGCGCTGGGCCGTAACGCGCTCTGCGCGTTCATGCCCTGGAACGGCTATAACTTCGAGGATTCCATCCTGATCTCCGAGCGGATCGCCAAGGATGACGTCTTCACCTCGATCCATATCGAGGAGTTCGAGGTGATGGCCCGTGACACCAAGCTGGGCCAGGAAGAAATCACCCGGGATATCCCGAATGTGGGCGAGGAAGCGCTCCGCAATCTCGACGAGGCAGGCATTGTCTATATCGGCGCGGATGTGAATCCCGGCGACATTCTGGTTGGCAAGGTAACGCCGAAGGGCGAAAGCCCGATGACCCCGGAAGAGAAGCTGCTGCGCGCGATCTTCGGTGAAAAAGCCTCGGACGTGCGCGACACCTCGTTGCGCCTGCCGCCCGGCACTTCCGGCACCATCGTGGATGTGCGGGTGTTCAACCGCCGTGGCGTGGATAAGGACGAGCGCGCTTTGGCAATTGAACGCGCCGAGGTCGAGCGTCTGGCCAAGGACCGTGACGACGAGAAGGCGATTCAGGAACGCGCCTTCCTCAACCGCCTGCGCGAGGCGCTGATGGGCCAGCTGGCCGGCTCCGGCTTCAAAGGCATTAAGGCCGGTACGGAGATCACGCCGGCGGTGCTGGCTGAGCACGCGCGTGGCGCCTGGCGCAATGTTGTTGTGCAGGACGATGCGGTGATGGCGAATATCGAGCTGATGAAGCGCGAGTTCGACGCGGCCGTGAAGAAGCTGCAGGACCGTTTCGAGAGCAAGGTTGAGAAGCTGCAGCGCGGCGACGAACTGCTTCCCGGCGTGATGAAGATGGTCAAAGTGTTCGTGGCGGTGAAGCGCAAGCTGCAACCGGGCGACAAGATGGCCGGACGCCATGGCAACAAGGGTGTGGTTTCCCGCGTTGTACCGGTGGAGGACATGCCGTTCCTGGAAGATGGGACGCCGGTTGACCTGGTGTTGAACCCGCTTGGCGTGCCCTCACGCATGAATGTGGGGCAGATTCTGGAAGTGCATCTGGGCTGGGCCTGCGCCAATCTCGGTAAGCAGATCGGTAAGGCGGTGGAGGAATACCGCCGCACAGGCGAAGCCAAGCAGGAGCTGCTGTCCAGGTTGAAGCTGGCGTATGGCGAGGAAATTTTCGAGGACCAGATCAAGGATCTCGACGATGACGCGCTGGTTGAGCTGTCTCGCAACGTCACCAAGGGCGTGCCCATCGCAACCCCGGTGTTCGATGGTGCCCGTATCCCTGATATTGAGGAGATGCTGGCTAAGGCCGGGGTGAATGTTTCCGGCCAAAGCACGCTGATCGACGGGCGTACTGGCGAGCCGTTCGAGCGCAAGGTGACGGTTGGGTATATGTACATGCTCAAGCTGCACCATCTGGTGGACGACAAGATCCATGCCCGCTCCATCGGGCCGTACTCGCTCGTTACCCAGCAGCCGCTGGGCGGCAAGGCGCAGTTCGGCGGCCAGCGTTTCGGCGAAATGGAAGTGTGGGCGCTGGAAGCCTATGGTGCCGCCTACACGTTGCAGGAGATGCTGACCGTGAAGTCCGACGACGTCTCCGGCCGTACCAAGGTCTACGAGGCAATTGTGCGCGAGCAGGACAATTTCGAAGCCGGTATCCCCGAAAGCTTCAACGTGTTGCTGAAGGAACTGAAATCCTTGGGTCTGAACGTCGATCTGGAACAGTCGGGCTCTTAAAGCCCGCTTTTCAGAGAGAGTGCAGGATGCCAGGCCAGGATAAGGATGATGCGTAATGAATGATTTGATGAAGATTCTTGGAAACGCCAGCCAGACGGCGTCTTTCGACCAGATCAAGATCCAGATTGCTTCCCCGGAGCAGATCCGCAGTTGGTCTTACGGTGAGATCAAAAAGCCGGAGACGATCAACTACCGGACCTTCAAGCCGGAACGCGACGGGTTGTTCTGCGCGCGCATCTTCGGGCCGATCAAGGATTACGAATGCTTGTGCGGCAAGTACAAGCGCATGAAGTTCCGCGGCATCATCTGCGAAAAATGCGGCGTTGAGGTCACTCTGGCCAAGGTGCGCCGCGAGCGCATGGGCCATATCGAGCTGGCCTCGCCGGTCGCGCATATCTGGTTCCTGAAGTCGTTGCCGTCCCGCATCGCCACCATGCTCGACATGACGCTGAAAGATGTCGAGAAGGTACTGTATTTCGAGAGCTATATCGTTCTCGAACCCGGCACGACCGACCTTAAGCTGCACCAGCTCATCTCCGAGGACGAGATGTTCAACAAGCAGGACGAGTTCGGTGAGGATGGGTTCCGCGCGGGCATCGGCGCTGAGGCGATCAAGTCCATCCTACTGGGGATCGACCTTGCGGAGACTCGTGCCACCATGCGCGCCGAGCTGAAGGAGACCACCTCCGAGACCAAGCGTAAGAAGCTGGTCAAGCGGCTGAAGCTGATCGAGAATTTCCTCGATTCCGGCACTCACCCGGAATGGATGGTGCTGGACGTGATCCCGGTGATTCCGCCCGAGCTGCGCCCGCTGGTGCCGCTGGATGGCGGGCGCTTCGCGACCTCCGACCTCAATGATCTCTACCGCCGCGTCATCAACCGCAACAACCGCCTGAAGCGGCTGATGGAGCTGCGCGCGCCGGACATCATCGTGCGTAACGAAAAGCGCATGTTGCAGGAATCGGTGGACGCGCTGTTCGATAACGGCCGCCGTGGCCGGGCCATCACCGGCACCAACAAGCGTCCGCTGAAATCCCTCTCGGACATGCTGAAGGGCAAGCAGGGCCGGTTCCGCCAGAACCTGCTCGGCAAGCGCGTCGATTATTCCGGCCGTTCGGTTATCGTGGTGGGCCCGGAGCTGAAGCTGCACCAATGCGGCCTGCCGAAGAAGATGGCGCTGGAGCTGTTCAAGCCCTTCATCTACGCCAAGCTGGAGAAATACGGCCTGGCCACCACCATCAAGGCTGCGAAGCGCATGGTGGAGAAGGAACGCCCGGAGGTCTGGGATATCCTGGAGGAAGTGATCCGCGAGCATCCGGTGATGCTGAACCGCGCGCCCACTTTGCACCGTCTCGGCATCCAGGCCTTCGAGCCGATCCTGATCGAAGGCAAGGCGATCCAGCTGCACCCGCTGGTCTGCACCGCCTTTAACGCGGATTTCGACGGCGACCAGATGGCCGTGCACGTGCCGCTTTCCATCGAGGCGCAGCTGGAAGGCCGCGTGCTGATGATGTCCACCAACAACATCCTCAGCCCCGCCAACGGCAAGCCGATCATCGTGCCGAGCCAGGATATCGTGCTCGGGCTGTATTACCTCTCGCTGGAGACGCCGGAATTCGTCACCGCCAAGGATGAGGAAGCCCCGGCTTTCGGCACCGTCGGCGAGATCGAATTCGCGCTGTCCGCCGGGGCGATCAAGCTGCACGACAAGATCCGCGCCCGGGTGAAGAACATGGGCGCCGATGGCGTGGTGAAGAACTCCATCGTGGCCACCACGCCGGGGCGCATGCTCATCGGCCAGTTATTGCCGCTCAACACCAATCTGAACTTTTCCGTCGTCAACCGCATGTTGACCAAGAAGAACGTCCAGGACGTGATCGATCTGGTCTACCGCCATTGCGGGCAGAAAGAGGCGGTGATCTTCTGCGACCGGATGATGGGGCTTGGCTTCCGCCACGCGGCGAAGGCCGGCATTTCCTTCGGCAAGGACGATATGCGCATCCCCGATTCCAAGCAGGAGCTGGTGGGGACCACGCTGGCCGAGGTGCGCGAGTTCGAGCAGCAATATCAGGACGGGCTGATCACCGCCGGCGAGCGGTATAACAAGGTCGTCGATGCCTGGTCGCGCTGCAAGGACCTTGTCGCCACCGCGATGATGAAGGAGATCTCCCGCCAGGAGATCGGCCGGCCCACCAACTCGGTGTGGATGATGAGCCATTCCGGTGCCCGTGGTTCGGCAGCGCAGATGTCGCAGCTGGCCGGCATGCGCGGCCTGATGGCCAAGCCTTCGGGCGAAATCATCGAGCAGCCGATCATCGCGAACTTCAAGGAAGGCCTCTCGGTGCT
>JAGXAO010000150.1 GCA_018971565.1 Rhodospirillales bacterium
GCGGGCCCGGAAAACGGCGTGGAGAATTGCGGATTGAAAAAGGTTGAAACGGCAGGCCCCATGATTGCGGCGGACATGATGACCGCGCCTGCCAGCCCGACGGAGTTGGATTTAAGGCTTGCCTGCAAGGGGGTGCCTGCTTCGGTATCTGCCATTATTACCTCTCTGATGTATAGCCTTATTCTTTTTGAAGCCGAATCAGTGTCATATGCGTACCATAAGCAGTTTTAATTGTCCCTCGGATATTTTGAATTCATAATTCAAAATATCCGTAGCACGAAAAATTTCCGTGGCGTGGCTTTAGCGCTCGGTCTTCGGCGCGGCTGTAAGGCGCTGGACCGCTTCTATCATTAAGCTTTGATCGTAAGGTTTATCAAAAATCTCGTCGAAAAGCTCGCCGTGGTCGCGCGCTATAAGGCCTTGCCCGCCCGTTACGAGAATGATGGGAAGGTCCGCAAGCTCGGCGTCGGCGGCAAGGGCTTGCGCAAGCTCCAGTCCCGTCATCAGCGGCATCATGAAATCGGTGATCACAAGCGCCGGTTTGCGCTCGCGAATAAGTTGCAGCCCGGCGCGCCCATGCGCCGCGGTCACAACTTCGTGGCCCTCATCGGTGAGAAGGCTGGCAAGATAATCCGCAAGCAGGAACTCATCGTCTACGACGACAATCAGAGCCACCTCATTGTCCTCGCTTTCCACATATGCTCTGTCAGCCCTTTTCGGGTTCCGTTACGCCCGATTCATCAGCGCAAGAAATAGATAGACCGGACGCTGAAAACTCTAGCTCAAAATCAGAGGGTTTGAACGTGCTATTTCTTAACTTTAAAACAGAGAATAATCGCCTTGTGGTTGAAGCCGCTTTTTCAGAACGAACGACAAGAAGATTGTCCAGTAACGCGGAAATGTCTGGCAACGGGCTGGTTCCTGCCTTGCCGTAAATCTCCCGCATCTCCCAGGTCATGATTGTGGTTACATTCAAAGCGCGCAATTCATTGGTAAGGGATGCAAAAAACTCGACCAGGCGCCCAGGTGTAACGGCCGCGCGCTCAAAGCCGTTAAGGCCATCTATAATAAGGCGCTTAACGCCGCTCCGCTTTACCGCTGCCAGAAGCTGGTGCGCCAGCTTGTCCATGATATTCTCGGTCAGCGGGTTCCAGATTATTTCGGCCGCGCCTGATGAAATCAGAGGGTCAATTGCCAGGCCAAAAGATGAAGCCTTCATGATCAGTCTTTCCGGCGTTTCAAAAAAGCCGAAATACAGGGCGGGTTGGGAAGCTGAGGCCAGGCTGAAGAAGCTGAGGCTGAGCGAGGTTTTCCCGCTTCCGGGTGGTCCCATCAAAATGGTTACGGAACCTTCGGGTAATCCTCCGCCGATCAACTGGTCCAGGCCATTGACGCCAGTTTGGATGCGCGCGCTGCTGGGAGGAGCGTTTATTGAAGGTACAGGCAAAAACGCTTCAAGGCGGGGAAACACCGTAACCCCGTTATCGTCGATAAGAAATTGGTGGAAACCGCTGAGCGCGGCGCTGCCCCTGGATTTACGCACCTGAAGGCGGCGGAACGTACGCTCTCCGATTAGCTCGTCGGATAAATCGAGCACCCCGTCCACCATCGTATGTTCGGGGTTACTCTCCTGTAACCGCGTGCTGGTTAAAAACAGCACGGTGCAGCCTACAAAGGCAGCCTGGCTCTGGATTGTGGCGACGAAGGTTTTGACGTCAAGCTCAGTCTCCGCGCGGTCGCGTGCGTTGAGAAGACCATCGAACACCAAAAGCCTGGCGCTTTGCCGCTGAGTTTCCTCACGAATAAGCTTTACGACCGAATCCAGGCCTTCATCCCGCAAGCATTGGAAAACGCTGACATATTTTATCTTGTCTCCGAGAGCCGTATTGTCGAAATAGGACAAGGTTGAAAGCGACTGGAACAGCCGGTCGTGGGTTTCTGCCAGCAAGGTGACATACAAAACAGGGTGGCCGCTTGCCGCCTGGGAGAACGCAATCTGGTTGCTGAGAATTGTTTTTCCGGCGCCGGGGCTACCCTGGATGATGTAGGAAGCGCCTTCGACGAATCCGCCGCCTAATATAGCGTCCAGACCTGAAACTCCGGTGGTTAACCTCGTCAGATGCTCAACCACTGTTGCCTCCCATTTAACGCGGCGAACGCTTTTGCGAGCCGCTTCAGGACCCTGCCACAAATTCCCGGATTGGCATACTGGACCATTGGCGTAGCTTCAACATCCAGCAAGCCGCGCAAGCGTGCTGGCTGAGCAGGCGTGGAAATACATGCAAAATCGGCAGCGGGCTTTTAAGCCGGCAGGCTATTTGTTGGCCCCCGGCCAGCGCGGCCACATTGCATTGGTGCGGGCTTGGTAGGCCTGGTACGCATGGCCCCGGCGGGCCAGCATGGCGGCTTCCAGCGGTGGTACGCCGGTTAGAAACCGCAGCACCAGAAACATTAGTACGGGGGCAACAAAGGAGAGCCAGCTGAGCGGCCGCCCAGGCACCAGCGCGATAACCGGATAGGCCAGCCAGACCAGAGCCTCGAACAAGTAATTCGGGTGGCGGCAGAATGCCCACAGCCCGTCCTCGCAAATGCCGCCATGGTTTTCTGGCTTGGCTCGCCAGGCATTTAATTGCTGGTCGGCCACCGCCTCACCGGCCAGGGCCAGTAGCAGCAAGGCAGCGCCGGCTATGTCCGCGTATCGCAATTGCGGTGCAGGTTGCGCGGCGGCAAGATAGACCGACACCGCCAGCAGCCCCGTTACCGGCCCTTGCCCGGCCACCAACCCCAGCATTTGCGCCTGGAAGCGCTTTCCGGCTGCGGCGCGCATCATGGCGTAACGGGTATCTTCAGGGCTTCTTACCACCCGCCAGGCCACATGGCCGCCCAGCCGCGCAGCCCACCCAAGAAGCAAAGCGGCAAGCAGAATATGGCGCCACGGCACCCCGGGTGCGGCCAACACCACCCCGGCCAAGGCAATGCCCGAAGCAAAAGTCCAAATTACATCTACCCAGCCTGCATTGCCGGTTATGCGCTGCATGGCCCAGGCGGCAGCCATGGCCAGCGTCACCGCCAAACCAGCATAGAGGCAGATGATCATGTGGCTGGGTTAAGCAGGTAGTGGCTTACCCCCCACGGCTCGCCGCCGCCATGGCCGAAAAGCCCGGCTGTGGCAAGAAAGAACAACCGCCAGCGGCGTTCCCAGGTAAAAGCCTCGGCACCATAAACCTGAGCCAATAATCGGCGGATCTCCTGCGCGTGGAGATCATAGTTCCGCAGCCAGTCCTCGGCTGTGCGGGCGTAATGGGTGCCGCTCCA
>JAGXAO010000151.1 GCA_018971565.1 Rhodospirillales bacterium
ATCATGGATAAATAGAAAAGGATTTTTTGTTATTTTACAATGCGGCGCAAAAAATAACGCAATTTTGCTAAGTCGCTCCCTGGCGATGAAAATTTTTTTTAGAACCGCATGATTCAGGGCAACGCTAAACCCCGGACCTCTGGGTTTCTAACCTGGGCTGCTTGGCCATATGGGGGGCGGGCGGCGGCGAGGCATCCTCTTACGGTTCATGAACCGTAAGAGTTATGGAGAAAACAGTGCCGCCGGGACCGGTTTTTTCCAGCACGAGGTCGCCATTATGGGCGCGGATAAGGTCTCGCGCTATGGCGAGGCCAAGCCCGGTGCCGCCGCTGCGGGCAGAGCCGGCAAACGGCTTGAAAAGATTTGCCTTTGCGCGTTCAGGTAAGCCCGGCCCGTTATCAGCCACCTGCAGCCTCACCTGGCCATCGTGAATTTCTGTATTCAATCTGACAATGGTAGCGCCCGCCTCGGTTGCGTTGCGGATCAGGTTAGCGAAGACGCGGTACAGGTGGTCGCGGTCCAGCGGCAAATCCAAATCTTCCGGCACCATGTTCTCAATACGCCAGGTGGAACCTTCCGGCGCCAGAGTCTCGGCGGCTTCGTCGATAACCGTGTGGATGCGCACCGGCGAACGATTAACCGACATCCGGCCTTCCCTGGCGAATTCCACAGTGCTGGAAACCATCTGTGCCGCACGCTCCACCGCGGGGATAAGCGCGCGGGCGGCACGTTTTACCACCGGGTCTTCCACATCCTGTAACCGGTCCGCGACAAGCAGTGCTGAAGAGAGGATGTTGCGCAGGTCATGCGCGATTTTCGCCACAGCCGTGCCCACCGCCGCCAGCCTTGCATTCCGCCAGAGCGCGGCGCGCAATTCCTCCTGCATATCCTTCAATTCACGCGCGGCAACGGAGATATCGTCCTTGGGCCGGGCCGCCAGCCAGTCCAGCCCGCTGGTGTCGGCCTCTTCCGGTGCCTCGCGAAAACGGGCGATCGAGGTTGTGAGGATTTCCATGGGCCGCACCAGCAGCCAGTTGAGCACCGCGTAAACGAGCAGGCCAGACAGCAGCGAGATGATGACGATCATGCTGAGGGCGCGTTGTGCATACATGCACAGCCGGGCGGTTAGTGGGGAGGTATCAACATCAACGATCATGATGCCGCCAGGTACGACCGCCGAAGGAAACGCAATAGATTCCTCAGCGGGCGCGAAACCGGCGATCCGGCGGCAGATCATGAGGCTGCTGTAGCCAATGTGCTCGTTACCGGGAACAACGAGATGATTGCTGGTGTGCACGTAGCCGTTGATGCGCCAGGTTTCTGTTCTGCCATGCCGGGGGAGTAAGGTGAGCTGCTGAACTCCGGTGAGACGCAGCAGGGTGTCAGCCTCTGCGCCGGAGTTGATTTGCAGGGCAAGTGCCGCGACGTCCGCGCGACTTCTGACATCGTCCATCCAATACAGCCGCTGCCTGCCGAGGACGGGGATCACCGCCAGAATCTCGATGACCAGGATCGAAAAAACTGTGCACCACAGCACTTTGCTGGAGAGCGATGCCGGTTGCGGTTTAAGGCGCGCGAGCCAGCTCATGCCATTTGCAGCGCGGTTGTGGCGGCCTTTCGCCCGGCGGCGAAAAGCTGCTCGATGAAGGGCCGGTCGGTGTTCAGTTTCGAGGATAAAGAGTGCCGGGCGAGAGCCTCGTCGGCGGAAATGTCCAGCAGTTTCACCTGCCGGGGCAGCATGGAAAGCTCGGCCGAGAGTGGCGCCTGGAAGGCGATTTCATGCAGGCGGTGGACGATATCGGCCGTTGAACTTGGCACACCCTGGCGTTGCCGGGGCTGGGCGCGGATGAGGATCAACCGTTCCGGCATGGGGTTGAGCACGGGTGCCAGTGGCGGGTTACAGCTATAGCCGCCGTCCCAATAATGCCGGCCCTTTATTTGCACAGCGGGAAACATCATCGGGATGCAGGCGGAGGCAAGCAGTTCGGAGACGCCGACTTGTTCATTCGTGAACACCACAGCCTCGCCGTTTTCCACGTCTGTCGCGCCAACATAGAGCCGCGCCACGCCGGGCATTCGCAGGGTCTCCACGTCCAACAGCTCGCGCAGCAACGGCTCCAACGGGTTTTGCCCCAACGGGTTGAGCTGCCCGGGGTCGAACAGCCGCAGCGCCTGGGTCAACCCTGTCCAGGCGAAATCCTGGCTCAGCGCCTTGGTTGTGCCCCACATCCAGTCAAGCGGCGTAGCCGGGATATTGCCGAAAAGATTCCCTTCCATCACCCTGCCCCAGAGTGTGGAAACCGCTGCACGCGCACCTTGCGGCCCGGCCTTTACCATGCCCTGTACGGCCATTGCCGCAATCATCGCGCCAGAGGAAACGCCGGTAATGGCGTCGAAGGTAACACCTTCTTCCAGCAGCAGGTCCAGCGCCCCCCAGGTGAAGGCGCCATGTGCCCCACCGCCCTGCAAGGCGATAACTGTTCCGGCGCGGGAGGCAGAAGATGTTTGCATGGGACTGAATATTTGTGGGCTTAATTATCGAGTCTGCGCAACCGCTGTGGCCTCAACCGGGTGGCGGAAAGCCTAGCCCGGCGGCGATGCGGTTCCAGGCATTGATGGTGGCGATGGCGACGCAGAGCTGGGCGAATATCTCAGGGGAGAGGGCACACCGGGCTTCTTCGCGTTCTGCTTCGGAAAGATGCGTTTGGGGCAGGGCGGTAAGGCGCTCCGTCCAGGCCAGGGCGGCCTGTTCGCGGGTTGTGAAAACTCCCGAATCGCGCCACGCCGCCAGCAGGTCCAGCTTTGCCTTATCTATCCCCAGCCCGCGCGCGGCGGTGAGGTGGAAGCGCAGGCAGAAGGCGCAGCCGTTTATCTGCGAGGCGCGAATTTTGACGAGTTCTGTCAATGCAGGGTCCAGCCCCGCCTCCTTTATTGCTACGGTTAAGCCGCGCAGCCCCGCCGTTACGGTTGGATAAAGTTCTGAAAATTCTTGAAAATTCATCGATGACTCCTTGTCGCCCGGCATTAGAGCTCTTGCCGCGATTGACGGGCAAGGGTGCCCACGACTATACCCCGCCAACACGCCAGGCCGGGGACGGCCCGGCGAATGTTTTTGTTTGTTTTTTGCTGGAGTAGAACGCCGTGAAACGGACCTATCAACCTTCCAAGCTCGTCCGCAAGCGCAGGCACGGGTTCCGCGCCCGCATGGCGACGGTCGGTGGCCGCAAGGTGATCGCCAGCCGCCGCGCCAAGGGCCGCGCCAAGCTCTCCGCCTGATCGCGCGCC
>JAGXAO010000038.1 GCA_018971565.1 Rhodospirillales bacterium
ATGGCGCTGGCCTTGCCTATCAGTGCCGGGGCGGCACGGCGGGAGCTGGCGCAGAAATTCGGCGCCGCCAGCCTGGACGCATTCGGGGATTTCTCCGCCGCCGAGGCACTCGCCGCTACATTCGTGCTGGCCTATATCGAGGCCACACAGATGGGCAGCCTGCCCCGGCTTTCCCGCCCCGCCAGCGCCGGGCTCGCCGGGCAGCTCGCCATGGATGCCGCTACCCGCCAAAGCCTGGAACTCGCCAGCGCCCGCGGCGGCACGGAAAGCGGTAGTCTATTGGGCGCGGTGAAGCACACTGTTTCGCCCGCCGGGGCGCGGTTGCTGGCAGACTGGATCACCGCGCCGCTTTGCAGGCTGGAACCCCTGCTCGCCCGTCAGCAAGCCTGGCTCTCCTTGCGCGATTCCGGCCAGGCGGAAGCAGTGCGCACGGCCTTGCGCGGCACGCCGGACATGGCCCGGGCCCTGGGCCGCATCGCGCTCGGCCGCGCCAGCCCGCGCGACCTCGCCGCCATCAAAGCCGGGCTGGAAGCCGGCACCGCCCTGGCCCCGTTGCTGCCGGATGGCGCTACGCTGCTGGAAACCGCTGCTACCGCCCTTAACCCGGCTCCGGGTTTGCTCGCCAGCTTGCAGGCCGCCCTGGCGGAACCTGCCCCTCTGCGGCTGGATGAAGGCGGCGCCATCGCCCCTGGTTTTGATGCCGAACTGGATGCCGAACGCGCCCTGCGAGACGATACGCGCCGCGTCATCGCGCAATTCCAGACCGAGCTCGCCCAACGCTACGGCGTCGCCTCACTCAAAATCCGCCACCATGCCCAGCTTGGCTATGTGCTGGAAGCCCCTGCCGGGGTGGTTGAGTCTCTGCGCGCCTACCCTGAGCTGCAATTGCGCCAGGGCATGGCCAACGGGGCGCGCTTCACCCACCCGGACCTTTCAGACCTTGACCGCCGCATCACCGAAGCCGCTGCCCGTGCTGGCGCGCGTGAACGGCTGGTATTCTCCTGGCTGGTGAAACAGGTGCTGGAAACCGCCGAGCCCTTGGCCGCCTGCGCGCAGGCGCTGGCCCTGGCGGATGTGCTGCAAAGCGCCGCCCAACTCTCCCTAACCGGGCGCTTTTGCTGCCCTGAGCTTTCGGACGGCGAGGAATTTTCCATCACCGCCGGGCGCCACCCTGTGGTGGAGAACGCGCTGCCGCCGGGCACCGGCTTCATCCCAAATGGCGCCAACCTATCCCCCGGCCAACGGCTGATGCTGCTCACCGGCCCCAACATGGCCGGAAAATCCACCTTTCTGCGCCAGAACGCACTGCTGGTTGTGCTGGCGCAAGCGGGCCTGCCGGTGCCAGCGGAGGAGATGCGGCTGGGGCTGGTGGACCGGCTGTTTTCCCGTGTGGGCGCTGCGGACGACCTCGCCTCCGGCCGCTCCACCTTCATGGTGGAAATGACCGAGACCGCCGCCATCCTGCACCAGGCCGGGCCAAAGAGCTTCGTGATCGTGGATGAGATCGGCCGGGGCACGGGCACGCGGGACGGCCTGGCCATCGCCCAGGCGGTACTGGAGAGCCTGCATAACCAAAATCGATCCCGCGCCATATTTGCCACACATTTCCATGAGCTAGTGCATCTTACGGAAGCCCTGCCGCGCCTTATGGCCCATACGATGCGGGTGAAGGAGTTCCGCGGCGAGGTGGTGTTTATGCACGAAGTCATCGAAGGCGCCGCGCAAAAAAGCTGGGGCGTGCATGTTGCGCGCCTGGCAGGCGTGCCGGATGTGGTGTTGCGCCGCGCGGACACTTTGTTGAAAGCCGCCGAACGCCAGCAAAACGCTGCAAGCCCCCTGCCCTTGTTCGCGGCCTCGCCACCAGCACCGGAAACAGACGCACTGCTGGAAAGCCTTTTGGCCCTGGAGCCTGATACAACTTCCCCGCGCGAGGCGTTAGCCCAGCTTTACCAACTGCGTGAGCAGGTGCGGCAAATCCGCAGCGGCTTCACGGAAAATGCGGGTTGAGCCGTTTGCCTTCATTTCCAACTCACCCTAGTTTGATTAGCGTGTCCGCTATGCCTGAAGCCAGGAAACTGCCTGATATCTCCGCCGCCCTCACCGAGTTCCTGGACGCGGGAAGCCCACCCGCGCGCGATGAGGCGCTCATCGCCTTCCGCCGCCAACTTGGCCGGGTACAAATGCATGTACAAACCTGCTTTGAAACGGATGGGCTGAACGGGCTCCAGGCCGCGCGGCTTAATGCACGGTTGGTGGATGACCTGGTGGGAGCGTTGTTCGTCTACACATTGCGGCTTACACCGCTTGCCCCGCAGGACAGGCTGGCAATGGCCGCCACCGGCGGCTATGGCCGCGCCACGCTGGCACCGTTTTCAGATATCGATCTGCTTTTCCTCACCGGCCCCACGCCATCGGCCGCGTTGAACAAAGCGGTGGAGTTCATTCTGTATTTCCTGTGGGATCTCGGGCTGAAGGTCGGCCATGCCGTACGCAATGTAGAAGAATGCCTGCGCGAGGCGAAAGAGGATGTAACAATCCGCACCTCGATGCTGGATGCGCGCTGCCTGGCCGGAGACCGCTCGCTTTTCGCCGATTTTCAAACGGCCTTCCGCGCGGATTGCGCCGCCGAGGGCCCTGGCGAGTACATCCACGAAAAGCAGGCCGAGCGCGCCGCCCGCCATAAGCGCTTCGGCGACACACCCTTCATGGTCGAGCCGAACGTGAAAGAGGGCAAAGGCGGCTTGCGAGACCTGCAAACGCTCTATTGGCTCTCGCGCTACGTGTTCAACACCTTCGCCATGACCGAACTGGTGGGCAAGGAAAGCCCCGGCGGCGGCATTCTCACCGAAACCGAGGCCCGCGCCTGCAAGCGCGCCTGGGAATATCTCTGGACCGTGCGCTTCCACCTGCATTACGTCGCGGGCCGGGCCGAGGAACGTCTGACCTTCGACTTCCAGCCCGTGGTGGGTGCCCGCATGGGCTATACCCGCCATGGCAGGCAAGATGGCGTGGAGCGATTCATGCGCCATTACTTCCTGGTGGTGCGGGAAGTTGCACGCGTTACCAGCGTGCTGGAACCTGCCCTCATCCGTGCGGCACTCGGCCCGCCCGCCATTGCCCCCACCACCGATGCTTCGCTCATCGCCGCGGGCTTCGTGCTGGCGGACGGGCAGATATTGTTCGCGCCCGGCCACGACCCCGCGACCGACCCGACCTCCATATTCCGGATTCTTATCGAGGCACGAGACCGCGGCCTCGCCTTGCACCCATTGGCCAAGCGCACGCTCATTCGCTGCGCGGCGCTCGGTGCCGAAATGCGCGGCAGCAAAAATGCCGCTGCGCTGTTCCTCAACCTGCTTTGCGGCGGTGCTGGCCAGGCGCCAGACCCTGGGGGCGATTCGGCCGAATGGCTGGGCGTTTTAAACGAATGCGGCATTCTTGGCCGCTTCATGCCGGATTGGCGGCGAATCGTCGGGCAGATGCAGTTCGACACCTATCACGTCTACACGGTGGATGTTCATACCGTGCAGGCCATCCGCAACCTCAACCTCCTGGAAAACGGCAAGTTGAAGGAAGTCGCGCCGGTTTCCTCTGAGCTGGTGGGCCAAATTCAGTCGCGCCGGGCACTTTATGTCGCGGTTTTGCTGCACGACATCGCCAAGGGAAGAGGTGGCGACCATTCCGTGCTGGGCGCGGATCTGGCGCTTACCATATGCCCGGCTTTAGGCCTGGACCAGGAGGAGACCGAAATGGTCTCCTGGCTGGTGCTGCACCATCTTTTACTCAGCCAGACCGCCTTTTCCCGAGATATCGACGACCCGAAAACCATTCTGGATCTCGCGGACACCATTCAAAGCCCCGAACGGCTGCGCCTGCTTCATGTTCTTACAATTTCAGATATCCGCGCGGTTTCGCCGAAGGTCTGGAATGGCTGGAAGGCGACCCTGCTGCGCGAGCTTTACGCCCGCGTGGCGGAAGTTCTGGAGGGCGGGCTTTCCACCACCGAGCGCGATACGCGCATTTCGAGGGTGAAGGAGGTCGTGACCTCACTGCTGAACGATTGGCCCGAGGAGGCGCGGGAGGATTTTCTTTCTCTCGGCTACCCCAGCTATTGGCTGGGGTTCGACCCGGAAAGCATCGAGCGCCATGGCCGCATGATCCGCGATGCCAAGGCGCGGAACGCGCCACTCACCATTCATACCGAGCCCCTGCCCGCCCGCGCGGTAACGGAGGTTGTGGTCTACACCGCCGACCATGCCGGGTTGTTCAGCCACATTGCGGGCGCGCTCGCCATCGCCGGCGCCTCCATCGTGGATGCGCGCATCCATACCCTCACGGACGGCATGGCGCTGGATACGTTCTGGATTCAAGATGCCAATGGTGGCCCGTTCGAATCTCCGCACCGCCTGGCCCGGCTCTCCACCGCCATCGAGCATACGCTCACCGGGCGTATCAAGCTGGCGGCCGAAATCCGCAAAGCCACCAAAAGCCTGGTGCCTGGGCGTATGCGCGCCATTCATGTGCCGCCGCGCGTGGTGGTGGATAACCGCGCCTCCAACCGGCACACCGTTATCGAGGTAAACGGGCGGGACCGCCCAGGCCTGCTGCACGACGTAACGGCCGCCATTTCGGAGGAAGGGCTGCAAATTGCCTCCGCGCACGTAACAACCTACGGCGTGCGCGCCGTTGACGTGTTCTATGTAAAAGACGTGTTCGGCATGAAGGTGGAGAATGAGCGTAAACTTGCCCAGCTTCGCCAGGCCCTGCTGGCCGCATTAAAGCCGACCATAGACGACACGCCCTTTCCGGCGGAAAAGCCGCCCAAACAACCCGCCGCTGCGGCATAAGCAGCAGAAGCACATGCGTGGCATTTGACTCTTCGCCATTTTACCCCGATGCGAAAAGCATGGCCCGCAAGGTTTCCCCCTCCCGCATCGGCTTCATGCTGTGCTGCTTTCTGTTACCCGGGCTCATTGGCACCTTCGCCAGCTTCTCCATCCCCGCCCCCCTGGTGGACGCCATGCACCAGCAGGCTGCGCTTGATGCGGTGCTGGCAGCTCCCACACCAGCCGCACAGCAGGCCGCCATCGCGGCTTTGCCGGGCAAGGTAGACGCCGACACCGCCGCCATCGTTACCAACGGCCAGGGCCCCCTGCCAGCCCGCGTGGCCGCGGCCATTGCCAATATGCGCCAGGAATCAGTGGCGCAGGCCCGCGCCGCGGCTTATAAAATCAGGCTCATGGTCATCACCATGAGCGTGTTGGGGGCAATCTTCGGGGTGGTGCTGATGGGGCCTGACCGCAATGGCTGAGCATATCGATTCCTATTACGCCGCCACAGCGCACAAAAAAGATGCCCGCATACCCCTGCGTGGCGTCATCAATGCGGATGTCTGTGTCATCGGCGGTGGGTTCACAGGGGTAAACGCCGCACTTGAACTCGCCGAGCGCGGCGTGAACGTGGTGCTGCTGGAGGCGGTAAAAATCGGCTTCGGCGCATCCGGCCGCAATGGCGGGCAGATCATCAATGGCTATTCGCGAAACCTCGACACCATTGCTTCCCGGTATGGCGCGGAAGCCGGGCGCAAAATCGGCGCCATGGCCCGCGAGGGTGGGGAAATTATCCGCGCCCGCGCCGCCCAATATAATATCCAATGCGACCTCAAACCCGGTAACATCTTCGCCGCCTTTACCTCGGCCCAGATGCGCGGCCTCGCCCGGCACGTAAAAATCTGGGACGAATTCGGCTTCAAGAACGGTTTTGAACTGCTGGACAAGCCCGCCTTGCAGCGCCACGTAAAAACCGAACGTTATGCTGGCGGGCTGATCGACCATTATGGCGGCCATGTGCATCCGCTCAACCTTGTGCAGGGTGAAGCCGCGGCATTCGAATCTCTGGGCGGAGTGATTTATGAAAACTCGCCCGTTACAGCCCTGCATATGGGCGACCCGGTGCGGGTAAAAACCGCCCAGGGCGAGGTAAGCGCCAAAACGGTACTGGTCTGCGGCAATGCTTATCTGCATGGCGTTCTGCCAGAACTTGAAGGGCGAATCATGCCTGTTTCCACCCAGGTGCTGGCCACCGAGCCCCTGGGAGAGGACGCAGCCGCACTTCTGCCAACCGACATGTGCGTGGAAGATTGCAACTACTTCCTCGATTATTTCCGCCGCACCGCCGATAACCGGATTCTCTACGGCGGCGGCACCGTCTATGGCGGCCAAGACCCCGCAAGCGTGCGCGCCAAAATCCTGCCCTTGATGCACAAAACCTTTCCCACCCTTAAGGATGCACGGGTGGACTTCGCCTGGAACGGCACGTTCGCCCTCACCCTTACCCGCTTTCCACAAATTGGCCGATTGGCGCCAAACGTTTATTTCTCCCATGGCGATAGCGGCCACGGTGTAACCACCACCCATCTGCTGGCTCGGCTTCTGGCGGAAGCCGCAACGGGCAACACCCAGCGTTTCGATATCTTCGCCGGGTTGCCTTATTTTCCCTTCCCCGGCGGACGGGCGTTGCGCGTGCCGCTTACAATCGCGGGCTCCTGGTGGTACCGCGCGCGAGACCGCCTGGGCCTGTAGCGGCTGTTGATGCTGCCCAACTTTTCAAGTACAGCCACGGCGCGGCCGGGTTAGCACAGTGGTAGTGCAGCGGTTTTGTAAACCGAAGGTCGGGGGTTCAAATCCCTCACCCGGCACCATCGCCTTACCCCGTAAAGTTACAAATAAGACAGGCGCCGGAAAAACTTCGTTGCCCGCAAATAGTTGATCTGCCGCTTCGCCGCCATAAGTGAGGTCTGCCCACTAAGCGAGCAGGAGATCGACATGGCGGATAAGCAGATCAATGGCCAGCCTGAGAAAGTTGCACCGCCGCAAAAGCAATACCCGGTTGTGCTTACGGGCCAGCCTGCCCTTGTCACAGGCGCAAGCTCAGGCATCGGCAAGGCGGTGGCCCTGGGCCTGGCCAGATCCGGCGCAGACGTGGTTGTGAATTACATTGGCGATGCCACCGCCGCGGAAGATATCGCCCATGAGATCGAATCACTTGGCCGCCGCGCCCTCGCCATTTCCGCCGATGTCTCAAAAGAGGATGAAGTGGAGCACATGTATGCTCAGGCAATTCAGCATTTCGGCACGCTGCATATCGCGGTCAGCAATGCTGGGCTTCAGGCCGATGCACCTTTTGATGAAATGACCCTGGAGCAATGGAACAAGGTTATCGGCGTCAATCTTACCGGCCAGTTCCTCACCACCCGCGCCGCGGTACGAGAATTCAAACGACGCGGCCCGAAACCTGATATTTCCGTTGCCACTGGAAAGCTCCTTTGCATGAGCTCTGTGCATCAGGAAATTCCCTGGGGTGGCCATGTGAATTACGCGACATCAAAAGGTGGCATCAATATGATGATGCGCAGCATCGCGCAGGAAATAGCGCCGTTGCGCATCCGCGTGAATGCCATTGCTCCCGGCGCGATTCGCACGCCGATCAACCGCGAGGCCTGGGATACGCCAGAAGCCTATAACAAGCTCATGGAGCTGGTGCCTTACCTGCGCATTGGCGAACCGGATGACATTGCTCGTGCTGCCGCCTGGCTGGTTTCAGACGCCGCGGATTATATCACCGGCGCCACGCTTTATATCGATGGCGGCATGACACTTTATCCCGGCTTCGCGACAGGAGGCTGAGGCATGGCTAAAATTGAAGACTATGCTCTTATCGGCAACCGCGAGACTGCCGCTCTGGTTTGTAAAAACGGATCGGTGGATTGGTTGTGTATGCCACGTTTCGACAGTGGCGCATTTTTTTCAGCCATACTGGGCAATGAACAACACGGGCATTGGCTCATCGCGCCGGAGGAAGATTTCGTCACCACCCGTCATTATATAGACGGAACACTTGTGCTGAAAACCACGCACAATACATCAAGCGGCAGCGTTACCGTTACCGACTTCATGACCCGTGAGGAAGACCGTTCCTATCTGATGCGCCGGGTAAGCGGTGACGAAGGCGTTGTGAAGATGGTCATGTCCCTCGTAGTTCGCCCCGATTACGGCAGCACCATTCCATGGGCCAGCCGGCTTGACGATGGGCGCATACAATATGTCTCGGGTCCAGAGCGCCTGGTGCTGCAAACACCGGTTGGCCTTGAGAACGAGGACATGGAAAGCATCGCATATTTTGAAATCAAAGCAGGCAAAACGTACGATTTTGTGCTTGGCTGGTCGCACTCCTATCAGGCGTTGCCGCCGCCAGTGGCGCTTGAAAACACTCTCCGCCAAACCGTCGAGCATTGGCAGCTCTGGGCCGGGCGCTTCAACGGCATCGGAAAATACAGCGATGCGGTAGAGCGTTCCTTGCTTACCCTGCGGGCATTGGGGCATTTCGAAACCGGCGGTATCGTCGCCGCACCCACAACCTCGCTGCCAGAAGCGCTCGGCGGCGAGCGAAACTGGGATTACCGTTTCTGCTGGCTGCGGGATGCATCGCTCACGCTGTTCGCCCTGATGCAGTCAAATTATCAGGAAGAGGCAGAGCTCTGGCGTCACTGGCTGGTGCGCGCCATCGCTGGCAGCCCCGCGCAATTGCAGATCATGTATGGTGTCGCCGGTGAAAAATGGCTGGACGAACGGGAGCTTCCCTGGCTGCCCGGCTACGAAAATTCAGGCCCTGTGCGCATCGGCAACGCAGCCTCGGGGCAGATCCAACTCGACATTTATGGCGAGGTGATGGAAGCCCTCTACATCGCGCGAAAGAAGGGGTTGCCGGAGGACGCAGAAGTCTGGGCAATTCAGCTTGAAATGCTGAAGCATCTTGCCGAAATCTGGAACCAACCGGATGACGGTATTTGGGAAGTTCGCGGTGGCCGGCAGCATTTTGTGCATTCCAAAATCATGGCCTGGCTTGCCTTCGACAGCGCGATCCGCAGCGTGCGGGATTTCGGCCTGCAAGGGCCAGTCGAGGATTGGAAAGCTATTCGTGACCATATCCATGCCGAAGTCTGCCTGAAAGGCTTCGACCCAAAACGTAACAGCTTCGTTCAATATTATGGCGCAAATGGCGTCGATGCAGCGCTTTTGCTTATTCCTATGGTCGGGTTTCTTCCGGCGGATGACCCACGTGTTGCTGGCACAGTGAAGGCCATTGAAGACGAACTTTTGCAAGATGGCCTGGTGCTGCGCTATCGCACAGAAAACGGTGTGGATGGGCTTGCGCGCGGCGAAGGTGCATTCCTGGCTTGTAGCTTCTGGCTTGCAAGCAATTACGCGCTCCTCAACCGAATGGATGAAGCGCATAATTTGTTCGAATATTTACTAACACTTTCCAACGATGTTGGGTTACTGGCCGAAGAATACGACCCCCATGCCAAACGCCAGGTTGGAAATTTTCCGCAGGCATTCTCGCACATCGCGCTTATCAATACCGCCTATAATCTGGCACAGGTTCAAGCACCCGCGGCGGAACGCGCGACGGTGGAGGCTGCGCATGGCTGAACATTGGGATGTCATTGTCATCGGCAGCGGGCCTGGTGGCGGTAGCCTTGCTCAAAGCCTTGCTGCAACAGGCAAGAAGATTCTGGTGCTGGAACGCGGCGGCTATCTTCCCCGCGCCAGAAAAAACTGGTCATCTAAAACGGTTTTCATGGATAACGAATACCGTGCCAACGAGGAATGGGAAGACAAAAATGGCAAGCCATTTTCTCCTGGTCTGCATTATTTTGTTGGTGGAAACTCAAAGGTTTATGGTGCGGCCCTGTTACGCCTGCGTGAACGTGACTTCGATGAGGTTTGCCACGAGGATGGCATCTCCCCTGCATGGCCGCTTAAATATCAAGATTTCGCGCCATGGTACGCCGCCGCCGAAGCATTGTTTGAGGTTCATGGCCAGGCTGGGGAAGACCCAACCGAACCACCGCGCAGCGCGTTTCCTTTCCCTCCCGTCTCGCATGAACCTGTCATCCAAAATCTTGCCACGCGCCTGGAGCAAGCAGGGCTGCACCCCTTCCACTTGCCGCTCGGCATCCGCTTGAAGGAGGAACAGAAACGCCCTACACAAGACAGTGTCTGCATCCGTTGTAACACCTTCGATGGCTTTCCCTGCCTGCTGAACGGTAAAGCAGACGCGCAGGTCATGTGCATCGACCCCGCCCTCGCACGCTATCCGAATATGACTTTACGTACCAATACCTATGCAAAGCGTCTGCTAACAGACACCTCCGGCCGCAGCATCACCGGCGTTGAAGTAGAACAGAACGGCGAAACAGAAATTCTGAAAGCGGACATCATCGTAGTAGCCTGCGGCGCGCTTTCGTCCGCGCTGTTTTTGCTTCGTTCTAGCAACGATAAGCATCCCGCCGGGCTCGCCAATGCCTCCGGTCAGGTCGGTCGCAATTACATGCGCCACAATCAATCGGTATTAATGGCTCTGATGCGCCGTTCAAACCACGATATTTTTCAAAAAACCATGGCTATATCAGATTTTTATTTCAGCGGTGATAAACATCGTTATCCGCTCGGCCTCGTGCAGATGTGCGCCGCCGCTCATGCCGGGCAAATCAAAGGCGAGGCCCTGCCCTCCTGGCTCTATTGGCTGCCGGATGCACCATTCCAAAAAATGGCACGCCATTCCATAAATTTCTGGCTTTCAAGCGAGGATTTGCCAAAGCCGGAGAACCGCATCCATTACCATAATGGCAAGGTGCGGCTTGAAGTCACAGAGACGAACGTGAAAGCGCATCGCCAATTGCGGACACATGTCAAAAATTCCCTCAGCCACGCCTATCAACCATTTACGGAGCGTCTGGCTTATTTTTCCTTGCCCGTCGGCCTTGCCGGCACAGCTCACCAGGCCGGCACGCTACGCTTCGGCGCAGCACCAGAAAGCTCCGTTCTGGATTTGAATTGTAAAGCTCATGATCTGGATAATCTCTACGTCACCGATGCAAGCTTTTTTCCATCCATAGGCGCGGTTAACCCTACCCTTACCATCATTGCCAACGCGCTGCGCGTTGCCGAACATTTAAAAGAGCGGCTGGCATGAGCTTCATCACGCATCTAGCCCCAGAAATTACCGCGCGGGTATTGTTGGTTTGTATGTTTCCGCTCTCCGGGCTGGATAAAATTTTTCACTGGAACGAGGCCATGGCACAAGCCAAAACCTCGCCGGTGCCTGCACCTGCGCTTCTGCTTGTGCTTGCCATGATCACTGAATTTCTCGCTCCGGTCTGTATCGTACTCGGTTGGCACGACAGGCTGGCCGCTTTCATTTTGTGCGACTACTGCATCCTCACCGCCGTTCTTTATCATCCCTTCTGGGCGTTTCCAAACTTCTGGACTAAACCCGGTGAAGGCCGTGCGCATTTCTGGGATTTTTTCAAAAATCTCTGTCTGGCGGGCGGCCTGTTATTGCTGGTGTTAAGCGGCGGCTATACTCAGCTGGGCGGAATCGTCACTCATCCGCTCAGCAATGCACCCTACTCCGCACATGGATAGGAGAGAAAATGCCAACCATACCTTACTGGCATCTCTGGACCGACGCCAACGGCACCAGCCACTTCGCAGAATGCGCGCTGGAAGAATTCGACTTCAAGGGCATAGGCGGCGCCGACCCGCAATGGAACAAGAAGATCGCGGAGGACGGCTCGGGGCTGGTGTTTACCGTGCAGCCAGTAGGCTGGGTGGGCGAATGGCACGAAAATCCTGCGCCACAATGGATCGTCCCGGTCTCAGGTCGCTGGTGGGTAGAAGCGATGGATGGCACACGGCGCGAATTCGGGCCCGGCGAAGTGCATTTTGGTGAAGATCAAAACTGCAAGGAATGGAACGGGCGCCAAGGCCATCGCTCTGGCACCATCGGCGATACCCCGTGCGTGCTCATGTGCGTGCGGCTTAGCTCCAGACCCATCCGCAAGCCCGGCCATTTCAAATGAGTCTTTACGAATTCCACAGCCCGCGTTTCCGCAATCTGGTGCTTCCAAATGCAGAGCTTGAGGTGCTGGGCGATGGCTTTCGCTGGCTAGAAGGGCCAGTTTGGTTTCCTGATCACGAGTTGCTGCTGTTCAGTGACATTCCAAACAACAAAGTAATGCGCTGGTGCGAAAACCAGATCTCCATTTTTCAATACCCATCTGATTTTGCCAACGGTCATGCGCGTGACTGTGAAGGCCGGCTGATCTCTTGCCTGCATCACGGCCGCGCCATCACCCGGCGCGAGTTGGATGGCAGAATTACCATCCTCGCTTGCGAATATGAAGGCAAGCGCCTTAACTCCCCCAACGATGTTATTGTCCAGCCCAGCAACGGCACGATTTGGTTTACAGATCCGCCCTACGGTATCAAAACCGACTACGAAGGCGGTAAACAACAACAGGAAAATCCTGCTTTACTCTACCGGCTGGACCCCGCCACCCGGCACCTCCATTGTGCTTCGCAAGAATTTACCGGCCCCAACGGCCTCGCCCTCTCACCAGATGAAACCCTACTCTATGTTACCGAAACCGGCGGCCAGTTCGACGAAAATCCTGAGCATCACATCAAAGTTTTTAATCTACAAGACAACGTGCTTACCACGTGTCGTATTTTCGCACGCATCTCTCCCGGTTATGCCGATGGCATTGCCTGCGACGCGGATGGCAATCTCTGGTGCAGCGCCGGGGATGGTGTGCATTGCCTCTCGCCAGATGGCACTTTGCTCGGCAAAATTCTCACTGGTGGCACTGTTGGCAACATCACCTTCGGCGGGCGCCATCTCTGCCGGCTTTTCATCTGCGCCGGCACCAGGCTTCTGGCCATCTACACAAATACGCGGGGCATAGCATGGCAATCCTCAGGGTAGCGCGTAATGTCTCAAATCTTGAGCGCCTTACGGCATTTTACATTGCACTCGGCTTTCAACCTCAAGGCCAAGTGGAAGAGGATGCGGCACTGGCGGCATTACTTGGCGTGGTTCGCGTGCAAAGTTTGATGATGACCATTGGCTCGTACGAAATAGAGCTCACGCAAACCACCCCAATGGGCGCGCTGTATCCACGGCAAGCAGGGGCGAATATCCCGCTGTTCCAGCATATCGCGGTGCTCACGCCAGCCATCAGCATAGCTGCAGCCCGCGCTCTTTCCGCCGGGGCATTGCCTATTTCGCAAGGCGGGCCAGTGCGTTTGCCGCCTGCTTCAGGCAACATGGTTGCATGGAAGTTTCGTGACCCAGATCATCATCCGCTTGAATTTCTGGAATGTAAAGCCGAAACCGGCTACGATCATTCCGGAATCGTTGTAACAAATAATGCCACAACCACGGCATTCTATAGTAAGTTTGGGCTCAAACCCGTCCATAGCCAAACCAATAAAGGGCCAGAGCAAGACAAGCTGGACGGCTTTGCACCGTCAGCGCCTCATATTACCACACTTCGTGCCGCAACGGGCCCAGGGCTGGAATTGCTGAATTACGGCGGCACCGGCCACCACCATATGCTTGCTCCGGTTGATATCGCCGCGGACCGTCTGGTTGTCAGCGGCGGTGCTTCTGGCCTGCTGCAAGACCCCGACGGGCATTGGACTTTGCAGGTTTAACACTCACCGCTTCAGGCACCTCCGCACCTTGCCTGCGCTGTTCAGCGTGGGTTGCAGCTTGTACCATATGCGTTGCCATTAATTACATCGCCCGGTACATATTTCCCTTTGACCAAGGCAAGCCATGCTCCATTACGCGGGCAAAGTTTGGCATTTGCGAGGTCTGCACCGGGAGGCAATTCCATACCCCGCTCTGTCGCCTCATCGGAGGCTTGCCACCACATCGATATCGCCATCGTTACCGGGAACTGCCGCCAAATAGCGGAAGAGCGATACCACTCCGGACAGAGCGCATCATTGTCGCCCTGCCGGAAGCGCATCCTAGGCAGCCAGTAGAATTCGTGCCGTTTCCTCCGCCGCATCAATCTGTGGCCAATGGCCGGCATTGAGAACATGGAGTGTGGCGTTGCGGGCTTGACCACGAATATGCTCAGCGACGCTGACATGCAGATAGGGATCGAATTTGCCCCAGATCAACAGTAGCGGCACATCAGAGCGCCTGAATTCCACCATACGCGCTTCATTTGCGGCTACCTCATCCGTGAGCTGATAAGTCATCTGAGCAAAGGCCGGTGCAGCGCTTGGCTGTTGGCGGAAGTTATCATCAATCACCTTGCCAAGAAATTCTGTATAACGGCGATTTTGTGCCTCGGTCAGTCCGGAGCGCATCTGTTCGCGCTGAAAATCCAGCAGCCACGCAAGTTGCTGTGGGCTGGCCAGGAAATGCCGGCTGAGCGCTGCCAACTCCTTGTTTGAAAACAGTGCGATCAGCTCTGGCACGCGTAGCCCGGGCGTGTCGCCGTAGAACGCGTTGAGCAAGGTGACGGCAGCAGTCTGTCCGGGATGTTTCAACGCGAAATTAACGGCAGCCGGTCCACCAGCGTCATGACCCGCCAGCACGACCCGCTCCAACCCCAGTGCTTCGATGACAGCCTCGACATCGCCTAGCTGCTGAGCAAAGCTGTAGATGGCACCTTCTGGCTTGTCCGACGCGCCGAATCCGAGAAAGTCGATCGTCACGATACGGCGTCCCGCCGCGACGAGATGGGGAATCACATCGTCATAGATGTGCCCATTATCCGGAAATCCGTGCAGCAGCACGAAGGCTGGCGCAGCGCCCGGAAAATCCCGGACATAGAGGCTGCCACGCTCTCGCGCAACGCGATGTTCAACAAAAGCCGGCAACGTAAATGTGTCCTTGTCCTGTGTCATGACTGGTCTCCTGATTGACGTGATGGGGTTAGCTGATTGCATGAACCATGGTGGAGAACTGTGCCTGCAGTCCGGCGGGGTCGGCCTTGAAAGCCTGGGCGGCCGCTTGCGAGAGAGCGCCGGGATATACCTCTTCCTCTCCCGCCTCCAGGGCATCGAGCGTGTCGATGGCGATTTCCGCGGGCTTGAGCTTCGGTTCGGGGAGCGCGGCGCCCATTGTGGTATCGGCCTGGACTGGCAGTACGCCAAGCACCTGAACGCCGCGCGGCTTCACTTCCGCGCGCAAGGTGCGCGTGATCGCAAGGGAAGCGGCCTTTGAGGCCGAATAAGTTCCCGCAACGGGAAGTGTCACCTGGGCGAGGATTGAAAGAACGTTGATGACGCCGCCTCCGTTCTGGAAAGCGGGGGTGTGCCGGAACGCCTGTGCAAGGTTGATGATGCCAAAATAATTGACCTCCATTTCCTGCCTTGCGTTGGCTGCATCGGCGGCAGAAAGAACGCCGGAGAAAGAAGCGGCGCCGGCATTGTTGATGAGCAGTGTCACATCCGGCGCAGCCTTGGCGGCTGCCTCGATATGGGCAGGATTGGTCACATCGAGCACCACCGGCGCGAGCCGGCTGGAAAGCGCAAGCAATGATTTCACGGTTTGTGGATCGCGGACTCCCAGATAGATCTTGGCTGCACCACGATGCAGCAACTCCGTGACGAATGCCTTGCCGATGCCGCCATTGGCGCCGGTGATCAGAACGGTTGAGTTTTCGACTCTCATGGTGACCTCACATTGTTGAAGACGCGTATCCGAGCCGCGAGCGCTGGGCGGCACATTGATTATAGTTATAATGATTGTATTGATTGCAAATATAATTATTAATGTCAAGCGGTTTGATGAGGCCTTTTGACGCGCCGAACCAGATGTAATGCATTGTTTTATATGTTTTTATATGACAGACATGGCCATTGACTTTCGATTTTTTTAATTTATAGTTTCCTCAATAATCATTATTTGGCTGTCCATGGCTTGACTCGCCCCCACCGTGCGAAAGGAAAGAGCAGAAGATGAAGGTCTCGAAACTCCAGGCGTCGGACAATCGGGACGCCATCGTAAAGGCCGCCGCCGCACAGCTGCGTGAACATGGGTTCGACCAGATGAGCGTCACCGCCGTGGCCCAGGCGGCGGGGCTAACCCACGGAGCCCTCTATAGCCACTTTAAATCCAAAGACGCCTTGAAGGCCGCGGCGACGGAGCGCGCCTTCACCGACTGCATCGAATCATTCAGCAACCTGACACCGGCCGAATTTTTTAACCGTTATCTATCCGCAACCCACAGGGAACATCCTGAGCAAGGTTGCCCCGGCGCCGCGCTGGTTTCGGAGGTTCCGTGGCAACCCACATTGTCCAAGCAGGCGTTCCGAGACGGTATCGAACAATTCGTCGCCCTTACCCGACGTGGGCTGGGTGCGGCGGACGATGACAATGCGGCGGAGCGGTCCATCTTTGTATTTGCCGCCATGGTTGGGGGGCTTGCCCTGTCACGGGCAATTCGTGATGTCGATCAAGCAGGTTCGGACAGCATCCTCACCGCCGTATCAAGCGAGTTGAAGCGGTCCATCAACTGCGTCAAGCGTGTACGCAAACACAACTGAGCGGCAATC
>JAGXAO010000039.1 GCA_018971565.1 Rhodospirillales bacterium
AAGAGAGGACGCGGCCACAAAGCCCAGTCCCAGAAGTTGCCGACGCATCGTAATCATTATGCCTCCTAGTTGCGCATTTTTCGCGCGTGATGCCTAAACCCTAATCGGATGGCGCGGGCAAACCTTAAAATTCGCCTCAACAAACGCCAATAACAGTAACCGGACTGCAACCTACATGCCACCAACCCCGAAAGCCAGACCAAACCGGGCTTCGTGCCATTTTGGAGGGCTAATGTGGCTTAAATGACACATTCCGAGGCATATCCTTTTGATTTTACAGGTAACACAGCAAAATTCCGGGCTATATCATGCCCGGCGGCCTCTTCGCGCGTGCGGCATAAAAAACCCCGCCTTGCGGGCGGGGCATTTAGGCACCAGGGGGCGTTAGCTCAATTCAGCCAGCAGGCTTGGCCTGCTCACGCGCGCTTCAGCGTTATCTGTCAGTTGAATCGGATAGTCGCCTGTGAAACAGGCATCGCAAAAGGCCGGCTCGGCGGCATCCCGGCCTTCCTTGCCCAGGGCCTTGTAAAGCCCGTCGATTGAAATGAACGCCAGCGAATCCACGCCGATCAACTTCGCCATTTCTTCAACGGAGTTGCGGGCGGCCAGCAATTTGGCACGCTCTGGCGTGTCGATGCCATAGAAGCAGGAATGGGTGGTGGGCGGACCCGCGATGCGCATATGCACCTCCTTCGCGCCAGCCTGGCGCACCATCTCCACAATCTTCTGGCTGGTGGTGCCGCGAACGATACTGTCGTCCACCAGCACCACGCGCTTGCCTTCGATCATCGCACGGTTGGCGGAATGCTTAAGCCGCACACCAAGATGGCGGATCTGGTCCGTCGGCTCAATAAATGTGCGGCCGACATAATGGTTGCGGATGATGCCAAGCTCGAAATTGATACCCGAGGCTTCCGCAAAGCCCATGGCGGCGGGCACACCGGAATCAGGCACCGGCACCACCACGTCGGCCTGTGCCGGGGCTTCCAGCGCAAGCTGCGCGCCGATCTTTTTGCGGGCGGTATAGACGGAATTGCCTTCCATGATGGAATCCGGCCGGGCAAAATAGATATATTCGAACACGCAGAAACGCGGCTTCTGCGGCGCAAAGGGCTTGATGCTCTGCACGCCGCTATCGTCGATCAGCACGATCTCGCCGGGTTCAACATCGCGCACGAATTCGGCACCCACAATATCCAGCCCGCAGCTCTCGGAAGACAACACCCAGCCCGGCTTGCCATCGGCGCCGGAAAGCTTACCCAGCACCAGCGGGCGCACGCCCAGCGGATCACGTACACCAATAAGCTGTTCATTGGTGAGCGCCACCAGGGAGTAAGCCCCAATAACCTGTTTGATCGCGTCGATCAGCCTATCCACCACATTGGCGTACAGCGAAATGGCGATGAGGTGGACGAACACTTCCGAATCCATGGTGGACTGGAACAAGCAGCCCCGGCGGGTGAGCGCCTTGCGCAGCGTGTGCGCGTTGGTGAGGTTGCCGTTATGGCCCACCGCGAAACCGCCGAACTCAAACTCAGCGAACAGCGGCTGCACATTGCGCAGCACCGTGTCCCCCGTGGTGGCATAGCGGTTATGGCCGATGGCGCGGGCACCCGGCAGCCCGGCCATTACCTTGGCGTCTCCATAATTATCGCCCACCAGCCCCAGGCCCTTGTGGGAATGGAAGCGCACGCCATCGTGCGTGACAATGCCCGTGGCCTCCTGGCCGCGGTGCTGAAGCGCATGCAGACCGAGTGCCGTGATCGCCGCTGCGTCGGACACGTTCCACGCGCCGAAGACGCCGCATTCCTCATGGGGCTTGTCGTCGTCAATCATGCTCATTCCGCCTTGCTCATCCCGGGCTCCAAGTAGCGATGTGACAACCAGATGTCGAGGCGTTCACATGCATAAGTGAGCCCCACCGCACACGGCCTACCCAAGTGCGGCCAGAACGCCGCCGAAAACCTCCAGAAACTGCCCTATCTGCTCCGCCGAAATGGATAAGGGCGGGCGGAGTTGCAAGACGTGACTGCCCGGCGCAGCTCTGCCGGCCAGGATGAAATTCTGCCTTAGCGCGTTAATGGCCTGCCGCGCGGCCTCCGGGTCTGGCTCTCCGGTTTTGGGAATTACCAGCTCCACGCCAAACAGCAGCCCCGCGCCGCGCACGGCGGCAATCCGCGGGAAGGATTTCGCCAGCCGCCGCAACCCCTTGCGCAAAACCTCTCCGCCACGCCCCGCATTGCGGACAAGCTTTTCAGTCTCGATCACATCCAGCACCGCCATGCCGGCCGCGGCCGCCACAGGGCTGCCGCCGCAACCACTGAAATAAGGTGCGCTGGCGTTCAAACGGGCGTTATGTTCCGCCTGCATCACCACCCCGCCAACCGGATAGCCATTCCCCATTGGCTTGCCCAATGTTACCAAATCCGGCACCACGCCATGCCGCGAGAAGCCCCACAACGTACCCGTGCGGCCGAACCCGGCCTGAACCTCATCAGCAATGAACAGCCCGCCAGCCTGGCGCGCAGCCTCCACAGCCTCGGCCAGAAAACCCGGCGGATCGGTGAACACGCCATCGAATACGAAGGCGCTGTCCAGCACCAGGGCAGCAAGGCCGGTGCCGGTTTTATTCAGAATATCGGCTTCTTCACGCACGCGCGCGGCAAACCAGCCGCCCAGCGCCGCCACACCAGCCAAACGGGGGTTTGGTGCGGAAATGGTTCTTACATGCGCGGGTAAGGGCTGGCGCAGCCCCGGAGAAATTTCAGCCGTTGTCGCGGTGCTGCCATGCCGCGCCCCGGACGTTACGATAACCCCCTTATGGCCGGTCACAAGCCGGGCAATGCGCAGGGCAAGGTCATTCGCCTCACTGCCCGAGCAGGTCATCACCAGCCTGGCAAGCGGTGCGGGAAACAACCCCAGCAGCCGCGCGGCATAGGCCTCCACCACATTATTAAGGTGGCGCGAATGCGTGTTAAGCGTGGCGGCCTGGGCGGCAATGGCCGACACCACTTCCGGGTGCCCATGGCCCACTGAGGGCACGTTGCTGTGCATGTCCAGATAACGCTGGCCAGCGCCATCGAACAGATACACGCCATCGCCCCGCACCGGCTCCAGCGGCGGGTCATGTTCAAAGACCGTCTCGCCCAGCCATTTGCGCCTGGCTTCCAGCCGCTGCTCCAGCTCGGTCTCTGAAAGTTCTGTCGGGCCAGGTGCTCCTGGCGGGATAAGGCCCGTCATACAGCGGCACGCATGACCGCGCCCAATATCCAAAGCGCGTTTTCATGAATCATAATTCATCAACCCCCGGAATTGTGGCGGATACAACAATTTTTCTGTGGAAGGTGCAATGCATAATTTTGCCTCATGCACATTGTTTGGTCACCGCATGTTTCAGCCTGCCCCGCTGCCCTTGCCTTCCCCGCCGCGCGCCGCCAGAGAAGCAACCGAGATGCAACCCTTGCCCTTCTTCCATCGGCTGGACCGGTATGTGCTGGGTCAGCTCGTGCTGGCGCTGGTGCTCGTCACCACGGGGCTGGTGGCGCTCATCTGGCTTACCCAGTCGCTGCGCTTTATCCAGATCATCGTCAGCCATGGGCTTTCCCCCTTTGTTTTCGTGAAACTCACCGCCCTGCTGGTGCCGAGCTTCCTGGCCACCATTCTGCCGATCACCTGTTTCATCGTGGTGCTGTTCATCTATCTGCGGCTCTCCGGTGACCGGGAGCTGACCATCATGCGCGGGCTTGGCCTTTCGGATACCAAACTCGCCCGCCCGGCGCTGGTGCTGGCCATGGCGGTGACGCTGTTCGGTTACATGCTCAGCCTGGGGGCCGTGCCTTGGAGCCTTTCGATCTTCCGGGACTACCAATATGAAATCCGCAACCAGATTGCGGCGTTTCTGCTGGAGCCGGGCGTGTTTACCCCGGTTTCGAGCGATATTACGGTTTATGTGCAGTCCCGCGCCGGAAATGGCAGCCTCAAAGGCATCATCATCGAGGATAACCGCAACCCCAGCGCGCCGGCCACCATCCTGGCGCGCACGGGCGAGCTGGTTTCCACCACGGGCGGGCCTGTGGTCGTGCTGGAGAACGGCTCGCGCCAGCAGATCGATGCGAAAACCGGCCAGCTCGACCTGCTGACCTTCCAGCGCAATACGCTTTCCCTGGCGGAAACCATGCGCAACGGCGGCCCGGTGGATACAGACCCGGCGGAAGTGCCTCTACCGGCCCTGCTGCACCCCCCGGCCGGCCTGCCGCATGGCGACCGGGCAAAATGGCTTGTGGAAGCCCAACGCAGGCTAAGCGCGCCGCTCGCCACGCTTGGCTATACGTTGGTGGCGCTGGTGGCCGCGTTGGGTGGCGGCTTCCGGCGCCATGGCGGGCTGGCGCGTATCATCGGCGCGGTTGGCGTTGTTACCACACTGGTGGCGTTGGGGCTGGGGGTGAATAATCTGGCAGCGCGAAACACCGGGCTGCTGCCGCTTATCTGGGTGTGGGCACTGGTGCCACCGGGCATTGCCTTCGCCGTTCTGCTGCGCCAGGGCGCGCCGCGCGCATGAAGCTGCCGCTTACCATCTCCTGGTATTTCGGCCGGCATTTCGCCACCGCCGTGCTGGCGATGAGCGCCGGGTTGACCGGGCTTGTGGCCCTGTTCGACTTTCTGGAGCTTTTGCGCGAATCCGCCACCGCGCCCCATGCCAGCTTCGGCGTGCTTGTTGAGATTGAGCTGCTGCGCCTGCCCTGGAGCCTGATGCAGATTATGCCTTTCGCGGTGCTGCTGGGCGGCATTTACGCGTTCTGGCGGCTGGCGCGCTCATCCGAGCTGGTGGTGGCGCGCGCCGCCGGCATTTCGGCCTGGCAGTTTTTGGCAACACCGGTTCTCGTTGCCGGGCTGTTAGGCGTGCTCTGCACCACCGCGGTCAGCCCGCTTTCGGCGGTGCTGTATGGCCGGGCCGAGCAACTGGACGATATCTATCTCAAACCCACCGGCGGCCCGCTTTCGCTCAATGGCGGCTCGCTCTGGGTGCGCCAGAGCGATTCCGGCCTCGCCCCTAACGGTATCGCCGTGGTCCATGCCAGCAATGTCCGGCTGCACAACAACTCGCTGGTGGCAGACCAGGTGAGCATTCTGCGGCTTGATGCGCAGACAAGCCTGCTGGAGCGGCTGGAGGCACAGCACGCCACATTGAATTCCGGCGATTGGGAGCTCCAAAACATCTCACTGCTACGGCCAGGGGCTGCCCCCAGGCATATACAGCAAATGAACTTCCCGACAGACCTGACTGTTAACCGCGTGCAGGAGAGTTTTGCCTCCCCCAACGCGCTCTCCTTCTGGGCGTTGCCAGGGTTCATCCATCTGCTCCGGCGTTCCGGCTTCTCGGCCACGCAGCATGAACTTGTATTTCAGAGCCTGCTGGCCCTGCCGCTTTTATGCGGCACCATGGCGCTGGTGGCGGCTGGGTTTTCCATGCGCCCCTCGCGGCGCAGCGGGGCGGGCACCATGCTGGTCGCCGGAGTGGGGTTTGGCTTCGCGCTGTTCATGGTTTCAGAGGTCGCCAACCAGTTCGGCACCTCTGGCGCGGTGCCGGTGGGCCTCGCCGCCTGGGTGCCAACGGTTGCGGGATTGTTTTTGGCGCTTGCCTTGTTGCTGCATCTGGAAGATGGCTGAGCCATGACCCGCACTGGCCGAATCCTGCTGCTTCTCGCCACGACCTGCCTGGGCGCGCCCGCTTTGGCGCAATCCATGGGGGCTTTGGTTTCTGGCCCGGCACCTTCCGGCGGCACAAACGCGCCCGTCAGCTTCACGGCGGATACGCTTTCCTATAACAGGCCGGGCAACATCGTCACCGCCGCGGGCCATGTCACCGCCATTCAGAACGGCCAGACCCTGCACGCGGACAAGGTGACAATCAACCGCGCCGCCAATATTGTCACCGCCTCGGGCCATGTGGTGCTGGTGCAGCCAGACGGCACCACGGTCTATGCCAGCCATGTCGTGCTCTCGCACGGGATGAAGGATGCGGTGATGAAGTTTGTCGCCGCGCGTCTGGCGCAGAATGCCCGCATCATCGCCAATGGCGGCCAGCGTTACAACGGCAAGATCGACGAGCTCTCCAAGCCGGTCTATTCCGCCTGCGACCTCTGCAAAAGCGACCCCAGAGAGCCCCCAACCTGGGCAATTCGCGCCACCAGCGCCACGCGCGACCTTGAGCATAAAATGATCGAGTTCCGTAACGCGACGCTGCTGATGAAGGGCGTGCCCGTGTTCTGGCTGCCTTACATGAGCGAGCCCGACCCTTCGGTGAAGCGCAAAACCGGCCTGCTCATCCCCTCCATCGGCGCCACCTCACAGCTCGGCGCATTCGCCGTGGTCCCTTATTACATCACCCTCGGCCCGTCTGCGGACCTCACCCTCGCGCCGGTTTTCGCCACCAAGCAGGGCCCGGCGCTGAAGGCCGATTACCGCGAGGCTTTCAACCGGGGCACGCTGGATGTGAAACTTTCCGGCGGACAGGACAGGGGCGAGTTTGGTGACTCGGTTTTTGCCAACGGCACCTTCGATATCAACAATAGCTGGCGCACCGGCTTCTCGTTCAACCGCGCCTCCAACCCGCAATATCTTGATGATTTCAGCATCCTGCCAAACACCTCCTATCTGGAAAGCAATGTCTATCTGGAGGGTTTCGGCAGCGGGTCTTACGGCAAAATCGAAGCGGAAACCTTCCAGGGCCTGGTCGCCTCGGTCAACCAGAACGAGTTGCCGATTGTCGCACCCTATGGGCAGTATCATTACGTCTCTCAGCCCGACAGCCTCGGCGGCACCCTCCGGGTGGATGCCAACGCCTTCAATGTGATGCGAGATGTAGGCACAAACAGCAGGCGCGTGGCGTTCATCCCGTCCTACTCACTGCCCTTCATGCTGCCGGCGGGTATCGCCGGCACCGCGCGGCTGAAGCTCGATTCCGCCTATTACAATTCAGACAAGCTGAACCAGCAACCCAATTTCAGCACCAGCCAGCAGAACAGCATCGCCCGTGCCCAGCCCTACGGCGCGGTGATGCTGCGCTGGCCCTTCCTGCGCGCCACGCAGCATTGGGGCAGCCAGATTATCGAGCCAATCGTCCAGCTCGTCGCCTCACCTGTCACCGGCATCTCGGACAATTCCAGAATTCCGAACGAGGACAGCCTGGACCTCGAATTCTCTGACGCCAACCTGTTCAGCCTCAACCGCTACCCCGGCATAGACCGGCTGGAAGGCGGCTCGCGGGTGGACTATGCCATGCACGCGGCCTGGTATCTGCCCAGCGGCATGATTCTGGATGGGCTGGTTGGCCAGTCCTACCGCTTCCATAAGGACCTCGTTTACCTGCCCGCCTCCGGGCTGCAGGATAATGTCTCGGATATCGTAACCCGCGCGGTGGTGGCCCCCACCCCATGGTTCAATCTGTCTTACCGGGGGCGGCTCTCGCACCATTCTCTCAGCAACCGGATGACGGATGTAACCGCGAATTTCGGAGGCAGTCGGCTCGCTGTCTCTGGCGGTTATCTCTATACCAACACCAACCCTTACGCGCTCTACGATAATCTCACCTTGGGCCAGTCGCCCAACCTCAATCCACCGCCGCAGTATTTTCAGCCGCGCCAGGAAGCCACGCTCAACCTCTCCACCCAGGATGGACCCTGGAATTTTTCGGGCGGGGGCCAGCGGAACCTGAAGACCGGAAAATTTGACGAGGTGAACGCATCCGCTGGCTGGCAGAATAATTGCTTCGGCGTAAATCTGATCTTCTACAAACGTTTCACCTCGTTCAACCTGGACAATGGCAGCACGCTGGTGCTTCTGCAGTTCAATTTCAAAACCCTCGGAACCGTTGGATTTAACGCCCTATGAAATTCCTGCTCCGCGCTGCCCTTCTTGCCACGGTTTGCGCCGCCCCGGCCTTCGCGCAAAACGCCGCCCCAGCGCCAGCACCCATGCAGGCACCGGATTCCGCCGGCATGGCCGCGGTGGTCAATGGTCAGGTTATCACCACCCAGGATGTCTCCGCGCGGGCGCGGCTGCTGGCCTTATCCCTTGGCATGCAACCCACGCCGGATGTGATTCAGCGGCTTTTCCCGCAGGTCTCCAAGCAGCTTATCGACGAAACATTGCAACAGCAGGAGATCGACAAGCTCGGCATCAACGTCTCCACGCAGGATGTGGCAGACGCGCTTTCGCACATTGAACAGGGTAACGGCCTGCCCGCCGGCGGGCTGCAAGCCAAGCTGAAAGCGGCAGGCGTACCTTATTCCACCTTGCTCTCGCAGGTGCGCACAAGCATCGGCTGGCAGAAGGTGCTGCACAAAGTGCTTGGGCCGGGGCTAACGCCCACGCCGGGCGACCTTGCGGCGCAGAAGGCAGCCCTGCAGGCGAGCCTTGGCGCCACCCGCTACCATCTGGCTGAGATCTTCATCCCCGTGACCGACCCCAGCGACGAAACCCCGGCACAGAACTTTGCCAATACCGTTATCAACCAGCTTCGCCAGGGTGCGCCCTTCCCTATCGTCGCGGCGCAATTCTCGCAGTCGCAAACTGCACTTTCCGGCGGCGATCTCGGTTTTGTACAGCTTGACCAGCTTGACCCGGCTGTGGCGGCCACAGTGCAGCAGATGCCGGTGGGCGCCATCTCCAATCCCATCCGCGTGCCAGGCGGGTACGATGTCGTCCAGCTTCTGGAGAAGCACGATATCGGCAACCAAATGCAAACCATCCTGGATATTCGCCAGGCCTATGGCCAGTACCCGCAACCGGTCACGGGCCAGCAGCTCGGCCCGGTGCAGATCAACTTCATCACCCAGTTCATGGCCAAGGCTAAAAACGCCGGCAGCTGCGATGCCGTGCAGGCGCTAAATGCCAGCTATGGCAATATCCAGCCCGCCAACCCTGGGCCGGTGAACCTTGCCACTGTTACCCCACCCGCCTTTCAGCAGGTGCTGGCCCAGCTGCCGCTCAACACGCTCAGCCGCCCGCTGGTGCAGGCAACCGGCGTCTCTGTGGTGATGATCTGCAACCGCAGCCTGCAGAAGGCACAATTGCCGCCGGATGACCAGATCGCCAATATAATCATCGACCGCCGTGTGGAATTGGAATCTGAACAAATGATGGACCAGCTCCGCCATCGTTCTGTGATTCTGCAAGGATAATCCATGCTGCGCGGCCTATACGACCGGCTGCTGGCTTTAAGCGCCAGGCCCACCGCACCAATCTGGCTGTTTGCGGTGGCAATGGCCGAAGCCAGCATATTCCCGCTGCCGCCGGACGTTCTGCTCATCCCCATGGCGCTGGCCAAGCCGCGCCGCGCCTTGCTCTTCGCACTCATCGCCACGCTGGGCAGCGTGCTGGGCGGCGCCATAGGCTACGGCATCGGCTACGCCTTGCTAAACCGCCTCGCACAGCCGATCATTCATTTTTACCATTACGATGCCGCCTTTGCGGCGTTCCAGCATAAATTCGCCGAATACGGTGCCGCGATCATCCTCATCAAGGGGCTGACGCCGATCCCATACAAGATCGTCACCATCGCGGCGGGTGCGGCAAAATTCAATTTCTGGGCTTTCATGGGGCTCAGCTTTATCACGCGCGGCACCAGGTTTTTACTGGAGGCCGTATTGTTGCGCTTCTTCGGCGAACCGGCGCGCGTTTTCATCGAACAGCGGCTGGGGTTGATCACCGGGCTGTTCGCGGCGCTGCTGGTGGCAGGGTTTCTAATTCTTAAATTTGCCTGAAGCCGGGTGATTTTAAACCGGATCGCCCCGTGATTCGGTCTAAACCCTGAATCCGCCCCTACATCAAAAAGTTAGAGGGCGATTCAGACATTGGCCCCGTCCAGAATCGTGTAAAACCGATATCATCGCACATTGGAGACGGAAAGTAATTTCAAACCCGTCTCGATTTGTTACATTAACGGCTCTGCATCCAGAAAATTGTGGAAATTCCAACAATTGCATAATTCCGTCTCAGCAATCATACTCGCCTTCAATCTAGGCGGGTGGGTGGATGAGGCAGGAGAAACGGGAACGGCACGCGAAAATTCTCGCTACGCTCAATGATGCATCGAGCGTAAGAGTTGCCGGACTCGCCCATCAACTCGGTGTTTCCACGGAGACCATCCGCCGGGACTTTGAAGAGATGACCCGTGCCGGGCTGCTAAGCCGGACCTATGGCGGCGCGGTGCGGGCACTAAGCGCCCATGCCCAGGCAGAACGGCAGAGTTTGCTGCAGGCCGAACGCCAGCGTATCGCCGAGGCCACGGTGGATGAGGTGGCCGGTGCGCGCATTCTGCTTATTGGCAGCGGCGCAACAGCCGTGCTTGTGGCGCGGCAGATCGCGGCCAGGCTGAAAGACATCACCGTCGTCACCCATTCCTTCGCGGTGGCGGCGGCGGTTGGCGTGAACCATCTGGTTGAGGTGATGATGATTCCCGGCCTGTACCATGCCGCGAAAGCCAGCACGACAGGCGGCCACGCCATCGTGTTTCTCCAAAGCCTTTACGCGGATTGCGTGATTCTGGGCGCCAGCGGCATGACCGGCGACGGACCCAGCCATGCCCTGCCCGAAATTGCGGCCGTGAACACGGCGATGATGGGCCGCGCGGCGCGATGCGTGATCGCCGCGGACCAAAGCAAATTCAACCAGCCATTTTCCACACGCTTTGCGGATTGGCCGCAGGTGAGCACGCTGGTTACCGACGCGCCACCCCCGGCCGAGCTGCGCAAAACGCTTGAGAACAACCGCGTGAAGCTGCTGGTGGCGTAATCAGCCAATCGCCTCCAGCGCCTCGGCGGCTTCCAGCCATACGCCCTCGGCGGTTTCGATCTCGTTTTTCAACACGCCCAGCCGCAGCGTGATCCTGTTCAGCTCCGCCGCCTTGGCCGGGGCATATATCGCCTGATCCGCCAGCTTCGCCTCCAGCGTCTCCTTCTCCGCCGTCAGCTTGTTCAATGCGGCCTCCGCCGCTTTGGCCGCCTTCTGCAAGGGCGCCAGCCGCGCCCTTGCCTCGGCCCGGGCGGCTTTATCGTTCTTTTTCTCCTCTGGCTTCTTCGCCTGGGCGGGTGCGGCGCGCTCGCTCATCGTCGCGGCATAAGCGGCGAGGTCGCCCTCAAACGGCGTCACCTTGCCGTTCGCCACCAGCACCAGCCGGTCCGCCGCCAGCTCCACCAGATACGGGTCGTGGGAAATCAGCACCACAGCACCTTCAAAATCCGTCAGCGCTTTTATCAGCGCATCGCGGGCATCGATGTCCAGATGGTTGGTCGGCTCATCGAGAATCAACAGATGCGGCGCATCCCTCGTGGCCAGCGCCAGCAGCAGCCGGGCTTTCTCCCCGCCGGACATCTGCCCAACCGGCGTGTTCACCCTGTCCGCATCCAGCCCGAACCGCGCGGCCTGGGCGCGCAGCTGGGCAGGCAGCGCCTGCGGCAGCGCGCGGGCCAAATGGTCATAGGGTGTGTCGCTCAGCACCAGATCATCCTCCTGATGCTGGGCGAAATACCCAACCCGCAGCCCCTTCACCCGGAATTCCCGCCCCCGCATTGCGCCAAGCCGGCCGGCAAGCAACTTCGCCAGGGTGGATTTGCCGTTACCGTTCTGGCCCAGCAGGGCAATCCGGTCTTCCATGTCGATCCGTAAGGAAACGCCGGAGAGCACGGGCTTGCCGCCATAGCCGATCTCCACGCCTTCCAGCTGGAGCATCGGCGGCGGTAGCTCCGAAGGGCTGGGGAAGGTAAATTGGGTGGCTTGCGCCTCCACCACGGCCTCGATCTGCGGCAGCTTCTCCAGCGCCTTCAACCGGCTTTGCGCCTGGCGGGCCTTGGTGGCCTTGGCGCGGAAGCGGTCCACGAAGCTTTGCATGTGGGCGCGCTGCGCGGCGATTTTTTCCGCCGCGCGGGCCTGCTGCATGGCGCGCTCGGTTTTAATCCGCACGAATTCCGCGAACCCGCCAGGGGTCAGGTTCAGCTTGCCCGCATCCAGATGCACAATCGCCTCCACGGCTTTATCCAGCAATTGCCGGTCGTGGCTGACCAGCAGAATGGCGCCGGGGAATTTCTGCAAATACCCCTCAAGCCAAAGCGTGGCTTCAAGGTCCAGATGGTTGGTTGGCTCGTCCAGCAACAGTAAATCCGGCTCGGAGAACAGCACCGCCGCCAGCGCCACGCGCATGCGCCAGCCGCCGGAATAGCTGCTCATCGGCCGGGCCTGCCATTCCTCGTTAAACCCCAGCCCGGCCAGGATGGAGGCCGCGCGGGACGGCGCTGAATCCGCCTGAATCGCCAGCAGCCGGTCATGAATTTCCGCCAGCATCGAAGCCGGGGTTTCGGCATGTTCGGCAGCTTCCAGCAGGGCCGCGCGCTCGGCATCTGCGGCCAGCACCACATCCAGCGGGGTAAGGCTGCCGCCCGGTGCTTCCTGCGCCACATAGCCCAGCCGCACCCGGTTGCCGAGCAGGATCCTGCCGCCATCCGGACGGATCACCCCGGCGATAAGCTTCAGCAGCGTGGATTTGCCCGCGCCGTTGCGGCCGATAAGCCCCACGCGCTTGCCTTCATCGAGCAGCAGCCCGGCATGCTCCAGCAAAGGCCGGCCGGCGATGGAATAAGAAAGGTCTTCAAGCCGCAGAACACTCATGAGGCGCCGTGTATATTAAGCGGAGGGGTTGATGCAAAAGGGTGGCCCGGCTATTGCGCCCGCAACTTTCATTGGGAATTGACATCATGGCCACCGAACGCACGCTTTCCATCATCAAGCCGGACGCCACCCGCCGTAACCTCACCGGCAAGATCAACGCCAAGTTCGAGGAAAAGGGCCTTACCATCGCCGCCACCAAGCGCCTACAGCTCACCAAGGCCCAGGCCGAGGCGTTCTACGCCGTGCATTCTGCCCGCCCGTTCTTTAACGACCTCGTCTCCTTCATGATCTCCGGCCCGGTGGTGGCGCAGGTTCTGGCGGGCGAGAACGCCATTGCCAAAAACCGCGAGATTATGGGCGCCACCAACCCCGCCAATGCCGAGCCCGGCACCATCCGCAAGGAGTTCGCTGAATCCATCGAGGCAAATTCCGTGCATGGCTCCGACAGCCCGGAAGCCGCCGCGCAGGAAATCTCCTTCTTCTTCGCGGAAATCGAGATCGTCGCCTGATCTGATCCCCGGTAGATTTAACCCCGCTGGCCGCCAGGCTGGCGGGGTTTTATTTACGGCACGATTTCCACAATCAGCTCAGCGTCATCCGGCGGGGTTTTCATGCCATCCAGCTTGATGGCAAGGCACTGCTCCGGCAACGCAGCCACCCGGCGGCGGTAGAGCACGGCCTCGCCCGCGCGCACGCGCAATTGCCCTTTCACGGCTTCAGCCACACAAACGCCCAGCCGCCCGCGCAAGGGCACAACATGTGCCAGAAATTGCGGCACCACATAGCGAATACCTTGACCAGCCAGCACCTCCAGCCTGCCCTCCAGGCTCGGCAGCCCGCCGGAAAGGTCGTCTGCGATATAATCGCCTGCCGCAGCACCTACAGGCCCACCAGGCCCGGCATTGCCCGCCAGTGTCCCGGCCGCGAAGTACGACACATCCGAACAGCGGCCATATTGGTCCACCGCCGGGCCGCCTGTGCCCGCATCCAGGCATAAATGGCTGGCCGCAACAGGCGGAAACTTGCCCGTGAGCAGCACGCGCCGCGCCGTGAATGTTCCGGCATCGTTCATGGCCAGAGTCTCTACCACGCCACTGGGCCGTAGTGCCGTCACTTCATGGCCGGGCAAAATCTCCACCCCCGCCGCCCGCGCCGCCTGCACCAGCCGCGCGGCATAGGCCGGGCCGGTAAGCAAGCGCCCGAATTGCCACAGGCCATAAGCACGGCGGGTGCTTAACAGCAGAGCCCCGCCCAGCATGGCATCGCGTTCCAGAATGGCGACACAGGGCACCCCGCGCGCCTTAAGCCGCAGCGCCGCCGAGATGCCCGCCGGGCCGCCGCCGATAACCGCCACATCAATCACGCAAGGCTTGTCCTGATGACATGACCCCATGAGGCTTATTCCTGCGCCTCGCGTCAACCATCTTCAACGCTGGCGGTGAATCCATAAATTCGCCATAGCTAAACACGCACACGCAATTATATTACGCGAAATGGATTCCGGGGATTTCATGCAAGCCGAGGCCGAACCGCTGGTACTGGACGAGATAGACCGCAGGATACTCGCGGAGTTGCAGGAAGATGGGCGGATGACCAACGTGGAGCTGGCGCGGCGCGCCGGCATCTCACCCCCGCCTTGCCTGCGCCGGGTGCGCCGGCTGGAGGAAGCCGGATATATCAAAGGTTACCACGCCGATACCGACAGCCATAAGCTGGGCTGGCAGATCGCGTTCTTCGTGATCGTGGGACTGGAGAGCCAGAAGCTCTCGGTGCTGGAGGCGTTTGAGGCGCTTGCCGCAAGCTGGCCGGAAGTGCGGGAATGCCACATGATCCGCGGCGGCGGGGATTTTTTGCTGAAGCTGGTGGCGCGGGATGCCGCACACGAGAACCAGCTCACCCAGCGCCTTACCAACGCGCCCACCGTGGCGCGGGTGCAGACACTGCAGACCATCCGCACCAGCCGCAGCCTCTCCGGCGTGCCGATGGACCGGTTGAATGGTTGAAGCCTGGCTCCTGGTTTTCACGGCATTCATCGGCGCGCTCTGTTTTTTCGTACCGGCGCAACTGCCCTTCCTGCTGCCGTTTGTGTTCAACCCCATTATCTTCGCCGGGTGCCTGCTGCTGGGCTTCTGGTATTGGCGGGGCGTGCGGCTTCTGGCCGAAAAGCCAGGTTGGGTGCGGCGAAGCTTTTTCTATGCCGGCGTGCTGGGCGTGTGGTTCGTGCTGCAGACGCATTTTGAATATATCGCCCAGCATATGTTTTTTCTTAACCGCGCGCAGGCGGTGATGCTGGGCATGGTGGCACCCTTCTGCGGCGGTATTTCCTGGCCGGGGGCAGCTTTGGCGGCGGGCGCACCAGCCTGGATGAGCCGCACTGCCAGGGCAATGTGGCGGCCGGTGCGGTTTCTCGCCCACCCGCTGGCGGCGATGGCGGTGTTTCTGCTCACCACCGACATCTGGCTGATCCCTTCCGTGCATTTCGATGCGATGATCGACCCCGCTTTGTACGCGGTGATGAATCTTTCCTGCCTCGCGGGCGGGGTGCTGTTCTGGATGGTAGCACTGGACCCGCGCCCGAAACCGCCCTGCCGCTACTCCTATCTCGCCCGCGCCGGAACCGGATTTTTCGTGATGTTTCCGCAAATCGCAATCGGCGCCTATATCGCGCTCACCACGAAAGATCTCTACTCCTTTTACGAGCTTTGCGGACGGCTGTTTCCTAGCATCTCCGCACAGCACGACCAGCTTTTGGGCGGGCTGATCCAGTGGATACCGCCTGGCATGATGAATGTGGCGGCGCTGATTATTACGCTGAATGCGCTGCGCCTGGCAGAGATGAAGGCCGATGAAGAATTTGTGCCGCCGAAAGGGGCAAAGATTTACGAAGCGAAATGGACTGGACGGTGAGCCACGCCACCGAATTTCAAACCTCACGGCATTTGTAAGCCGCTTTACCCGCCGACCAGTACGGTAAAGCAGCCAAGCACGATCATGCCGCCATGGGCGCAATTATCAAGCATCCGGGCCGCTGGCTTGCCGCCAATCATTACCGTGGCGGAGCCTTTAATAATTGTATCCGGCGGGCCAACACAGGTCGCCATGTCTCCCACGCAGGCGGCGGGCAGCCCGCCAATCAGCACGGTCGGCGCGCCCGGGCCGGTTATGGGGCCGCCAACATGCGGCACCAGCACGTCCACCATCGGGCAGACATGCATGTCGGTCAGGCGGGCGGCGGGCATCGGCATGGAGCAAACCTAAACCCGGATGGGTGGAAGATACAACACGAACTCGCCGCAGGCGTTGCGCCGTGTGATTTTACGGTCGCAACGTCTAAAAATTATAAAGATGAGGTTAACCTGAAACAAATTTTTAGTTTATAACAGCCCGGAAGAAAATTTGGCGGGAACCAATGGGAAGCGGGTTGTTCAGGGTCAGGCGTGCAGCTCTCACCGCGGTTTTGGGTTGCGCCATGGCCGCAACAATCGCGGATAGCGCGCTTGCACAGGTTCGCGCGCCCAGCCTCGCCACCTCCCCATTGCCGCACATCATACCAGCACCCAGCCCAAATCTCGGCCAGGGGCTGCCCGCCATTCCGCAAGGCGGCCTTGCATCGCCACTGCCGCCGGTTGCCATTGCGGTACGCTCGGTAGGCATTATCGGCGCCACAGCTTTTCCGCCCGCGAAGTTGAACCCGATTGT
>JAGXAO010000040.1 GCA_018971565.1 Rhodospirillales bacterium
TGAGCTGGAGCGTGGGATATTTGAAGCGGGCATGGGGTGTGGCGCCGCTGATGTTGTTGAGGCCGTTTGCGGCGCCGGTTCTGGCTGTGGCGTTGATGGTGGCTTTTACGCTGGGGGCACGGGTGCTGCCGTTTGGGAGTGAGGCCTGGGCGCGGATTGCCGCCGCAGCGGTGGCAACAGGGCTTGCCTATGCGGGGTTGGGGTTGTGGGGACGGGATTTTTAGTCATTTCATCTGGCCCCGAGCTTCACTTCGAAGTTAAAAGTAATGCCACGGCATGATGCCGAAACGGTAAATTCGACTACGCCGCACGCTATCCGTCGTGACGTACACCTCTCAGCCAGCGTATAAGTTTCCATATGGACAGCGTACGAAACAGCAAGCTTTCTTCCAAGAAACAAAGAATTGTTGCCGTGAAAACAATGGTGATCCACCACCAAGCCAACTGGTAGATTATCCAATACACACACATAACGGCGCCGTAACCAGTTGAAAGTGTATTGCTCCTGAAGAGCGCCTCGACAAGTTGCTGTACAAACGCTTGCCACATGACAAAAATGACCGACCAAAGTGTAAGCCGGAACAGCGCCCGCATCTTTGGTTGAGCAGCATCAGCCAGAAATGCCAGACCAGGCACCACGAAGATGAGTTCGACCCCACGGTAACCATTATTGCCTCCTGCCAAGAAGCAGCCCGTGAGCAGAATGCTGCCGATAACCAGGAAGGTAAATTCTGGCTCCGGCAATGCGCCGATCGAGGTCGTGAATTCTTGGCTGCGTCTAAGCCGCATTATGCCCAGGACGAACGTCAGCAGGATCAGAACAGCAACGATATATACGCCAATATGATCGCCTTGCGACCCTGCGGTTAAATGCGCGGAGCCAACAATGGCCTGAAGGCCCAAAGGCAGATCGCTAGCGCCAAAGCCATCGGCGAATGGGCTTATTGTCGGCAAGTTGCGGCTCATTTCGATAAGATCTTTATGGTAATAGAGCACGAACGCCACAACTGAAGCGATACCGGCAAGAGCCAGGCCAAAGAAATAGAATAATCTTTCGCGGCAAAATAACAAAAATAATGTCAACGGGTAGAACTTGAGTAGCCCGGCTAATGTAAGCACAGCATAGCCAAAAAGCCTGCAGCAGAAATTACTTAGCCAAAACCGCCCACCCAGCGCGACCAGAATGAAGACCACTACATCCATGTTGCCGCGTTCCAACGCAAAGACGGACTTGCCCGAACAAAGCGCCAAGATAAAGAGTAGAGCGCCTCGCAGGTTCCGAGGCGCGGGTAGCAACGCCAAGCTCAAAAAAAATACCGCATCCAATACTATACCCATATAGGGCCGCCATGCGGGCAGCCACGTCAGCAGCAAGAAGAGCGGTGAATAAGCAAACGGACGCCCCAGCGGATCGCATGGGGCGGCAACGAATACGTCCACGCCCATTTTGCTGCATGCGATTACGGCTGGCACCTGCTGTGCATCAATGAAGGGAGACGAAAAGGCTTGGCCCATTATCCCGTTCATAACCTTGAAATAGGCACCGGGTGCATACTGAAACAGAAACACGAACAGCGCGAGGAGAACCAGCCCCACGCCAGAAATAATCCATCGCGGCAGTGGGGCGGGGGATTGCGGCGTAGCGTTCATGCTGTATCATCCTTTGTACGTGACGCAGATGGCTAGACTAGCGCAACATTTCAATAAAGCCACTTAACTCCGCCCGAAAGGCTCATGACGTCTGTTACCGGGATGCCCGCGGATAAGCGCGAAATATCTCCCACCGGGAAATTTTCCCTCAGGGGAAACGCCGCCTTTTTTGCGAAGTTGGCAATCAGCCTGGGCGCATTCTGGCTGGCTCTACACAGGGTAAACACTTCCGCTGTCATTACAAGCTTCTCTCGTATCAACTGGGGGTATTTTGCCGTTGCACTGGCGCTGTCGATCTTAATGCCAATTTTGGGCGGTATCCGCTGGTGGCTGGTTTGTAAGGCAATTGGGTGCCGCGCGCGGCTGGGCAACCTTGTGCGCGTGTTTTGGGCTGGCATGGCGATGAACCAGATCATGCCCGCAGCCATGAGCGATGGGCTGCGGGTGCTGCTGCTTGTTCGCCGCGGGTATGGCGCTGGTGAAGCGGCAAGCACGATCGTACTCGAACGAGCCGCGATGATCTTCGCTCTTTTGGGGATGGTAGTTGTGACAACCCCCTTGATCGGTGCGACCGTGACGCGCGGATTTCCGAAGTGGATCCCGCTCGCAATGCTGGGCGCAGGCACAGTCGGCTTTTCGGCTTTGTTATTCGCGGACCGGAACTGGGGTCGCCGCGGGACTTGGCGTATCATCGCTGTCATTGCGGCATTGTCCACCCATATTCGCCGCATTCTGACCTCAAGGCAAGGGGGGGTGCTTTTGATTTCATGCCTTGTAAGCAATCTAAATTTCGTGGCCGCTGGTATCCTGCTTGGCATTGCGCTCGGGCTTGCCGTGCCTCCGTTGGAGTGGCTTGTCGCAATTCCTCTTGTTGTTGTGGTCACCGTGCTACCCATTTCAATTGGCGGGTGGGGTATGCGTGAGGGGCTACTAGTTGCCCTGCTCGGCGCTGCCAGCGTCCCCGTAGCGCAGGCCCTCACCTTCTCTATCCTGTTCGGCGCACTCAGCGCGGCAAGCAGCCTGCCCGGACTTGCTTTTTTATGGGCCGGCCGCGCGACTGGGGCGAAAAATGAACCTTGAGACAGGGCACAGGCCGACCCTTTCAATTCTCTGCCCCGTGTTCAACGAAGAAGTGGTCATACCCCTATTCGCGGCACGGATGATGCCGGTCATACGACGTTTATCCGAACGCTACCTCATCAGGCTTGTGTTTCTCAACAACGCCTCCACAGACAGAACTCTGGACATGATCGCCACCGTTCATGAAGAATGGACTGAAACATTTGTCATTTCCATGAGCCGCAATGTTGGATATCAGGCATCACTCCAATGCGGTCTCGCTCATATCAAAGCTGATCTCTACGCTTTCATCGATGTTGACTGCGAGGATCCCCCGGAGATGATCGAGACATTCATCGAGAGGTATGAGGATGGCTTCGACATCGTTTACGGAGAACGTGTCGACCGCCCGGAGCCTCCGGCGATCAAGGCCGCACGTAAATATTTCTATCGCCTGCTGCAAAAAGTCGCGGATGACGATATCCTTCTTGATATGGCTGAATTTTCTTTAATTACAGCGGAAGTGCGGGAAGCCGTCTTGAACGACCGCTCCTCGTTCCCATTTCTGCGCGCCTCCATCGCGCGAGTGGGCTTTCGCCGCTGCGCAGTAGCTTTCACCCGGCAAAGGCGAATTGCGGGAACAACCCATTATAACCTGTTAGGCATGTCCGTTTTCGCGGTCGCGGGGTTGCTGGCAGCCTCAACTCTGCTGCTGCGCCTGCCGGTGTATCTGCTGCCCGTATGGCTATTCATGCTGGCCGTACTGGGCGCGGGTGCCGTTGCCTTTCACTCTCCGTGGCTGCTACTCGCCGTATTCATGGTGTTCGCTGGCTACCTTGGCACAGCGGTCGCATGCATCGCACTTTATGTGGCAAGAGCCTACAAAAACGGCCTGCAGCGACCAAACGCGGTAATAGACCGGCGCACAACCCGGTTGCCGGCACAGGATCCCGAATGACAACCTTAGCATCTGCCTGCCCGTTCTGCGGCATGCAGGCATTACAAGCACAGCATACTGGCGCGCGTGACTATATCACTGGGCATGAGTTTTCTGTTCTCATCTGCCCGGCCTGTGGCGGGGGGCACACAGCGCCCATTCCAGCAGATTTTAGCCTGTACTACCCGGCGCTTTACCGGCGTTACCGCAAGTCCATAGCCGCAATTATTGGCATGTTTTACAGCCAAAGGGTCGCACGCTGGCTAAAAGACCACCCCCAGCCTGGAAGCGCATTCGAACTCGGCTGTGGCGACGGTTCCATGCTGGCGATATTGCGCAACCATGGCTGGCGCGTACTGGGGTGCGAACGTAGCCAGGCTGCGGCGCAGCTCGCACGCGATGTATCAGGTATTGATGTCCTGGCCGGAGAATTGGACGCGGTTCCCGCTGACGCCGTTTTCGATCTGATTCTGCTGATCCAGGCACTCGAGCACATGAAAAACCCCGCCGAAATTCTTACCCGCCTGGCGGGCATGCTGGCGCCGGGAGGCAAGTTGATCATCGCCGTACCCAATTTTGGCAGTTGGCAGGCGCGGTTTGGCGGCAAAGCCTGGTTCCATTTAGACGTTCCAAGGCATGTGTCACATTTTACGATTAAGGCTCTCGCGGCACTTACCGCTTCAACCGGGCTAGAAGTGCAGCGTATAAGTTTTGAATCCTTTGAACATGACCCGTACGGCTGGATTCAAAGCACCCTCAACCTCCTGGACCCTCAGCCCAACCGGCTGACACGCCTGTTGATGCGACTGGACTCCCCGGATATCATGAACCTGCTGCATCTATTTGCCGCCTGCCTGTTAGGGCCGATCGCCATTTTGGCAGCGATGTTCAGCTGCGCGGCGCGGCGCGGCGCGATAATAGAGGTTACGTGCGCGCTTCGCGCCACAGTGCAGCCCGCCACCAGTTGACTGCATCAGCCAGCCCGTCATCGAGCGTAAAACGCGGCCGGAAGCCCAGACGGTCATGCAAAATCGCTGTCGCCGCAGCAAGCTTGGGCGGCTCGTCCGGCGCCTTAGGCCGAGCCGCATAACGGATGAGTTCAGGACGGCCAATCAGCGCGCCAATTTTACCAATGACATCGCGCAGCTTCACACACTGCCCAGAGGCGATGTTCACCGGCCCTGTATAGCTACTCTCAAGTATGGCGCAAAGCGCTGCACCAGCATCAGCGGCGTGAATCATGTCGCGTTCTATCTGGCCATCTCCGCAGGCAATTTCGCGCCCTTGCAGCAAGGCGCAAGCAACCGAGGGCACAAGGCGCGATTTATTCTCGTATGGTCCATACGGAATGAATATGCGCGCCCAGGCAAGCTCCAGCCCAGCTTGTTCAGCGGCACTCTCCAAAATACCATGCAACCCGTGTTTGGCCGCACCGTAGAGTGAATGAGGGGCGAGCGGTGTCCGCATCTCGTCGAGCAGCGGTCGCGACCAAGCATATTCAGCACAACTTCCCGCGACCACAAGCCGGCGCCCGCCGGCGGTCGCAAAAGCACGGTAAAGATGAAGGCTCATCGCAACCCAGTCGAGATTAGCTGGAGCTGACCAGAAACATCCAGGCGTCACATCCCAGGCTAGATGCAGAAGTCGGGATGGCGCTATCTCGCACATGGCCCGGTTCAGGGCCGCGGTGTCATTCAGATCAACAAGATGTTGCGTAACAGCCGCCGGAGCACCCTGCCAGGGCTTGCGAAGCAGGGCATGAATTTCGAATTCACGAGTGCAAAGCTCTGCAACCGCATGGCGCCCGATAAAGCCGGAAGCACCGGTGATTACCAGGCGGGCCACCGGCATGTTCAACCTTGGGCCATTGCCGTATCAAGGCCAGGCAAAGCCGCGTCACGCTCCGAAAGAATCGGGTTTAGACGCGGCCAGGGTATCCCCAGCGAAGCATCATTCCAGCGTATGCCCCGGGCAAGGCCGGGTTGGTAGGGTTCGGTCATACTGTAAAGCACATCTGTTTCATCGGCTAGAGTCTGAAAGCCATGAGCAAAACCCGGGGGTATATAGAGCATCCGGCGGTTCTGCACGGTTAATTCAAACGTCTCCCAGCGGCCGAATGCCGCCGAACTGTGACGAATGTCTACAATCACGTCAAAGATTGCACCGCGTGTGCACTGCACCAGCTTTCCTTCCTGCGCTGGGTTAGCCGCATAATGCAAGCCACGCAACGTGCCGCAAAATCTGTTGAAAGAGAGGCTGGATTGTACAAATCGAACCGGCAGCCCGAGACACGCGAAATCGTCTTCGCAAAAAACGCGACCGAAAAAGCCGCGTTCATCCGAAACCGGATCAAGATCAATCAATACGACATCCGGCAGTTGCGTTTGTCTTACGATCATGGAATGATTTCAAGATGCGGAATCGGCACAGCGAAAGCGCCGCCATGGGCACGGATTTGTGAAAGCTGATCGATAATCTCGCTTCGCAAATTCCAAGGCAGAATAAATACATAATCTGGCCTAGCCGCGATCAAATCCTCCGGTGCGCGTACAGGAATATGTGAACCCGGCAAAAGCAAACCCTGCTTGTGCGGGTTGCGATCAACCGTGAAGGCCAGCATATCCGGCCCAATACCGCAATAATTCAACAACGTGTTGCCCTTGGCCGGCGCGCCATAACCTAGAACGGTCTTTCCGTTGCGTTTTGCCTCCACCAGAAATTCAACAACATCGCTTTTGACTGCCTCGATCCTCCGTGCAAAATCACGATACACCTCCACGCTTTCGAGGCCGAATGCGCGTTCATGACTAAGCATAACAGGCACTGACGAATCTTGCGGCGTATCGTGGCCGCAAGGGCGTACGTGAACACGCAACGAGCCACCATGCGTCTCCAATTCCTCAACTTCAACCACTGACAGACCATGCCTCAAAAAAATCTGTTCCGTTGTCAGTAGTGAAAGATATGAGAAATGTTCATGATAGATCGTATCGAACTGATTATTCTCGATCAGGCGCAGAAGATGCGGGAACTCGATTATCGCCACCCCCTCAGATGGGAGAAGGAGCGCGATGCCAGCTACAAAGTCATTAATGTCTGGCACATGCGCCAAAACGTTGTTTGCTACGATAAGATCAGGACGGCATCCGGCGGCGCGCAGCCGCTCCGCCGTGGCACAACCGAAAAAAGCGATTTCGGTTGGAATGCCCTTGGCAATTGCTACTTGCGCGACATTCTCCGCGGGCTCAACCCCCAAAACCGCTACCCCGGCGGCATGAAAAAACTGCAGAAGATAACCGTCATTGCTGGCAATCTCGACAACCGTGGAGGAAGCACCAAGCCTAAAGCGTCGCATCGCCGTGTCTGAAAACATGCGTGCATGGTGAAGCCATGTTTCCGAAAAAGACGAAAAATAAAGATATTCTGAAAAAATCAAGTCTGGGCTTTGAATCTCAGGAAGCTGTACAAGCCAGCAGGCCGGACAGACTTTAGCGTGCAGAGGGTAAACTTGTTCCTGATGATCAACCATTTTAGGGTGCACAAAGGCATTTGAAAGCGGCGATACGCCAAGGTCGGCGAAAGTTTCGCCTAGCTCGTGGCCGCAGAAACGGCATAGTGTTGTGTTCACGCTAAAATCTCCGCGTTAGCCTCGTAGGCCGAGAGTTGTTCAGCAACAAGCCGTGCCGCATCCTCGCCGTCATGCTCGCGCCGATACCAGGCGGCTGTCCAGTTGAGCGCCTGCGGCAGGGCAAGGCGGGGCAGCCAGTTCAGCGCGCTACGAGCAAGCGACGAATCAACCGCGAGATATGCGGCCTCATAGGGCGTAGGTGCCGCCCCGCGGGACCAGCCAGCGCCAGCACCCCAAAGTGCCGCCAGACGCTGGACAATTTCCGCAACCGTGACAACCGGACCGCTCGCCGGACCGAAGTTCCATGCCCGTGCGGCGCTGGCATCTCCAGCCACAAGGCGTTCCGCCACAAGCAAATAGCCGCATAGCGCATCGAGCACATGCTGCCAGGGCCGGCAAGCATCTGGATTGCGCAGAACAATCGGCCGACCCTGGCCGAAAGCTGCAATACAGTCGGGCACCAGGCGGTTTTCTGCCCAATCGCCCCCGCCAATGACGTTGCCAGCGCGCACACTGGCGATAGCGGCTCCGCCGTCAGGCAGAAAAAAACTGTGCCGCCAAGCTTGTGTCACCAGTTCTGCACAAGCCTTGCTTGCACTGTAGGGGTCATCACCGCCAAGCCGGTCTACCTCGCTATAAGCTGCCGCGGGACCGTGATTTTCGTAGCATTTGTCAGATGTAACGATAACCGCAGCACGGATGGATGGCGTGCGCCTTACTGCCTCCAGTACATTCACAGTACCCATAACATTGGTTGCAAAGGTTTCAACAGGCTCACTGTATGAAAGGACAACCAAAGGTTGTGCCGCAAGATGAAAAATTACTTCAGGTTGGAATTCAGCAATGGTGGCGGCAAGCGTCCGGCCATTCCGGATATCGCCATGGGTCGCAGACATCTTGCCTTCCAACTGCATCTGCAAACAGAGCGATTTGCCGGCTGGCGCAGGCAAAGCAAAACCAGCCGCCTCCGCGCCAAGGCGTTTCAGCCAAGCACAAAGCCACGCACCTTTAAATCCGGTATGGCCGGTGACGAACACCCGCCTTCCTTGCCAAAAAAGCATATCCGGCAAGGCACCTTTGCCATTGCCAGTCATGTGACGGGTAGCCACGGAGCACGACCTGATGCCCAAAGCTCCTCAAGCACACGCTTGTCGCGCAGCGTATCCATGGGTTGCCAGAATCCTTCGTGGCGAAAAGCCATTAACTGACCCTCGCGAGAGAGAGCTTCAAGCGGCGCCTGCTCCCACACAGTGTCGTCCCCCTCGATACGGTTGATCACCTCGGGTGAAAGCACAAAAAATCCGCCATTGATCCAGTCGGCACCACCGCCCGGCTTTTCTTGAAAACTGCGGACCACCTGCCCCTCAAGACCAATCGCGCCAAAGCGAGGCGGCGGATGCACGGCTGTAACAGTCGCGAGGCGGCCGTGGCTGTTATGAAACTTGATTAGGGCACCGATGTCCACCGTTGCCACCGCATCACCATAGGTCAGGCAGAAGGGCTCGGGGCCAAGATACTCGCGCACCCGCTTCAGCCGCCCACCTGTCATTGTGCTGGCGCCAGTGTCAACCAGCGTGACACGCCATGGCTCAACGGAATGTCGGTGAATGACCGAGGTGTTCTGATTGAGATCGAAGGTAACATCCGCGTTGCGCAAATAATAATTGGCAAAATATTCCTTGATGATATTGCCCTTATAGCCGAGGCAGACAACGAATTCATTAATGCCGAAGGCCGAGTAAATTTTAATGATGTGCCACAGCATCGGCTGGCCGCCCACCTCGACCATAGGCTTGGGACGAAGCTCAGTTTCCTCCGAGAGCCTTGTTCCAAGCCCACCAGCCAAAATCACCGCTTTTTTTATCAAATGCCCCCCGTTCTGCATAACTGTAGCAGTGCACCAGACGAAATAATTCTCTGCGCATTGCCGCGCAAATGCAAGAGGCCACTAAGTTGCCGTTTTTGGGCGAGGTTTGGGCGCGGATTACGGCGGCAGCGGTGGCAACAGGGCTTGCCTATGCGGGGTTGGGGTTGTGGAGACGGTTGCGGCGCTGAAATGTTCCACGTGGAACATACTAACGGCGTGTTAATTTTTGAAAGTAAGGGATTTAGGTTTTTAGAGAGACAAACCGTACGGTGAACTCGTGATGCATTATTCCTGATTTTTATCACCGCACTTCAGTTAATATCACGCTTTATTTCCTAATAATTTTTCTGAAATCCATTGATTGTCATGCAATCGCGGATGGTATCTTACACATACTCCATCTGATTCATGCCTTGCTGGAGCGTTGCGTTAGCCATAGCACCACTGACAAAGGCTGGGTCACCTTCAGCGAAAGTACTGCTGCCGGCAGGCACCGTGCCGTGAGCCAGCATATCGCATTTGGCAGCCACCACTTGTACAGGACCAGTGGCGGCGGCGGTTGGCGTCCAATCACTGGCATTTACGCTACCACCGTCAAACGGAATTAAACAGTAGTGCCCTATCATGCATCCGCTCTGTGAGTAGGTACAGGCAGACACACTAATACAAAGCATAGCCAAGCCGAAGACACTCTTCATCTGATTACCCATTATGGTTTCTAATGCGTCATAAAAGATTAAGCCGCTCTGAACAGCTTAGTTGATTCGTATCTGACTACTTTTTTCTAAACCATCCACCTCGCCGCGCTGTCTCCTCGCCACCAGCGCAGTTTCGTTGCGTCGACCAGCGTTTCGCCCTCCAAGCTGTGCCAGCCTTCATGCCCGCCGGGTGGTTGGGCGTAAAGCGTTTCTGTGGCAGGCCAGCGGTGAAAGAACGACCAGGTCCAGACCCGATGGCGCAGATAGATGGCGCGCAGGCGGCGGGCGAGGCGGACATCTGGCACCACCAGGCGTTTTTCCGCCCAGAGCGGCGAAGCGGCCAGGCGACGAATGAGCGGCAAGGTAAGCGGTGCCATGTAGTTTGAAAACCAGATGGTGAAGCCTAGGTCTTTTTGAAGCGCCGCGACGGCGCGGTACACCTGGATATGTTCCGGGTGGCCGTATTCGCCCCAGGGGTTGTGCGTGTAAACCGCATCCGCGCCAGCCAGAACGGAGTGGAGTTTTTCCACAAGCGTGATGAAGTTCGCCTCATAGCGCGCCTTTGCCTCACCCTCCGCAATCGCCATTCCTGTCGGCGTTAGCACCGGATTTTGCCAATCCACCAGCAAACGGCAGCCACTTTCCGGAATGACGAGGTTGACGAGATGCGGCAGCTTCAGCGCCGCCACAGCGCGGGCGCGGGCTTCGGCTTTTTCGGGTTTGCCATAGGGCGCACCATAGCAAAGCACTACAGGGTCGGCATGTTCCATGGCGGAGGAAAGCCAGAGAATTTCATCGTCCGGGTGCGCCGCGACAACAACCTGCCTCATGGCAGCAAACTATCATAAATCTCCTCCAGCGCCGCGGTCTGGCGGGTGAGGTCGAAATGCTGCTCCACCCGGCGGCGGGCGGCCTCTCCCATGCGCAGGCGCAAGGTGGGGTTGGCCAGCAGCGTGGAAATGGCGACGGAAAGCGCCTCGGGGTCGCGCTGCGGCACCAGAAAGCCCGTTTGCCCTTCCTCTATGCCCTCGGCAATGCCGCCCACGCGCGAACCAATGCCGGGCACGCCGCAGGCGGCAGCTTCCAGCATCACCATGCCCAGCCCTTCCTCCCGGCCGGACTCGGTTTTCACGCTGGGCAGAACCAGCATGGCGGCACGGCGCATCCAGCTCAGAACCTCACCATGCGGGCGGGGGCCAAGAAAGGCGATGCGCCCTGCCACGCCGGTTTCCCGCGCCAGGCGCTCCAGGCTTTTCCGCCGCTTGCCCTCGCCGATGATAACCAGCCGGGCGAGCGGGAATTGCGGGGCGATGAGCGCGAAGGCGCGGATGAGATATTCCGTGCCTTTCACTTCCTCAAGCCGCGCCACATGCAGGATGATGGGCTCCTCCAGCGCCGGGCTGCGCGGGGCGATGGCGCTGCTATCCACCCCGATATAATGCACGGCTACGCGCTCCGGCGGGAAATCCAGCGCCAGGAGTTTTTCGCGCAGGAAATTGGAAGCGGCGAGAAACAGGGCGCCCTGGCGCGCAAGGCGCCCGCGCCCCAGCGCGTAATGCGCCCAGGCCGGGTTGGCGAGCAGGCCAAGGGGGCCCAGTGTCGCATCGAACCCATGGAAGGTGGTGACCAGCGGGATGCCGAGCCGGGCGGCGAGCGGCAGGGCATAAACGCCCTCCACACCGAAATGCGCGTGAAGAAGGTTCGGCCGCCGCCCTTCCAGCATGTAGAGGTAAGGGTGCGGGTTGGCGGAAAGCATGTGCCAGGCGGCGGGCAGCAGGCGCATATGCGGGGCAAGGTCTTCCAGCGCCAGCGCCTCGGCCCCTGGCGGGGCAACGCCGTAGCGAAGCCGCCCCAGGTAAAGCGGGCGGTAGCGGTGCAGCCGCCCAGCCTGCTGGGTGATAAACGGCTCAGAGAGCCTGAACAGATTATGCCGGAAGATGCCGACCTGGCGCATGGGCGGTTACTTCGCCGCCGCCATCTCGCTTTTCAACAACCCCAAGCTGCTGCCAGCCTCGGCAAACAGGGCGATCGCGTGGTCGATTTGTGCTGGACTGTGGGCAGCGGAAACGCTGGAGCGCAGCAAAGCCAGCCCGCGTGGCGTGGCCGGAGGCAGGCTGACATTGGTGTAAAGCCCGGCTTTCAAGAGTGCCGCCCAGAGCCCGAAGGCGGCTTCTGGGGAGGGCATGATGGCGGACACAACCGGGCTGGGCTCGGGGCCGAGCTCAAAACCCAGCCTCTCCAGCCCACGATAGAGCCGCAGCGCGTTAGCGTTAAGGCGGTGGCGCAGGTCTGGGCGCGTGCGGAGTTCGTGCAGTGCTGCTTGCGTGGCGGCAATGTTGGCGGGCGGCAGGGAGGCGGTGAACATATACGGGCGGGAGACGACGCGTAGAACCTCAGCCCCTGCCATGTCAGTTACCGCAAAGCCGCCAACCCCCGCGAGAGATTTGGAGAAGGTGCCGACGATGAAATCGCAATCCGCCTCCACCCCAGCCTGTTCGGCGAGGCCGCGGCCCGTGGCGCCCAGCACGCCCAGGGAATGCGCTTCGTCCACCACCAGATAAGCGCCGTATTCGCGCTTCACGGCGGCGAACTCCTTTAACGGCGCGGTATCCCCCAGCATGGAATAGATGCCCTCAACGATGACGACCTTGTCCCCCGGCTCATCAGCCAGGCGGCGCAGGCGGTTGGCGAGGTCTTCAGGGCTGTTATGACGGAAGCGCGTAACCTGGGCGTAGCCAAGGCGGGAGGCATCGTAGATCGAGGCATGTGAATCGGCATCCAGCAGCAAATGGTCGCCCTTGCCCGCCAGCGCCGAGATGATGCCGAGATTGGCCTGGTAGCCGGTGGAGAACACCATGCCATGCTTGCGGCCATAGAAATCCGCCAGGTCTGCTTCCAGCCGCCCATGGCCGCCATAGCTGCCATTGGCAATGCGCGAGCCGGTGGTGCCGGAACCTGAGGTGCTGGTGGCTGCAGCGGCGGCGGCAAGCACCGCGGGGTCGTAGGTGAGGCCGAGATAGTTGTTGGTGCCGAGCAGCAGGGTTTTGCGGCCCGCGAGCATTGCCTCGGTGGGGGAGAGCACATCGCCAAACTGCACATTAAACGGGTTGGCGCCGGCTTCCTCCAACTGGCGGTATTGCGCCGCCAGGGCCGCGTATTTGTCGAACAGGGCCATGCGGCTAAGCGGCTTGCTTCAGGCGCTGCACAGTGGCGACAAGATCGCCCAGCGTTTCCACCTCGGCGATTTTGTCCAGGGGCACGGAAATATCGAGCTTATCCTCGATCTCCATGACGAAATCCATCACCGCGACGGAATCGAGGCCCAGATCTTCGATGATGTGGGTTTCATCCGATAATGGGCGCGCCTGCGGCAATGCCGCCTGCAATGTGCCGAAAATAACTTCGCGAATCTCACTGGCCTGGTCAGACATGTTGCGGCGCACAGCTCCCTAAGCAGTTCGATGCACCTGGTCCGCATGACTTTCGTGCAATAAAAACTATACAAATCATTTGCCACCCTATTAAAGAGCGGGCAACGCATTGTCACGAGCCTTCTGGACCCAAGATGTCCATACCTTGCCGGACCACCCGGCGGGAACCGGTTTTTCTGGATACCCTGAATAGAGTTTGGTTTGGCGCTTTGAAGACGGATAGTTATCTGATTCGTGAGATAGCGTGGCCATTTGCCACAATATTAGGCGTGCTGCTGCTGCTGTTCGCGGGAGACAGCCTGGCGGGAACCCTCTCAAACGCCGTGAACGGGTTGCTGCCGGTGGGTGCCATCGCAACGCTCACCGCATTAAAATTGCTGATCTCGCTGGACGTGCTGATCCCCATCTCGCTGTTCATCGCCGTGGTGGCGGCGTTTGGGCGCCTGCAGGCGGATAGCGAGATAACCGCCATGCTGGCGCTGGGCATGGGGCCGCGGCAGCTTCTGCGCCCGGTGGTGGGGCTGGCGCTGGGGCTGGCGGTGTGCGTTAGCTGCCTTTCCGTGTTCGCCCGGCCATGGGCCTATGCCGCCTCGCACAACATAACCCGCCACGCCACCGCCATGTTGAACGTGAATGCGATGGAGGCGGGCGCCTTTTATGCCAGCCAGGACGGCACGCGGGTGGTTTTTCTGGAGAACCGGGCCGGGCCGCATGCCGATGCAAGAAACGTGTTCATCGCCAAGCGGGATGGCGGGCGTATTGAGGTGATCTTTGCCGCCAGCGCCAGCCCCGCGGTGGCAGGGCTGGGCGGCCAGCGCAGCGTGCACCTCTCTGGCGCGCATGTGTATAAATTTGATAACGGCCACCCAACGGAGGACGAATCTCTGGTGGCGGCGGGACTGAACCTGGACCCGGATGACAGCGTGGTAGCCCGCGCCCGCTACAGCCCCGTGGCCGCCAGCACGGCGCATCTCCTGGCGGCCTCCAACCCGGCTGATATCGCCGAACGGCAATGGCGGCTTTCCACCGGGCTTTCCACATTGCTGCTGGCGCTGCTGGGCGCGGTTTTAAGCCGGGGGCGCCCACGCCAGAGCCGTTATGCCAAATTCGGCCCGGCCATTCTGGCATACTCTGCCTATTACCTGCTCTGCACCACGGCACGCACCTGGGTGCAGCATGGGCAGGTGGGGGCCTTCCCCGGCATATGGTGGGCACCGGCCGGCCTGGCCTTAGCCATGGCCATTATCTGGTACGCGCCCGCCATGCGCCGGGCCATGCGCACCACAGCCCGGCCGTACCCCGCCCCCTCCCCGCCACTTAACTGGCGCCCGGCTGGTAGCCGCGATGCTGCTTGACCGTTATGTCGGCTGGGCCGTCTTCCGGGTTTTTCTGCTGGTAACCGCCGGGCTTACCGCCCTGTTCAGCCTGCTCGGCTTTGTTGAGCAGCTGAGCCTCGTGGGCCAGGGGCAATACCGGCTGACCGGGGCGCTTAGCTACACCTTGCTCACCGCACCCGGCCAGATGCTGCAGCTGGCCCCTGTTTCCATGCTGCTGGCGGCGCTGCTGGGGCTGGGCGGCCTCGCTAAACATTCCGAGCTCACCGCCTTCCGCAGTTTCGGCGTTTCCCAGGCCAGGATTATCGGCGCGGTGGCGAAGCTTTGCCTGCCGGTCATCGCCGCGCTGTTTCTCATTGCGCAGTTTATCATCCCGCCAGCACAGCAGGCCGCACAGCGCGCGCGGGCCGCAGCACTTGGCAGCGCGCTGCCCGGGCTTTCCAATGGCGGATTCTGGGCTCAGAAGAATGGTGTGTTCCTGAACGTGCAAAGTTTTGCGGGCGCGGAACTGCACGGCGTGACGATTTTCAGCTTTGCCCCTTCAGGCGGGCTGCAAAGCATGGTGGAGGCGGATAACGCCGCGCCTGAACCAGATGGAAGCTGGCGCCTTACCGGCGTGACCCGCGACCGCATCGCCGATGGCCAAACCGTTATGGACAACCCGGCGATGCTGAGCTGGAAGCCTTTTCTCTCCACCCGGCAGCTGCAATTATTGGCGATTCCGCCAGAGACCATGCCGCCTTTGGCGCTGTATGCCTATGTGCGGCAGCTCAAGCGGCAGCATCAGCGCGCACTGGTTTATGAACAAAGCTTCTGGCGCATGGTGGCGATTCCGCTTTCGCTGCTCGGCATGACGCTTATCGCGGCACCTTTTGTGTTCGGGCCGCAGCGTTCGGGCGGGGCGGGGCGGCAGATCGTCATCGGCGCGCTGCTTGGCATGGTGTTTGTGCTGGTGCAGCAGATTACCGGGTATCTCGGGCTGCTGCTGGCGGTAAACCCTGCCTTCTCGGCGCTGGCGCCTTCGTTGCTGCTGCTGGCGCTTGGCGGCTGGCTGCTGGAGCGCGGCGGCCACGCCAGCCGGCACTAGATTAGCGTGATGCGCGCGAGGAAAGACCGGTAACGCGCCTTCTGCGCTTCCAGCAGGATGAACAGGATGGCGCTGAAACCCAGAATCTCGAACACAAAATACAGCCAGGGCAATTTGATCAGGGCGGCGATGAACAGCCCCAGCGTGCGGTAATTGGCGCAGAGTATGCCCCAGCGGCGGATCACCGGGGCGAAATACTCCCGGTAAGCGGCGCGCAGGGCGGCCTCGCGGTTGGGGTTCGTGGCCAAAACTGTCCCGAATTCGACGTGAAATGCCGCCGCACCACCTGCGGCCCAGAGCTGCAACCGGGCATATATTTGGTGCAGCCACCCGCTAAAGCCTTGCGGCTTTGTGTCCAGCTTCGGCAGAGCGGCGGAAGCGCGGCCCCAGCCCCAGAAATTATAATCCTGCCGCTGCATCTCATACGCGGCAGATTGCACGGCATGGGCGGCACCGGAGACTGCCACCAAGGCCCAGGCCCAGCCGCCCATGGAGCGGCTCATGGCCAAAGCCAGCCCCACATAAACGGCGGTGAAGGTAACATAGTCGCAAATGCCATCCAGCACTTTGCCGAGCTCGGAATA
>JAGXAO010000041.1 GCA_018971565.1 Rhodospirillales bacterium
GCATCGCTGAAGGAGGGCGTATGGTCCGGCTGCGTCGGCACACCGAGAAAATCGTCCTCCGCTCCGGCCAGCGGGTCGAACTGGCCTGGCAACTGCACCGAGGGCCCGCGCGGCGCCCCACCGAATAGCGGGTCGTCCGCTCCAAAGGCGGCGCTGGTGAAACTGCTGGAGGACGGGACGGGCGGCGGCGCGAACACGTCACCGCCGAACGGATCGTCGAACGGTGAGCTGCCCTTGCCGAAACCGGTGGCGCCAAAACCTGGCGCTTCTTCTATCCGCGCCTCGATTTCATAGGCGCCGAAGCGGATTCTGTCGCCATCGTGCAACGCGCGGATCTGGCCATTGCCTACCGGCTCGGCATCACGGTTAAGATAGGTGCCGTTGGTGCTGATATCCGCGATCGCCCAGCCGCCATTACGGAACGCGATCACGCAATGGCGCTTGGAAAGCAGGCGCTCTGAATCCTGCATGATCCAGTCGTTATCCGGCCCGCGCCCGATACGGAATTCCCCGCCGGAAATCTGCTTGGTTTCGGGCGGCACCGCATCCGGGCAGCGCAATACGGTAAGAGTGAGGGTCATGCTTCCTCCGGCGGCAGGCGGCCGGGGCCTCCACCGGCGATATCCTGTGCCGATTGCAGAAACATCGCCAGGCGTTGCGGCTGGCGCGACGCATCAGTACGCACAGAGGCCAGCGCCACAGCACCCGCCACGGCCAGGCCGGTAAGGTGCGGCGGCGGCGGCACAATGGGGGCATCCGCCGGAGCCAGGGAATCACCGCTCCAGAACGCACCCACGCCCGCCCATGCCTCGGGGCTCTGAAACCCGGCACGCTTGGCTTCGTCCATCGCGGCACGGGCAAATTCCATGCTCTGCTGGCGCACCCAGCCTTCAGCCAGCTCGCGCACCTTGCGGTCTGCCTCCGGCAGCTCCGGCGGGGCGGTGTGGCCAGCACACATACAGGCCCACCACACGGCCTCGCGCTTGGGCAGGGCATGGGCCAGCACGCGCGTGGCCTCAATGCCGAATCCGGCCTGGGCCAGGGCGGCCACCACATCCCCCACACTGGCAAGCCCCGCCGCGCATTCCAGCGCCGCCTCCGGCAGGGCAGCGCGCTTTAGCACCAAGGCCAGGGCGGTGACGGACAATTTATCTTGAGTTGCGGCACTCATCTTGTTTCCCCTCCCTGGCTCAAGAATTGATCATGGTCATGGCGCCCTTAAGCTCCAGCATACCATCGCCCGAAACCTGAACGATGGCACCTTTCACCGCTGTTTGCGCTTGGCCAGTGATGTTGACCTGTATACCTGTCACGTCCACTTCGGAAGCGGTAAGCTTCACGGTGCTGCCGCCAACCGTGAGGGTGATGGAGGAGGTGTCGATCTTGATCGAGCTACCCCCCACTTTCAGCGTGATGGACTGCGCCGCGCTGTGGGTGATGGTACCCTGGCTCACATCAAGCGATTCATTGCCTTGCGAAACGGTCGTGGCGTAATTGCCCTTTATCGTATCGGTTTTCTTGCCGTCGATCTTTACCGTTTCGTCCTTGGTGACGGTAACGCTGCGGTTATTCTCAACCTCTACATTCAGGTCTTTTTCCGCGTGCAGAAAAACCGCCTCGCTGCCCTTGGTGTCGTCAATCGAGAATTCGCTGAAATTCGCGGTGCCGCCCTGCATGGTGGAGCGCGTTCGCAACCCGCTCTTGTTCTTCTCACTCGCCGCGAAAACCGGTTTGTTGTTGCCGTTGAACAGGCAGCCCACAACCATCGGGCGGTTCACATCGCCTTCCAGGAAGGCCACCACAACCTCCATGCCGATACGCGGAATATATTGCGTGCCCCAATTATTGCCCGCCCAGCCCTGCATCACCCGCACCCAAAGGGTTTTGTCCGTGGTGATGTCGCCTTCATGGTCAAAAGGAAATTGCACCTGGATGCGGCCGAGATCATCCGTGTATATCTCTTCGCCCTGCGGCCCGATGACGACGGCACTGTACATACCCGCCATCACCGGCGGCAGGAAAGCGGCTTCCTCCTGATACGTAATCTTCGACGGAAAGGCGATTATGCTGGCGGCGATGGATGCGCGATGGCCCGTGCCCCCGCCAGCCCGGTTACCGGTGATGTGATAAGAGAGCGACTGGATAACATATTCCGTACCCGCGGCAGCCGGGTCGTTCACCAGTGTGAATTTGCCGCCCGCGACGAGATCAGCCACCTGACCGGAACCTGTGTAAAGCTGCGCTCCAGCCTCTGCCGCAAGCATCCGGTTCTTCGCCAGCGTGTTGGCATCGCTCGTTACTCCGCGCGTGGCGGGCCACGCATAATGCGTGCGCTGCGAAGCGGCGGAGGCCTGCAGAACGGTTGATTCCGTTCCGGATATCGCACCAGGCTGAAGCTGATCCGTCTCGGGATTGTAATCATCCGTCCGCACGCTGCCCAAGGCCGTACGGTCCACCCTGTGCCAACTGCTCAGCACACCGAAACCGGCATTGGTCTCATCCAGATGCACCTGCGGCTCGTTGATATCCACAAAGGCGGTATTGGCATTGGCCAGCACCATCGTGTGCGCGCCATCAGCATGGGTAAAGAAATAGAAAATACCTGCATCTTCCATCAAACGCTGAATGAAATGCAAATATGATTCGTTGAACTGCACCACATAATCGCGCGTGGGAAATGAGCCGGTGGTCTTGTCGCTGAGGGTAACGCTGAATTTGCCGAGCACGTATTTAACGATATCGAGCACGGATTGCTTCTGGTAAAATCGGCAGTCCTTCGTCTGGTCCAGGAACCACAGCTTGGGCGCAACGCTGATTTCATATTGCCACAGCGCCGTGGATTGCGAGGGAAGCTGCCGCACGGCGCAGACGATCCCGTTTATATAGCGCGCGGGGGCGCCACCGCTAAGCGGTGTGGCAATGCTCACGGTCACCGGCTTATCGAGCAGACTGTCCGGGTCAAGCAGCGCGCTGCCGGAATGAAGCTGGACCGTATATTGAAACGGCCGGCTTAACCGTTCCGTTCCGTAAATAGAGGCGATTCCGAAGCTCGTCTCCGGCAATGGCGTCGTAATCGTCAGTAAATCATGTTCGCCACTCATGCCCTACCATCCGCCCGCGCGTTTTCCTGAATTGGCGCCACCATGTCTCAACCAGCATGGCCATGCAAGCAAGCTGGTTTAATTGCGCGCTTCAGGGGCAAATTATATCACGCTATTGCCCGGCGTATATTTTAATCCGGCATAGCCGCAACAGCACTACGGCGGCAGGAATACCCGCACCTCACAAAAAACACTCAATTGAGTGTTTTTTAGCCAATTTATGGCTATTTTTAGATCAAATTCGTCTGGAATGGCATAATTCAGGCTTTTTTCCGCTTGAATGTTGTTTGTCCGTAAAATAAAAAAATTTGCTTTTAAAGAAAACTTTTGCCGGGTTACCGAAGGAGAACAGGTCCGATGTCGGAGTTGCGGAAGGATAGTTTATCGTTTCTTGAAGCGTTGGGGCAGTCTGTTGCCAATGTTTCACCCACGCTTACACCCGCCATCGCGGTGGCGGTGGTGGCGGACATGGCGGGCACCGCCTCGTGGCTTGTCTATGTGCTGGCCACAATCGCGCTCGTCATCATTGGCGTAAATATCGGCAAGCTTGCGTCTAAAATTTCCGCGGCGGGCTCGTTCTTCATTTATGTATCACGCGGGCTGGGGCCATCCTGGGGCATTCTCTCTGGTTGGGCGATGCTGGCGGCGTATCTTTTCACCGCCATGGCGCTCACCGCCGCCACCGGGCTTTTCCTGCAAGATATTCTTTCCGCCTTCGGGGCGCCGCTGCTGCCGCGCGCGCTCATCTTCCTCGTCATTTCGCTGGGCGTATGGCTGCTGGCGGTGCGGGACATCCGCATCTCCTCGCGTATCGGCCTCACCATCGAAGCCATCTCGATGACAATCATCCTGATCGTCTGCTTCATCTCCTGGCAGGCGCATGGCTTCACGCTGGATGTGAAGCAGGACACTTTGCAGGGCGCCTCTTTCGCCTCCGTGGCGCAGGCCATCGTGTTCGGCATCTTCTCTTATGTGGGCTTCGAAAGTGCCGCCACACTGGGTAAGGAAACCCGCAACCCGCACCGCGTTATCCCCCGCGCCGTCATCCTCACGCCGATCATCGCTGGCATTTTCTTCATCATTACCACTTACATCATCACCCAGGGCTTTGGGGACGACGCCGCCAAGCTCGGCGCCAGCACCGGGCCGATGAACGATCTCGTCTCCGGCAAAAGCGCCATTCTCACACTGGTAATTTATATCGGCGCCGCGATCAGCTGCTTTGCCTGCGCACTGGCTTCCATCAACGCCTTCAGCCGGATGCTGTTTTCGCTGGGGCGTTATCAGCTCATGCATCGCAGCGTCGGGCTGGTGCACGGTAACCACAAAACCCCGCATGTGGCCGTTACCATCGGCTGCGGGTTGAACTTCATCGTCTGCGCCGCCTTCAGCTTCCATGCCTATACAGATCTTCTGGGCTATTTCGGCACCATTGCCAGCTTCGGCTTCATCCTGGTCTATATGGCCTGCTCTGTCGCCGCACCCGCCCTGTTGAGGAAACTGGGGAGCGCCTCGGCCGCTGATTATATCATGGGCGCACTCGGCACGGTGCTGATGTTCCTTTCCCTGGTGGGCAGCGTATACCCGGTACCCTCGGCGCCATATAATTACTTCCCCTATGGCTTCGCGGTTTACATGCTGATCGGGCTGGCCTGGTTCGTGATGCTGAAATTCCGTATGCCGCAAACCTTGCTGGGGCTGGAGCACGACATGGAAACCGGCGAGTTCGGCCTGCAAAAGACCTGACACACACCAACCGGGCGATCCCGCCACGCTGGCGCGGACGCCCGGAAATCCCCGTGCAGGAAGCACGCCCCGCTTGCGCGAAAAACCGGCAGCGCCCATTTCTGGAGCTGACTTCGCAACAAGGGGACCAACATGCTTAAAACCGTGAACCCGGCGACAGGACAGGAAATCGCCCGATATGACGAGCTGAACCCAGCCCAGCTCGACGAAAAGCTGGCTTTGGCTATGAAGATGTTCCACCGCTGGCGGGGCGAGGCACTGGCGGCGCGTACAGCCCTGCTTAGCCGCATCGCAGAGGCATTCGAGGAAAACAAAGACCGCCTGGCCCGCCTGGCCACCATGGAAATGGGAAAAACCTACAGCTCCGCCGTGGCCGAGGTAGAAAAATGCGCCGCCTGCTTCCGCCACTTCGCCCAGGCCGGCCCGGCGATGCTGCAGGGCGAAAGCTACAGCCTCAGCAGTGGCGGCCGCGCCGAGATCAAATTTCTGCCGCTGGGGCCGGTGCTGGCCATCATGCCCTGGAATTTCCCGCTTTGGCAGGTGGTGCGGTTTCTGGCTCCCACCATCCTTGCCGGTAATGTGGCGCTGCTGAAACACGCAACCGTGGTGCAGGGCACGGCGGCGCTAATGGAAGAGGTGGTGTTGAAAGCGGGCGCCCCAGCCGGGTTGTTCCAGAATCTCGCTGTCAGCTCAAAAGCCGTGGCAGGCATTATCGCAGACCCGCGCGTGGCGGCGGTGACATTAACCGGCAGCGAGGGCGCGGGTGCCGCCGTGGCTGAGCAGGCCGGGCGGCAGTTGAAAAAAGTGGTGCTGGAGCTTGGCGGCTCCGACCCGTTCATCGTGATGCCCTCCGCGAATCTCGACGAGGCCGTGAAACAGGCCGTGAAGGCCCGCACCCTTAACACCGGGCAGTCCTGCATTTGCGCCAAAAGGATGATCGTGCACGCGGATATTTACGACCGGTTCAAGGAACAGTTCACCGCCGCGATGCGCGCCGTGAAAGCCGGAGACCCAATGGACAAAACCACGGATATGGGCCCGCTTTCCAGCGCCGAACAGCGGGAAACGGTCTTGCAGCAGCTTGAAGACGCAAAGAAGCAAGGGGCGAAACTGGATGGTGGCGAGGCGCTGCCAGGCCCCGGCGCGTTCATGAATGCCGGAGTTCTGACCGATGTGCCGGAGGGCAGCCCCTTTCTGCAGGAGGAAATTTTCGGCCCCGTGGCGATGCTGTTCCGCGCCAGGGATATCAGCGAGGCCATCCGCATGGCTAACGACATCCCCTACGGGCTGGGTTCATCAGTCTGGACAGAGGACAAGGCCGAACAGGCGCGGTTTATCGAGGAGATCGAAGCCGGAATGACCGCGATCAACCAGATGCTCGCCTCATCGCCCGAAGCACCGTTTGGCGGCATCAAACGTTCCGGCCATGGGCGGGAGCTTAGCCATTACGGGTTGCACGAATTCATGAACCTGAAAACGGTGCTGCGCGCTGGCTAGCACGCGATGAATCCAGGTTCGCTTATCTGCAAGCGAACCTGGATTTTGAATCACAATCCGGAGCCGGCTGCCCCAGCACCATGCCATCGCTGGCACGGCGCACAGAAATCCTACCCTTGCTATTTTCCGGCAGCGCCACGGCAAAGCCGTAACAGCCTTTGCCGATACCCGCCGCGCGCAAATCCGCCCGGTATATATTCGCCACCACACGGGCCAGAATCTCGCCACCCGCCATCACCAGCAGCATCACCGGCTGCTCCGGCGCTTGCGGGCAGAAAGCCCAGCCAGCGCATATATCCGGCCCGGCCATTTCCACCGCGCCGCAAAGTGCTCCTTGCGGCTCCCCGGCGCGCGGCAGTCCGGCCCGGCGGTTCGCCCAATCGCGCAGCGCCTCCAGCGCCAGGCCTTCCTCCACACGCGGCGCGCAGGGCGCGTAAGCCTTGTCCTCACCCGGATAACGTGCCGCATATTCCGCCACGTTCTGAAACCAGTTGCGTGGCACGCCATTGCCCCAACTCTCGCTCAAACATCCGTCAGCGGTCAGCAAATCGTGCCGCGAAATATCGATATGCAGATATTCCACCACCCCCTCGCACGGCCCTTGCAACACATTCACCTGGTTCACCAGCCGCCATGCGGGCACCAGCGCGCCGTACAGAAACACGCCGTGGCCGGGGGAGACTGTCATTTTCCGGCACGGCATGCCCTCGCCCAGGGCGCCGGGCAGGAACGTCACCGGCAGCATCAACGGGTTTGCCCTCAAGAACCGCCCTTCATAGGCGCTGCGGCCAATCCATTTAATCGGCGCCGGGCCGCTTGGCGTCATCACCGCATCGCCGATGCCAAGCCATTCCACCGCCACTTCGCCGCCGGGGGTTAAAATCATCGTGCCGGGGCAGAAGCAGGCAATGTCGAACCCCAGCACACTCATCAGCGTGGTATCCACGGGTGAGATGGTGGTGGCATAACCAGGATAAGCATAGGCACCGAACGCATCGTTGCGGTATTGGGGCTGGTCGGCCCAATCGCTGTAATCGCTGGTGGTGTCGTAGCTGGCAAGGCTGGTTTGGCCCTGGTCGATCGAGAAATACGCCGGTGCAAAAGGCGTGGATTGCAGCGTGCCGGGCGAGGCATAGGCGTAGAGGTCCATCAACGCGTAATTGGAGCCATCGTTGAAATCCGCCCGCCCCAGCGCGTGGGAGAGTTCGTGCTCGGCAGTACCGGTGAAATCAATCTCGCCCGCCACGGCACCGTTGGTGGTGCTGAAATTCAACACTCCGCCGCCGGTGCCAAAGATCACCCGGCCATCAACCCCGCCGAACTCCGTGGCAAGTGCCGCAGAGGGTAGGTTCAACGCCTCAGCCTGCGCGATGGTAAGGTAAACGCCCCGGCCTCCCGTCGGGTCGGTGCTGGGCATATTATTCACGGCGGCAAGCTGCGTGGTGTTTTGCGCATTGGCGCGCAACGCCGCCACCACCGCCGCGTAGCTGTAAAGCCCCCCCGTGCCGAGATTAGGCTGCGCCTCCCCCAGCACCGCGCCGGAACTGTCCCAGCTTACATCAATGGTCACGGTGACGTTATTGGTAATCAGGCTATCAAGCTGGCTTGCCGCATAATCCATGGCGGCGGTGAAGCCGCTTGGCGCCGCCGAGGTGCTCGTATCGAAAGCCAGATGGATGTCCATGCAGAAAGTTTCCCGTGTGGAACTTAATAAAGCGTTTTAAACCACGCTTCGGCGCGCGGTCATCACCCTGCGGGATGCATCGTTACACTAAATTATACGTTACGGCGATGCCCGCACTGCGCGGGTGGACCACCAGATCGCGCTGGCCAAAACCGCTTGAAACGGCAAACGCAGCGCCAGCAATGCCTCCGGAATACCGGGAAATTGCGCCGCGTGCCGCCACATAAAGATATTCGCCGGGGTCACCGCAATTGTGAGCAGCACCAGCCCCCACCCCGCCGCACCCCGCAGGCGTGGCATCAATATCCCCGCCGCGCCCAGCAGCTCAAACCCGCCGCTCACCAGAACAAGCAGCCGGTGCGTTGGCAGCCATGGCGGCACAATTCCCATCTCGGCCGTTGTGAACGCAAAATGCGCGATGCCGCCGAAGAAGAACCAGCAGAACACAAAGCCAAGCGTCAGCCGCTTCAGCAATCCAAGCCGGGAGCGTGCTTGGCTCACATCTTCTGCCGGTACAGCACGGCTCCCAGCGCCTCTGCCTCGCCGGGCGTGAACAAGCCCTGGCGCAACAGCAAATCCGCCAGCACCAGCACCACGTTGAATTTGAACTCATTGGTGGTGCATAATACTTCCATCACCCGCGCCAGCGGCCAGAGCATGAAGCCTTCCACCTCGCCATCCATGGGCTTCGGCGTGAAATCCGCCGGCAGCTCCAGATCATAGGCATAAACCAGGTCCCGCCGCAGCCCTTCCGGGCGCTCCATGTCGTAGCGGAAGCGCGCCGCCTCCCGCGCCTGTGCGGCGGTGGCCTCGTCCAGCCCGGCTTCCTCCCCCGCCTCTTTCAACAATGCTTCGAACGGTGAATGCCCGGCTGGCACGCCGCCAGCCACCAGATGGTCCAGCTTGCCGGGGTCCAGCTTTTTATTCGCGGCGCGCTTGGCCACCCAGAGATGCAGCCCCTCCGGCTTTCTCACCAGCCCGTTCAGGTGCACCCCCACGCCGATAACGCCAAAGCTGGGCAGGGCGCCACGGTCCAGCACGCCCAGCACCGCGCCTTCCGGGGTGGCGCGCACGTCGAAATCCTCGGCGCGGAACGGCAGCCCCGCTGCACGCGCCAGCTCGTTCAAACGTGGCAACAGCGCCTCGGGCATCACCGCCCGGCCGGGCAAAATTTCGATGCCATGCTCGATGCCGCGCAGGCTTTCCGCCAGTTCCGGCTTGATGTAGCCAACGGAATGCGGCCCCGCCCACAGCGCCAGCCGCTCTCCCGGCAGCAGGGCTGAGTGGCAGAATTCGATATCTGTTAAAAGCTTTGCAATTCGCGCGTCAGGTGCCATGTGCTGGCTCATGACCCGATCCGCCGCCCGTGCCAACCCCCACCTGGCCCCGAACGCATCCGCCAAAACCGCAAGGGGCTCATTCAAAACCGTCCTCTCGCTCTTCCCCTATCTCTGGCCGCAAGGGGAGATGGGTTTGCGGGTTAAACTCGTGCTGGCTTCCATCGCCATGCTTCTGGCCAAGATGGGAACGGTTTATGTGCCGGTGGTCTATGGCCATCTGGTGGACAGGCTGAACCACGCCACCGGGCCGCTGTTTCTGCCTCTGGCGCTCATCGGCGGCTATGTGGCCGTGCGCGTGGCCGCCGCCGCCTTTGGCGAGATGCGAGATGCACTGTTCGCGGGGGTGCAGATGCGCGCCTCCCGCGTGGTGGCGCGCAAAACCTTCGAGCATCTGCACGCGCTCTCCATGCGCTTTCATATGGACCGGCAGACCGGAGGGCTCTCCAACATCATTCTGCGCGGCACGCTGGGCATCCAGTCCGTGCTGCGGCTGGCGGCCTTCAACCTGGTGCCGACATTGATCGAGCTGCTGCTCACCACCTTCATGCTCTGGTATCTGTTCAATGCCTGGTATGCGCTGATCGCCTTCTTCGCCATCGGCTGCTACATCGCCTTCACCTTCAGCTTCACCGCCTGGCGCACGAAATTCCGCCGCACGATGAACGAGAGCGATAACGAGGCCCAGACCAAGGCCATCGACTCCCTGCTGAATTTTGAAACGGTGAAATATTTCGGCAACGAGGCGCATGAATCGAAGCGCTTCGATGAAAGCCTCGCACGGTTCGAAAAAGCCTCTGTGCAATCCCAGGTGTCGCTGAACGCGCTGAATATCGGCCAGGCGGTCATCATTTCCCTGGCGCTGGGGGCGATGATGCTGATGGCCGCCAACGGCGTGGTGCATCAGCGCATGACGGTGGGCAGCTTCGTGCTGGTAAACACCTACCTGCTACAGCTCTACGTGCCGCTGAACTTCCTGGGCTTCACCTACCTCACCCTCAACCAGGGGCTGGTTGATATGGAGCAGATGTTCTCCCTTATGCGGGTGAACCAGGAAGTACAGGACAAGCCGGAAGCCCTGCCGCTTGCCTCCCACGGCGCGCCCGCCGAAATCCGGTTCGAGGATGTGCGTTTCGCCTACAACCCGGACCGGCAGATTCTGAAAGGCGTGAGCTTCACCGCCATGCCGGGCAAGAAGATCGCCATTGTCGGCCCCACCGGCTCGGGCAAATCCACCATCTCCCGCCTCGTGTTCAGGTTTTACGATGTCACCGGCGGCCAGGTGCTGATTGATGGGCACGACGTGCGTGATTACCGCCAGCAGGATCTGCGTGCCGCCATCGGCGTTGTGCCGCAGGATACGGTGCTGTTCAACGACAGTATTTTTTACAACATCGCCTATGGCCGCCCGGGTGCTGCCAAGGAAGAGGTGGAAGAAGCCGCGCGCCTGGCCCAGGTGCACGATTTCATCGCCTCCCTGCCGCAGGGCTACAACACCAAAGTGGGCGAACGAGGGTTGAAACTCTCCGGCGGGGAGAAGCAGCGCGTCGCCATTGCCCGCACCATCCTGAAAAACCCGCGGATCCTGATTCTGGATGAAGCCACCTCGGCACTGGATACGGCGACGGAGCAAGGCATCTCCGCCGCCTTGCGCTCGGTGGCGCAGCACCGCACCACGCTGGTCATCGCCCACCGGCTCTCCACCGTCACCGATTCCGACGAAATCCTGGTTCTGCGCGAGGGCGAGGTGGCGGAGCGCGGTACGCACACAAGCCTGCTGGCCGCAGATGGCGTTTACGCCACCATGTGGGCGGCGCAGGCGGTTATCGAGCATGAAGCGCCGTTGGCCGATGGCGCGAATGCCACAGTGCAGGAAAAAACTTTCCAAGAGGCTGTGAAATAAGAAACCGGTTGGTGGCGCCGCACAGGCGCACCAGATAAGCAGCCCGGAAAAATTGGGACCGATGCGATGACTGAAAGACAATCACCCCCGGAACGCGAACTGAGCCACGCAGGCTCGGTGGTGGATAAGGCGATCGAATACATGATCGGCCAGGATCTGTCTGAAGTTGCCATCGCCTCGGCGCTGCTGGGCGGGGCCATGGGGTTGCTCACCCGCACCCTGCCAGACCAGGTGGTCATCCAAATTCTGCAAAACGCCATCAAGAGCCTTGAGGCCGGAGAGTTGCGCGCGGTGCCGGATAACGGCCACGCCGGGCAGGCCTGAACCCGCGCGGATTGACTTGACGCTGCCCACGCCTTCGGCCATAAGCCGCCCCGATATTCCGGGCTGGCCCCTGCCAGCCCTCTTTGCGTTTGTTTGAGGAAGAGTAACATGGCCCGCCGTTGCGACCTGACCGGAAAGACCGTGCAAGCTGGCAATAATGTCAGCCACGCCAACAACAAGAGCCGCCGCCGGTTCCTGCCCAATCTGCAGGTCACCACGCTGCTTTCGGACACGCTGGGCGCTGTTCGTCTGCGTCTTTCCACCCGCGCCATCCGCACGGTCGAACATAATGGCGGGTTGGATGCTTATCTGCTCGCCCATACCGATGCCAAACTGACCGTTGAGGGCCTGGCCCTGAAGCGCCGCCTGGAGCGCGCGGTGGCCAAGAAAGAGGCTAAGGCCGCTTAATTCGCCGCCGGAGCCCATATCAGGAGGCTCCGATGCTGATACAAGTTACAAGAAACCTCCAGATCGATGATTCTGATCTGGAGGAATTTTTTACTCCCGCCACCGGCCCGGGCGGGCAGAACGTCAACAAGGTTTCCACCGCTGTGCAGTTGCGGTTCAACCTGGCGGCCAACACCACCCTGCCCGAGCCCTTGAAAGCACGCCTTGCCGCGCTGGCGGGCAAGCGCCTCACAAATACCGGCATCCTCATTGTCGAGGCCGAGGAGCATCGCTCCCAGCTACGTAACCGCGAGGCCGCGCGGGAGAAATTATTCACGCTCATCCGCGAAGCCACCGTGGTACCGAAGACACGGCGGAACACAAAACCCACCAAGGCCTCGAAAACCCGCAGGCTCGACGCCAAATCTCGCCGGTCCTCGATCAAACGCTTGCGGAACAGCATCGATTGAAACAGCTCCGTGCCGTCTTGCTCCTTGGTCTTCTCGCGGGTTGCGCGGTAGCCCCGCGCTTTGACCCACGGCTCGCCTGCCATATTCCGAGCGGCAGTGAGCAGTCCGCGCTGCAAATCGACAAAAGCGAGAACGAAGCCGCCGCTGGCACGCCCTTTCATGGCGGCAACAGCGTGCAATTACTTAAAAACGGCCCCGCGACATACGCGGTGATGATGGCTGCCATAAAGGGCGCGCAGCACCAGATAAACATGGAAAGCTATGAGTTCGACGGCCAGGCCGCCGCCGAATTCGCCGCATTGCTGATCGAAAAAGCCGGGGAAGGCGTGCAGGTGCGCCTGATCTACGATGCCTTCGGCTCCCACCACGAGCCCGCCAGCCTGTTCACCGCCTTAAAGAAGGGCGGGGTGCAAGTGGAGGAATATTCTCCCTTCAACCCGCTCAAACTAAAGACTCTGGACCTCAACAAGCGCGACCACCGCAAGCTGCTGGTGGTGGATGGGCGCTCAGTTATCACCGGCGGCATCAACATCGCTCAGTTCTATGAGCATAATACCACCCCGCCGCCAGACGCCGGGGCGGCTGGCACCCTGCCCTGGCGGGATACGGACATCGCCATCACCGGCCCCGTGGCGGCGGATTTCGACGCGATGTTCGAGCAAACCTGGGTGAAGGAAGGCGGCAAACCCTTTCAGTTGCTCCCGCCCGTGGAAACCCCGCAGGGCGATACGGTGGTGCAGGCCATCGACGGCTCCCCGCGCGACAATCATCCCGCGATCTATGATTCCCTGCTCACCGCCATCGCCACCGCGCGCCATTCCGTGCATCTCACCACCGGCTTCTTCGTGCCCCCACCAGAGCTTGCCGAGGCGTTGGAATGCGCCGCCAGGCGCGGGGTGGATGTACGCATTATCGTGCCCAGCCGCAGCACCAGCGGCACCGCCATTGCCGCCGGGCGTGCGGATTACGGAGAGCTGCTGAAGGCAGGCGTGAAGATTTACGAGCGCCAGGGCGTGGTGCTGCACGCCAAAACCGCGGTGATCGACGGCATCTGGTCCGTCGTCGGCTCCTCAAATCTGGATTGGCGCAGCACAATCTCCAATAACGAGATCGACGCGGTGGTCATAGGCCATAGTTTCGGCCAGCAGATGGAAGCAATGTTCCAGAACGACGAGGCGCATTCCAGCCAGGTCACGCTGCAAGCCTGGCAGCACCGCGGCCTGGGCGAGAGGCTGCGCGAAATAAAGGCCCAGGCCGTGCAGATATTTCTTTAAGCGGGGCTCACAGCTATCGCACTCCAGCTTGCCGTTAATCAGGGAGCGTTTTCATGATCCGTCTGGCACTTGGCGCAGCCTGCCTCTCTTTTTGCGTAGTCTTCGCCCCGGCAAAAGCAGCGCCTCTGCTCAGCATCACGCCCGCTTTACCGGAAACCACCTGGGCATTGCCCGCCAAGGTTTGCGGCGGCTTCGTGGCAGACCAGCTCAACCTCGTTGTCTCGGACCGTGGCAAAATACTGGCGCAAAATACATTCTGTTCCAGCTATGGCAGCGCGAAAGCCCGCCTCATCACGGACCACGCGCATCACCACTTCGTATTGCTGGAATATAAAGCAGGCCGTGGCGCCAACGCCACCACCACCTATCTGGCGCTGGACCGGCTGGACCCAGAGTTAACGGAGGTCCTGCGCGTCCCTCTTTCCTGGGGCACAGGCCCTACAGCCCGCTTCACCTATCATTACACCGTCGGCCTCCCGGCTCCGGGCGGTGTTGATCTCATCCTGAAAGGTCAAGAGGATGGCCGGCCGGATTGCTGCGTCCCGCGTGCGAGCAATCTGACCATCCATGTCAGCAATTAATCGGCAGCTTTACTCCACCAGCCCCAGCGCATCCTCAATCCCCAGCTCCCCCGGCAGCGCGCCTTTCGGGAACAAGCGGTTGAAATGCCCCATCTTCCGCCCCGGCCGGGCTTCGGTCTTGCCGTAATGATGCACAATCAGCCCTGGCGTTGCCAAAATCTGCGGCCAGAGCGCCATGTCATCCGGGCCGATCAGGTTTTTCATCACCGCGTCGGAATGGCGCACCGCCGGCGGCAAGGGCAGCCCGGCCACAGCGCGGATATGCATCTCGAACTGCCCGCAGGGGCAGGCATCCATGGTCCAATGTCCGGAATTATGCGGGCGGGGGGCAATCTCGTTCACCACCACCTCGCCTTTGGCGGTCACGAACATCTCCACGCCCATCACCCCCACCAGCTTCAGCCGTTCCGCCACCACGCGGGCAATGCCTTGCGCCTCTTGCAGAATATCGGGGCCCAGCGGAGCCGGAGCCAAAGTCATGTCCAGAATATGGTGCTTGTGGCGGTTCTCCACAGTGTCGAAACAACGGATCGCGCCATCCACACCCCGTGCCACCATCACGGAAATTTCCGCGCCGAAATCCACAAAGCCTTCCAGCACCAGCGGCTTCGGCTCAAGCCGCGCGAACGCAGGCGCCAGATCTTCCGAGGCGCGCAGCATCGCCTGGCCCTTGCCGTCATAGCCCAGCCTTGTGGTCTTCAGCACGGCGGGCAGGCCAAGCCGCGCCGCCGCCGCCTCCAATTCCTCCAGGCTCTCCACCTTCACCCAGGGCGCGGTGGCAATACCGGCATCGTTCAAAAATTGCTTTTCCAGAATCCGGTCCTGGCTGACCGCCAGGATTTTCGCCCCCGGCCGCACCGGCTTCAGGCTTTCCAGCAACGCCAGGGATTCAGCGGGCAGGTTCTCGAATTCAAACGTCACCACATCCACCGCCTCGGCGAAGGCACGCAACGCATCCAGATCGTCATAAGCCGCCACGGTGTTGCGCGCCGCCACCTGGGCGGCGGGGCCGTCCTGCTCCGGCGAGAACACATGCACCAGATAACCCAGCCGCGCGGCGGCCTGGGCGGACATGCGCCCCAACTGCCCGCCGCCGACCATGCCGATCACGGCACCGGGGGGCAGCATCATACCGGCTCCTCCGGCACGCTGGCGGTCTGCTCGGCCCGCAGCGCGGCCACGCGGTCTCGCAGCGCGGGGTTAGACAAAGCAAGGATGGACGCCGCCAATAGCCCGGCATTAATGGCCCCCGGCTTGCCAATGGCCAGGGTTCCCACCGGCACCCCGCCCGGCATCTGCACGATGGAAAGCAGTGCATCCTGCCCTTGCAGCGCCGTTACCGCCACCGGCACGCCCAGCACGGGCAAATTGGTCATGGCCGCCGCCATGCCCGGCAGATGCGCCGCCCCGCCGGCCCCGGCGATGATGATTTTTATGCCCCTTGCTTCGGCGCCGCTGGCATAATCATACAGCCGTTTCGGCGTTCTATGCGCGGAAACCACTTTCGCCTCATAGGGCACGCCCAGCTTTTCCAGCATCTGCGCCGCATGTTCCATCACGGGCCAGTCCGAGCGGCTGCCCATGATAATCCCCACCAGAGGCGCGCTCATGCCGTGCGGTCCGGGATCAAGCGGCTTTCCAGCCGGGAAATCTCATCCTTCAGCCCCAGTTTGCGTTTTTTCAGCCTTTGCAGATGCAGCTGGTCCACCGGCAGGTGTTCGCTGATCCGGCTGATGACGGTATCAAGGTCCCGGTGCTCGCTGCGCAGCGCGTGCAGGCAACGCAGCAGATTATCTTTGTCGGTGAGCATGGGGGAGCAATAGAGAAA
>JAGXAO010000152.1 GCA_018971565.1 Rhodospirillales bacterium
CAATGGCGTCCCCAGGGGGATTCGAACCCCCGTTACCGCCGTGAGAGGGCGGTGTCCTGGGCCTCTAGACGATGGGGACGAGGCGCGGTGGCTCCCTTAAGCCACGGCTGCGCTTATGACAAGCAGGTGAAGCTGCTTTTTACAGTTCATCTTTACGGGCTGGCCAGCACTGCCCGCGCCTGGCCCGTTACCGGGTTCAGCAGCAGCAGGCGGTCGCCATCTGGCCCGCTTACCCACACCGCGAGTTCAGACCCGGCTGAGGCAATGCCCGAAATATGCTCACCCGGCGCCAGTTGCGCCAAGGCGCCCGCGGGCATTGCGGCCGGCAAGGCCCCAAGGGGGGGCGGCACGCTTGCCATGGGAAGCGGCGTCGACGGCGCGGCGAATTTGACATAAAGACGATGGATGATCGTGCCGAAAACCACCGTGGTTCCAACAATAATCAGCACGCCCATACCGCCGACCGCCGCCTTCAACCCCCGTAAACTCTTTGGCTGATCCGTCATTGCTCTCCATCCTGGTCACGCCGGAGGCTTCCGGCCAGCGGCTCGATTCTTACCTTGCTGCGCGCATCGGCACCATCTCACGCTCCCGCGTCAAGGCTCTCATCCTTGAGGGCGCCTGTCAGCGCAACGGCACTGTCACCAGGGATGCCTCTGAGCCCGTGCAGCCCGGCACCACATACTGCCTCACCCTGCCCGCCGCCACGCCCGCATTGCCCCAGGCACAAGCCATCCCGCTAGACATTCTATATGAGGACAGCGCCCTGCTGGTGTTGAACAAGCCAGCGGGCATGGTGGTGCACCCCGCCCCCGGCAACCCGGATGGCACACTGGTTAACGCCCTCATCGCCCATTGCGGAGAGAGCCTCACCGGCATTGGCGGGGAGCGCCGGCCCGGCATTGTCCATAGGCTGGATAAGGACACTTCGGGCGTAATGGTAGCGGCCAAAACGGAGCTGGCACTCACCCGCCTTTCCGCGACTTTCGCCGCGCGAGACCTGGAACGCACATACAAGGCTCTGTGCTGGGGCGTGCCTCATCCGTCCGTGGGGCGGATCGAAGGCGATATTGGCCGCGACCCGCGCGAACGCAAACGCATGGCCGTTGTAACGCGCAACGGTAAATCTGCTGTAACGAACTACCTAATTTTCCGTAATGTTGGCATGGCCGCGGCTCTCCTCACCTGCCGGCTGGAAACCGGGCGCACGCATCAAATCCGCGTTCATCTGGCGCATATCGGCCACCCCCTCATGGGCGATCCGCTTTACCTTAAGCGCCGCCCTGCAGCGGCCAAGCTACTGCCAGAACCAGTGCGCAGCCTGGCGCTGGATTTTCCGCGCCAAGCGTTACACGCTGAAACTCTTGGATTTTCTCACCCCATATCGGGGGTTGCCCTGCATTTCAAAGTGCCCCCGCCTGACGATTTTCAAGCACTGACGGATGCATTGCTCACATGCGAATAAAACAGGACCAATATGGTCGTTTTTGTTGACGTCTAAGTACGAACGTACGTAAACTCCTTTCATCCGCTAACCGCCCACCCGCGACATCACCAGTTCCTTACCCCCTTTTAAGGGGCGCTTTCGGAACTCGGTGTTAATGTTGGCTTCGCTGTTAAGGTTAGCGGTTCTGTCTCTTTATGCGGCGCTGGATTCGCCGGGCCGCAGTGGATGGGACAAAAAAGGATAGGAGAGGTTACATGGCCACATCCGTGACCAATTTGGCTCCCGACGCGAGTTTAACACGGTACATGCAGGAAATCCGCAAGTACCCCATGCTGACGCATCCCGAGGAAGAACAGCTGGCGCGCGCCTGGCGCGACAAAGGCGACCAGAGCGCTGCACATAAACTCGTCAACTCCCATCTGCGCCTCGTCGCGAAGATCGCCATGGGGTACCGTGGCTACGGCCTGCCCGTTTCGGAACTCATTTCCGAAGGCAATGTCGGCATGATGCAGGCTGTCCGCCGGTTCGACCCGGAGCGTGGCTTCCGCCTCTCCACTTATGCCATGTGGTGGATCCGTGCTGCCATCCAGGAATATATCCTGCATAGCTGGTCCCTGGTTAAAATGGGCACCACCGCGGCGCAGAAGAAGCTGTTCTTCAACCTGCGCCGGCTGAAAGGCCAGATGCAGGCGATCGACGACGGTGATCTGCAACCCGAGCAGGTGACCAAGATCGCGACCTTGCTGGCTGTGCCGGAGCAGGACGTGGTGAACATGAACCGCCGCCTCTCCTCGCCCGATAACTCGCTCAACGCGCCCATCAAGATGGAAGGCGAAGGCGAATGGCAAGACTGGCTGGTGGACGATTCCGACAGCCAGGAAACCGAGATGGCGGAACGCGAGGAACTGACCGGGCGCAAGGCCCTGCTGGCCAACGCGCTGAAAACTCTCTCAGAACGTGAACGCCATATTCTGGTTGAACGCCGGCTGCAGGACAACCCGACAACGCTCGAGGATCTTTCGCAGCATTACGATATCTCGCGCGAACGCGTCCGCCAGATCGAGGTGCGCGCCTTCGAGAAGTTGCAGAAATCCATGAAGGCGCAGGTGGCCGAGCAACGCCAGGTGGCCAACGCCAACGCCGCCGCCTTGCAGCTTCATTGAGAAGAGCCTGAAATAAAAACGGGGCCTTAAGGCCCCGTTTTTATTAATCGTCCCGGTGAACTTTCTCCATCCGCTCGTGGCGCTCCTGCGCCTCGATGGAAAGGGTGGCGATGGGCCGGGCTTCCAGCCGCCGCAGCCCGATCGGCTCGCCGGTCTCCTCGCAAAAACCATATGTGCCGGTCTCTACGCGCTCCAGCGCCTGGTCGATCTTGCCGATCAGCTTGCGGGCCCGGTCTCTGGTGCGCAGTTCCAGGGCCCGGTCGGTCTCCACGCTTGCGCGGTCGGTAATATCTGCTTCCAGAATTCCACCCTCACCCAAGGAGGCCAAGGTGCCATTGGCCTCTTTCACCAGATCTCCCCGCCAGCGCAGAAGCTTCTGGCGGAAATACTCGGTCTGCATCGGGTTCATAAACTCTTCGTCTTCCGATGGCCGGTAATCCGGTGGCAACGATATCAGCATGCCGTCAGATCCTTAATTCCGCTGGGCGAGTCCTGTTACCGCCCGTCGTCAGGCGGGCTT
>JAGXAO010000042.1 GCA_018971565.1 Rhodospirillales bacterium
CGCTGCTTTGCCTCCAGTTCGTCCAACAAGCCGGGGGCGGAAAGCCTGGGTGTGCCGTGCAGCCGGCCATTGGAGTCCATGGCAAAACTGCCGACAACAACGCCGTTGAATAACATACGCTTGCGTGCGGAAAGCACGCCATTTTTAAGCGGCACCACCTTGCTGCCATCCACCGCAAGGCGGCCGGTGGGCACGGAATCCACCACCGCGGGGCCGTTGCCGCCAAACAGCACCACGTCGCCATCTTCCACCAACAGGGTGTTAATGCCGCTTTCCTGCGCCAGAGCCGCCTGGGTGGAGAGATGCCGCCATTCGCCATGGGTGGGGATGACGTATCTCGGCCGGACGAGCTTATAAAGTTTGCGCAACTCTTCCCTCGCCGGGTGGCCGGAGACATGAACCTGCTCGTCCCCATCCACAATCACCTGCACCCCGCGGCGGGAGAGCCTGTCCTGCACCGCGAACACAGCGCGCTCATTGCCGGGGATGGTGCGGGAGGAGAAAATCGCCTTGTCCCCCTCACCCAGAACGGCATAGCGGTGCGTATCCGCCGCGATGCGCGCCATGGCCGAGCGCGGCTCACCCTGGCTGCCGGTAACAAGCAGGAGGATATTATCATCCGGGATGGAGCCGATTTCCTCTTCCGGCACAAAATCCGGCACATCTTTCAGGTATCCGGCTTCCTGAGCCGCGGCGATATAATTGTTCAGGCTGCGGCCAACCAGGGCAATGTGCCGGCCGGCAATTTCGGCAGCCGAGATAATGCTGGCCACGCGCGCCACGTTGGAGGCGAAGCAGGTAACGGCCACCCGGCCGGAAAGCTCCGGCAGCAATGCCTCGAAACTCTTCTTTACGTCCAGTTCAGAGCCTGAAAAGCCCTCCACCATGGCGTTGGTGGAATCAGAGACAATCGCCAGCACGCCCTCATCGCCCAGCGCCTTCAACGCCGCCTCATCCGAGACATCGCCGATGACCGGTGAGGCATCGAACTTCCAATCCCCCGTATGCAGCACGGTGCCATAGGTTGTGGTAATGGCCAGCGCCTGCGCCTCAGGCGTGGAATGCGTCATGCGGATATAGCGCAGGCTGAACGGCCCCAGTGCAAACGCGCTTCCTGGCGGCAGCACATGCAGCTTCACCTCACGCTGCAAACCGGCTTCCTGCAATTTACGGCGGATAACAGCGGCAGCAAAAGGGGTGGCATAAACCGGGCAGCGCAATTGCGGCCACAGCCGGGCAATGCCGCCAATATGGTCCTCATGCGCATGGGTGATAACCAAACCCAGGAGATCCTGCCGCTGTTGCGCGATAAAAGCTGGGTCCGGCAACAATATTTCCGTCTCAGGATTATCCGGCCCGGAAAAACCCATCCCGCAATCCACGGCAAGCCAGGCGCCGTCGCAGCCATAAAGATTCAGGTTCATCCCGATCTCGCCGGTGCCGCCCAGCGGTACGAAAATGAATCCGCTCTCGGCCTCGTCCATGGCGGGGGCAGCCTTGCCTTTGGATTTAGCCACGAACGGGTGTTCTCATATGCTTTGTCATTCTGTTTCCAGGAACCGCGCACGGTCGCGCGGCAAAGATGGTGGCTTATTGCGCAAGGAGAGCAGGCGCAACCCTTCCAACGTCAGGTCAGGGTCGATAGCTGTGAATTTACTGGTACCTTCAGCAAAAAGCGGAGCCAGCCCGCCGGTGGCAATGGCTTTCAACCGGGCGCCAAATTCGCCCTCAATACGTACGAGAAGCCCCTCGATAAGCCCGATATAGCCCCAATAGATGCCCGATTGCATGGCGGGCACCGTATCCCGCCCGATAACCACATGCGGCCTGCCAATGCCGATACGCGGGAGCCGCGCCGCCGCCTGGTGCAGCGCCTCGATGGAAAGATTAATACCAGGAGAGATCGCGCCACCGATATAGGCGCCGGTTTCATCCACTACGTCGAACGTGGTGGCGGTGCCGAAATCCACCACCACCAGCGGGCCTTGATAATGCACATGGGCGGCCAGCGCGTTCAACAGGCGGTCCGCGCCCACGCCTTCGGGGCTATCGGTTTTTATCTCAAACCCCCAATCCAGCGAGGCACGGGCAACCAACGGCTCGGTAAGGAACCATTCCCGGCACAGGCGGCGCAGATGGTAAAGAGCGGCCGGCACGACCGTGCCAATCACTGTCCCGGTTATATCCTGGGCGGAGATGCCGGCACGGCGCAGCAGCACGTCCAGCCAGACGCCATACTCATCCGAAGTGCGCTGAGCGGATGTGGCAAGACGCCATTTTCCTCGCCATTGCGCGCCGTCATGCACAGCAAACACGATATTGGTGTTGCCCGCATCAATCACCAGAAGCATTCTGCCCTCCTTGGGTCAGCCATTTGCCAGCAACACATCCCCGGTACTGATGGTCTCGATACGATTTTCGCAACGCAACAGCAATTCGCCGTTCTCTGAGAGCCCGGCAAACAGCCCCGCGCGGCGCGCCCCGGCATAGGCGACTTCCAACGGCGTGCCGAGAGGGTGGGCTGCGGCCAGCCAGGCAGCACGGATAGCAGCGGCAGGCGCTTCCACCCAAATGCCGAGCCGGGCCAGGATAGCCTTGGCGGCGGCCTCGGGAGAAATTTCCAGCCCCTGTGCGGAAAGAGCGATGGTCCGGCGGCCAGGAATTTCCGGTGCGGCGATAAGGTTTATGCCGATGCCTATGGCCAGCCAGTCCAGCCCCGTTTCGGCGGGTGTTGCATCTATGAGGATTCCGGCAAGTTTTGCACCGCCGCACAGCACGTCATTCGGCCATTTGAGGGTGAGGTTTTTAGCCCCCAGCCCTGCCAGCGCCTCAACCACCGCCAGCCCGGAGATGAGCGAGAACAGCCCCGCCTGAGCCGCAGGGCGCACGGGGCGCAGAAGAATAGAAAGATTTAGATTGCCTTCCGGCGCGTTCCATGCCCGCCCGCGCGAGCCGCGGCCAACGGTTTGCCTGAAGGCAAGAACAGCGAGCCCGGCAGGCTCGCCCGCGTTGGCGCGCCGTATGATTTCATCGGAAGTTGATGCCAGCTCGGGGTAAAGCTCCAGCCGCCAGCCGTTCAACCCATCAGAGCTTTCGCGGCTTCACCGGCCAAAGCCATGAGCGGGCCGGGAATAACAACAAAAACGATGGTAGCGAATGCGCCAACCGCCATCACAAAGCCTGCACCGGCGGAGGTTTTGTCAAAGCCCGGCTGGCCTTTATCGAAATACATCACCTTGATCACACGCAGATAGTAAAAGGCGCTGACGATGCTGGCGATGATACCGATGATGGTCAACGTATCGTAACCGGCGTTGAAGGCGGTGTAGAATACGTAGAGCTTGGCAAAGAAGCCCGCCAGCGGTGGAATACCAGCCATGGACCACATGAACACGGCGAAAGCGAAAGCGAAAGCGGGATGCTCACCTGCAAGCCCCGCAAGATCGCTGATCTGCTCCACCGCCTGGCCATTACGGCGCATGGCGATGACGCACGCAAAGGCGCCAAAGGACATCACCACATAAATCGCGATATACACCAGGCTGGCCTGAATGCCGCCCGCGGTGCCGGTAACCAGCCCCATAAGCGCATAGCCCATATGGCCGATGGAGGAATAAGCCAGCAGACGTTTGATGTTGCTCTGCCCTATGGCCGCCAGCGCACCTATGGCCATGGAAAGCACCGCGACGATCTGGATCAACATTTCCCACTGGCCGGTGAGGTGGGCAAATGGCCCGGCCATTACGGAAAGAAACAGCGCCAGGGCGGCGGCCTTAGGCGCGGTTGCAAACAAGGCGGTGACAGAGCTGGGCGAGCCTTCATACACATCCGGCGCCCACATATGGAACGGTGCCGCCGATATTTTGAACGCCAGGCCCGTGAGTACAAAAACCACGCCGACGATGGTGCCGGGCCGCGCGCCCGCGCGGAACACTTCGCCAAGGGCCGCAAAATTCGTGGTGCCTGCGAAGCCGTAAACCAGCGAAATACCGTAGAGAAGCAGACCAGAAGCCAGCGCGCCGAGCACGAAATATTTAAGGCCCGCTTCAGTGGAGCGCACCGAATCCCGCGCCATGGCGGCACAGATGTAAAGTGCGAGGGATTGAAGCTCGAACCCGATATAGAGCGACATCATATCGGCGGCGGAGATCATCACGATCATGCCCAGGACCGCGAACAACACCAGGACCGGATATTCAAACCGGGCGATCCGCTCGCGCTTGTTATAGTCTACCGAGAGGATGAGCGCCGCGATGGCGGCGAGGTAAACAAGGCTATCCGCATAACGTGTGAACAGGCTGGTTTTAAGCAGCCCGCCGAACAGCAGCGCATCTGGAGCCACCCAGCACAGCACCGCCGCAACCGCCAGCAGCACAATAGCCCCGAAGGTGATGCCGGGGGTCGTGTCGCTGGCTTTGGTCAGCACGCCGCCCAGCAGCAGCACCATGCCGCCAACGCCAAGGAAAAGTGCCGGGAGGAGGGAGTAGAAATCGGTCATTTCGCTGTCACCATGGCCAACGCCATATGCGGGTTAAGGGCGGCGGTGTGCGCCTGCACCAGGGCGGCAATGGGCGCATCAAACGCATGGGTGAAGCTGGAGGGATAAACGCCCAGCCACATCACCAGCACCGCCAGAGGCACCAGCATGGCATATTCACGGCAGGTAAGGTCTTTCAACACCGCGAGGTCTGGCTTGGCATATTTCTCAAACAGCACGGCCCGCACCAGCACCAGAGAGTAGGTAACACCCAGCACCATGCCCGCACCGCCCAGCAGCGAAACCCAGAAATTCACCTTCAGCGCGCCGACGATAACCAGGATTTCCCCGATGAACCCAGACGTGCCGGGCAGACCCATATTCGCCAGCGTGAACAGCATGAGTGCCGCCGCGAAAACCGGCATGTTGCGCGCCAGCCCACCGAGATTCTTCAGCGCCAGGCTCTCACCGCGCGCGGTGATGATGCCGGCGCAGATGAACAGGCCCGCGATGACAATGCCGTGGGAGAGCATCTGGAACAGCGCGCCCTCAATGCCCTCTACCGTGAAGGTGAACAGGCCGATGATGATGACGCCCATATGTGCGACCGAGGAATAGGCGATCAGGCGTTTCATGTCCGTCTGCGCCAAGGCGACATAGGAAATGTAGATGACCGCCACCACGCCGAGCACGAACATCAAAGGTTCAAACGAAGCCGAGGCGCTGGGCAGCATGGGAATGGCGAAACGCAGGAAACCATAGGCGCCCATTTTAGAAAGAACGGCGGCAAGCATGATGGTACCGGGCACCGGGGCCTCGCCATAAGCATCCGGCAGCCATGTATGCAGCGGCCAAACCGCCGCCTTCACGCCAAAGGCCGCCAGGAAGGCCAGGAACAGCCAGGTTTGCGCGCTGGCAGGAATATTGGCATGGGCCATAACCGCCATATTCGTGGTGCCCAGGTGCCGCCAGATCCACACCACCGCCAGCAGCATGAATAACGAACCCGCCAGGGTGAACACAAAGAACTTCACCGCCGCGTATATGCGCTTCTCCCCGCCCCATACACCGATGATGAGGTACATCGGCAGCAGCACGGCCTCGAAAAACACGTAGAACAGCACAAAGTCCGTGGCGGCGAACATGCCGATCGTCATTGTTTCCAGCAGCAGCATCGCGGCGAAAAAGCTGCGCGTGCGGGTTTTAATGCCGTTACTGGCAAGAATGGCGATGGGTGTCAGCACCAAGGTCAGCATGATGAGGAACAGGCTGATGCCATCCACCCCCATGCGATACTCCACGTTGATGCCAGAGAGCCAGGGCATCACTTCCACGAACTGGTAGCCAGCAATGGCGGGGTTGAACTGCGTCCACACATAAACGCCGAGCAGCAGCACCACGAGCGAGAAGATAAGCGCAATGCGGCGCGCCTTGCAGGCGGCCTTCGCGTCATCCCCACTGAGCGTGGCGACCAGAAAGGCGCCCAGCAGCGGCAAATAAGTAATGAGCGAGAGGATGGGGAAACCAAGCTGGTTCATGATCACTTCACCCAGATGAAGAGGCTGACCAAAACCAGCAGGCCGATCAGCATAATAAAAGCGTAGAGCGCAATGGAGCCGGTTTGCAGCTTCACGGCCTGGGCGGAGGCATCAGACGTGATTGCGGCGAGCCCGTTTGGTACGCCGTCGATCACCTGATCGTCACTGCGCCAGGCAAATTTCGCAAGCCGGAGCGAGGGCCGCACCAGCAGCGCATCGTAAATCTCGTCGAAATACCACTTATTCAACAGAAAGCGGTAGAGCGGCGCCATGCCCTGGGCGAGCCTGCCAGGCAGCGATGGAACCAGCAGATAAAACAGCACCGCCACCAGAATGCCGAGAATGCCAACCAGCAACGGCGCCATTTTGGCGAGGCCGGTAACGCTATCCATACCCAACATGCCGGAACTGGCTGCAACGGCGATTGAGTTGCCCCAGAAATTCTGAAACTGCGCGCCGATGAAGTAAGGCTTCAGAACAAAGCCGCTGGCAAAGGCGCCAACCGCCAGCACCAGCAGCGGCAGCAGCATCACCACCGGGCTTTCATGCACATGCTCCTGCACATGTTTGGGCGCGCGGGATTTACCCGTGAACACCAGGAAGAACAGGCGCGAGGTGTAGAAGGCCGTAAGCCCCGCCGCCGCCGTGCCGCAAACCCAGCCATATGTACCAGCGGCGGTATGCGCGGCGAGAGCCGATTCCAGCACCGCATCTTTCGAGTAATAACCTGAAAATGGCGGAATCGCGATGAGCGCGAGGGAGCCGATGAGCATCATGGCACAGGTGAAGGGCAGCTTGCCGCCCAACCCGCCCATCAGGCGGATATCCTGCTCGTCAGACATCGCGTGGATTACCGAACCGGCGGAGAGGAACAGCAGCGCCTTGAACAAAGCGTGGTTGATGAGGTGGAACATCGCCACCGGATACGCGCCCACGCCTGCCGCCAGGAACATGTAGCCGAGCTGCGAGCATGTGGAATAGGCAATCACGCGTTTGATGTCGTTCTGCACGCAGCCGATGGTGGCGGCAAAGAACGCCGTGCTGGCACCAATGATGGTGATAAACTCCATCGCCGCCGGTGCGGCATTGATGAGCGGCGACATCCGCACGATCATGAACACGCCCGCGGCCACCATGGTTGCGGCGTGGATGAGTGCTGAGATCGGCGTGGGGCCTTCCATCGCGTCCGCCAGCCAGGTGTGCAGGAATATCTGCGCGGATTTGCCCATGGCGCCGATGAACAGCAGAAAGGCGATGACTTCCAGCACCGGAAAGGACGTGCCGAACAGCGTGTAATGCTGGCCGACATGCGCCTGAACCCCGGTGAAAATTACATCGAAATTGACGCTGCCGAAGGTGAAATAAGCCAGCGCGATGCCCACGGCGAAAGCAAGATCGCCCACGCGGTTGACAATGAAAGCCTTGATGGCGGCATCGTTGGCGGCTTTGCGGTCGTACCAGTAATTAATGAGTAGATAGGAGACGAGGCCCACACCCTCCCAGCCGAAGAACAGCTGGACGAGGTTGTTCGCCGTCACCAGCATCAGCATCGCGAAGGTGAACAGCGAGATATAGGACATGAAACGCTGCGGCGTTTCATCATGCGCCATATAGCCCACGGAATAAACGTGGATGAGCATGGAAACCACACTCACCATCACCACCATCACCAGGCTTAACTGGTCCTGGCGAAGGGTCCAGTGCGGATTGAAGCCTCCAACCTGAATCCATTGCGCAATGGCCAGCGGCGGGTGCACGCCAATGCGGTATGCAAACACCGCGGCCGCGGCGGAGACAAGCATGAACAATATGCTCGCCGCGATGGAAAGCTGCTTGCCCAGAGCCGGGCGGGCCACACCGGAAAGAACGGCGCCAACGAGCGGGGCAAAAACGGCAATTAGGGTGTACATCTTCAGCCCTTCATCAGCGTCACGTCCTCGACCTCGATCGAGCCGCGATTACGGAAGTAGATGACCAGAATGGCAAGGCCGATCGCGGATTCAGCGGCGGCCACGGTGAGAACGAACATGGTGAATACCTGGCCAACCATATCGTGCAACACGCCGGAAAAGGCGACGAAATTGAGGTTGGCGGCAAGCAGAATCAGCTCGATCGACATCATGATGATGATGACGTTCTTTCTGTTCATGAATATGCCGAAAATGCCGATCACCAGCAGCATGGCCGAGACAACCAGATAATGCGAGAGTGGAACAATCATCGGTGCGTCTCCTCCTCTCGCTGCCGTTCAGGCAGGGCAGCACCCACGCCCAGCGGGGCACGCACCATCGCCAGGGTTTGCGCCGGGGTGCGGGCATGCTGCTTGGAAATATTCTGATGCAGCGAGCGTTTGCGGTCACGGTGCGTGAGCACAATGGCGCCGATCATCGCCACCAGCAGGATAACACCCGAAAGCTGGAATAGCGGCAGATAAGAGGTGTAGATCAACTGGCCCAGCGCCACTGTGTTGGAAACATTATCCGGCGTGGGAAACAGCCTGTCCGCGCTGCCGGCCGGCGCTATGGCCCAGGTTCCCGCAATAAAGGCGAGCTCGGCGAACATGATGAGCGCCACAAGCGCGCCAACTGGCGCATAACGCTGAAAGCCTTCATGCAGCGCCGCAAAATCCACGTCCAGCATCATCACCACAAACAGGAACAGCACCGCGACGGCGCCGACATAGACGATGACCAGAACAAAGGCCAAAAACTCCGCTCCGGCCAGCAGAAACAGCACAGCGGCATTCACGAAACCGAGAATGAGGAACAGCACCGCGTGCACTGGGTTGCGGCTGGTCACCACCATCACCGCCGAGGCCAGCAGGAAGAAGGAGAAGAGATAGAAAGCAAGATTTTGGATCATATTTGGCTGCCTTTACCGGTACGGCGCGTCCAGCTCGAGCCGCCTTGCCAACTCCGGCTCCCAGCGGTCGCCATTATCCAGCAGCTTCTGCTTGTCATAGAGGAGTTCCTCGCGCGTTTCGGTCGCGTACTCAAAATTTGGTCCCTCAACGATAGCATCCACCGGGCAGGCTTCCTCGCACAACCCGCAATAGATGCACTTTACCATGTCGATATCGTAGCGCGTGGTACGGCGTGAGCCATCCTCGCGCGGCTCAGCCTCGATGGTGATGGCTTGGGCCGGGCACACAGCCTCACAAAGTTTGCAGGCAATACAACGCTCCTCGCCATTGGGGTAACGGCGCAGCGCGTGCTCCCCCCTGAAGCGGGCAGAGGTGGGGTTCTTCTCAAACGGGTAATTTATGGTCGCCTTGGGCCGGAAGAAATAGCTCAAGGTGATGCCCAGGCCGCAGAGGATTTCCCACAGCACGAGGCTCCATGTCCAACGGAGGACCTTGTTCATTCTACTGCTTCCTTACGCATTGGGCAGCCAACCGGCATATTCCATTACTCCCGCCACAGCGACGAGATAGACGAGCGAAATGGGTAAAAACACTTTCCAGCCCAGCGCCATCAGCTGGTCGTACCGGTAGCGTGGCAGCGTGGCGCGCACCCATACGAACACGAACAAGCAGATGAGCACCTTGAGAAGAAACCAGAACACGCCCGAGGGCAGAAACGGCAACGGTGAAAGCCAGCCACCAAGAAACAGCACAGTGGTCATGCCGCTGATCATGATCATGTTCGCGTATTCACCCAGGAAGAACAGCGCGAAAGACATGGCGCTATATTCCACGAAGAACCCGGCAACAATTTCCGACTCGCCTTCCGCCAGATCGAACGGGGCACGGTTTGTTTCCGCGAGGCCCGAGATGAAGAAGATCACGAAAAGCGGGAAAAGCGGCACCGCGAACCAGAAATGTTTCTGCGCCAGCACAATGGCGTTAAGGTTTAGGCTGCCCGCGAGAATAAGCACCGTGACGATGACGAACCCCATGGAGACTTCGTAGGAGACCATTTGCGCGGCGGAACGCAACGCGCCCAGAAAAGCGTATTTTGAGTTAGACGCCCAGCCCGCAACAATCACCCCGTAAACGCCAAGTGAGGAAATGGCGAAAAGGTAAAGAATTCCGACATTAATATTGGCGATACCCCAGCCATTATTAACCGGAATTACCGCCCAGGCGATGATGGCGAGCCCGAAGGTGATCATCGGCGCCAGCACAAACAAAATCTTGTCCGCCCCGGTGGGGATAATCGTCTCCTTCATGAGCATTTTCAACGCATCGGCGAAGGGTTGCCAAAGCCCGAACGGGCCTACCACGTTCGGGCCCTTGCGGAGCTGAATGGCACCCATCACCTTGCGTTCAAAGAAAGTGAGGTAAGCAACCCCGATCAACAGTGGCACCACCAGAGCCAAGGTTTTCAAAACCGTGAGGATCAATATCCCCAAATTCGTATCCCAGAACAGGCTCATTCCGCAGCCTCCGCGAGGGCAGGATAATGGGCAGCCACACAGGCTGCCATGGTTGGGCTGGACCGGCTGATCACATCCGTCTGGTAGTAATTCGGCAGTAGCGGCCTGAAAATTGTGCTTCCCGTTGCGCTTGCGCCCGCCGGGCCAGCCGCATCGGTTCCGGCGAAGCGGCGGAACTCTTCGCCGAACACCGAATATTCAGCCTTCAGATAATCGCGCAGTTGCTCCAGATTATCATAAGGCAGCGCATGGCCCAGATAAGCGGAGATGGCCCGCAAAATGCGCCAATCCTCGCGCGCATCGCCGGGCGGCTTCACGGCGGCATAGCCCTGCTGCACGCGGCCCTCGGTGTTCACATAAGTGCCGTCTTTTTCCGTATAGGCAGCGCCTGGCAGGATAACATCCGCACGCGCCGCCCCGGCATCGCCATGATGGCCCTGATAGATCACAAACGTATTTGCGGGAATGCCGCGCACGGCCTCGGCATCAGCACCTAGCAGCCAGAGCACATCAGCCGCACCGGAAAGCATTGCCTTCGCGTCTAGGGCACCCTCAACCGGCAGAAAACCGAGATCCAGCGCGCCAACGCGCGAGGCGGCATGGTGCAGCAGATTAAAACCGTGCCATTCCGGCGTGAGCATGTTGAACTGCGCGGCGAGCTTCCAGGCGGCGGCGTGAACCCCACCGCCCTCTGGCCCGGCCAAAGCGCCAGCGCCAAGAATAACCATCGGCCTGGCAGCGTTCTTCAACACATCAGCAAAAGCGTGCGAGCCATTCAGCAGCGCCTGAATTGCCTCCGGCCCCTCGCCAAGATGGTCGAACTTATAGGTAAGATCAGCTACATTGCCGATCATACCTATTTTGAATCCGCCAGCCAGCCAGCGCTTGCGAATGCGGGCGTTCAACACCGGCGCTTCATGGCGCGGGTTACTGCCGATGATCAGCAGCGCATCCGCGTCTTCGATTCCTGCGACAGTGGTGTTGAAAAGATAGAAAGCGCGCTTGGACGTATCGAAATTTGATCCATCGATCCGGCAATCGATATTTTTACTGCCCAGGCCCGCAAAAAAACCCTTCAGCGCCAGCATGGATTCAACATCGGCGAGATCGCCCGCCAGCGCGCCCATTTTGGCGGGGGAAGTGGCCTTCACCTTGGCCGCGATGGCGGCAAACGCCTCCTCCCAGCTTGCGGGGCGCAGCTTGCCGTTCTCACGAATCCATGGGCGGTCCAGCCGGCGGCGCTTCAGGCCATCCACCGAGAAGCGGGATTTATCGCCCAGCCATTCCTCGTTCACATCATCATTTATACGCGGCAAAATGCGCAACACTTCTGCACCGCGCGCATCGATTCGGATATTCGAACCAAGCGCATCCAGCACATCGATGCTGTCCGTCTTGCGCAGCTCCCACGGCCGCGCCGTGAAGGCGTAGGGCTTGGAGGTTAGCGCGCCGACAGGGCAAAGATCGATGATATTGCCGGAAAGTTCGGAGGTAAGCGCCTTCTGCACATAGGTGCCGACCTTGGTTTCCTCCCCACGCTGGGTGGCACCCAGTTCCGCAACACCGGCAACTTCCGTGGTAAAGCGGATGCAGCGCGTGCAATGGATGCAGCGCGTCATTGTGGTTTTGACGAGCGGGCCCCAATCCGGCTGGGCCACGCTGCGTTTGCCATCCTCATAGCGTGAATGGTCACGGCCATACGCCACGGCTTCGTCTTGTAGGTCGCATTCACCGCCCTGGTCGCAGATAGGGCAATCCAGCGGGTGGTTGATGAGCAGGAATTCCATAACACCACGGCGGCCCTTGCGGACCATCTCGCTATCTGTGTGCACCACCATGCCGTCCGCCACCGGCTGGCCGCAGGAGGCAACGGGCTTCGGCGGCATTTTTTCAATTTCCACGAGGCACATACGGCAATTGCCCGCGATGGAAAGCCGCTCATGATAGCAGAAGCGCGGAATTTCGACGCCCGCGGCCTCGCATGCCTGGATCACGGTGGAACCGTTCGGAACCTCAACCTCAATGCCATCAATGGTGAGCTTTGCCATGGCTTACTCCGCCGCCCGCGCTTGATTGGACGCGTGATAATCAATTGCTCGCGCTTCCACTTCCGGGCGGAAGGCGCGCATCATACCCTGGATCGGCCAGGAAGCCGCTTCGCCGAAAGCGCAGATCGTGTGGCCCGCCACCTGGGTCGTCACCTGCTCCAGCAATTGAATATCGGCAAGGCTCGCCCTGTTCTGCACAATCCGGTCCATCTGGCGCATCATCCACCCCGTGCCTTCGCGGCAGGGTGTGCACTGGCCGCAGCTCTCATGCTTAAAAAATTTCGACAAGCGCCAGATCGCCTTCACCACATCCACGGATTTATCCATGACGATGATGGCGCCCGAGCCCATCATGCTTTTTACCGCCGCCAATGAATCAAAATCCATCAGCTGGGTGTCACACATGGCCTTATTCAACACCGGGGATGATGCACCGCCCGGAATGATTGCCTGGAGATTATCCCAGCCGCCACGCACGCCGCCCGCATGTTTCTCAATCAGCTCACGCAGCGGAATGCCGAGTTCTTCCTCGACATTGCAGGGATTATTCACATGGCCGGAGATGCAGAAAATTTTCGTCCCCGCGTTTTTCGGCCGGCCCAGGCCCGCGAACCAGGCAGCACCACGGCGCATGATGGTCGGCACGCCTGCAATGGTTTCCACGTTATTCACCGTGGTCGGGCAGCCATAAAGCCCCATCGCCGCCGGGAAGGGCGGCTTCATGCGGGGCATTCCCTTCTTGCCCTCCAGGCTCTCCAGCATCGCGGACTCTTCGCCGCAGATGTAGGCGCCAGCACCACGTTGCAGCACGAGGTCAAAATCCCACCCCGCACCTGCCGCATTCTTGCCAAGCAATCCGGCTTCATAGGCTTCGTCGATCGCAGCCTGGAGAACCAGCGCCTCGTTATAATATTCGCCACGAATATAAATGAATGCCTTGTTCGCACCCATCGCGAAACTGGCGATCAATGCGCCTTCAATGAGCTTATGCGGCTCATTGCGCATAATATCGCGATCCTTGCAGGTGCCAGGCTCGGATTCATCAGCGTTGATAACAAGATATGACGGGCGGCCATCGCTTTGCTTGGGCATGAAGGACCATTTCATGCCGGTGGGGAACCCTGCCCCGCCGCGCCCACGCATACCCGAGGCTTTCATTTCCTCAATCAGCGCATCTCGCCCTCGGGCGATAATGTCCGCTGTATTCTCCCAATCTCCGCGCGCACGCGCTGCGGCCAGTTTCCAGTCCTTCTGACCGTAAAGATTTTGATAGATGCGATCTGTATCTTTCAACATTCGCTCACTCCGCGGAACCGGGGGCTGAAACAAGGGAGGTTTGACCCGAGGCCGGGGCAGATGATTGGCGCCCCCCTAGCGAACCCGCCGGTGGCAAGGGCTTGCCGGCGCGCAGATCGTTGAGCAGCGCTTCCACACGGGCCGCGTCCATATCCTCATAATAATCATCGTTCACCTGCAAGATCGGCGCGTTCACGCAAGCACCCAGACACTCGACTTCCTTCAGTGTGAAAACACCATCCTCGCTCGTTTCACCGAAGTTCTTAACTCCGCTTGCAGCTTTGCAGGCGCGTACAATATCGTCCGAGCCGCGCAGCCAGCATGGCGTGGTGGTGCAAACCTGAAGGTGATATTTGCCCACCGGCTGCAGGTTGAACATCGTGTAAAAAGTCGCAACCTCATAAACCCGCATGGGGGCCACACCAAGAATCTCAGCCACTTTATCCATCGCCGCACGCGGCAGCCAGATTGAGCCTGTTTGCGCCCCCATCTGCCGTTGCGCCAGGTCGAGCAGCGATTTCACGGCGCTCATCTGCCTGCCTTCGGGATATTTCTTAATCGCCTTTTCCACCAACTTCATGTTGGCTTCGGTAAAGGCGAAGCTGGTCGGGTTTGCGTGCGTGCTGCTCACCGGTCGATCTCACCAAAAACAATGTCGAGCGACCCCAGGATCGCCACCATATCGGCCAGCATGTGGCCCTTGCAAAGCTTCTCCGTCGCCTGGAGATGCGAAAAACCGGTCGCGCGAATTTTGCAGCGATAAGGCCGGTTTGTGCCATCTGCTTGCAGATAAACCCCAAATTCGCCCTTCGGTGCTTCCACCGCCGTATACGTCGCACCCGCGGGCACGTGATAGCCTTCCGTATAGAGCTTGAAGTGATGGATCAGCGCTTCCATCGAATGCTTCATCTCGGCGCGCGTCGGCGGGGTGATCTTGCGGTCCTGCACCTTCACCGGGCCTGGTTTCATTTTCGCCAGAGCCTGTTTGACGATTTTCAAACTCTCCCGCATCTCCGCCATGCGGACAAGATAGCGATCGTAGGAATCACCGTGCTTGCCAACGGGAACATCAAATTCCACCTCGGCATATTTGTCGTAAGGCTGGGCACGGCGCAGATCCCACGCGACACCAGAGCCGCGCAGAGACGGACCGGTGAATCCCCAGGCCAGCGCATCCTCAGCTGAAATCACCCCGATATCAACAAGGCGTTGCTTGAAGATGCGATTGCCGTTGAGAAGGTTCTCCATCTCGTCGATGAATTTCGGAAACTCATTGGCCCAGGCAAGAATATCTTCCGCAAGCCCCGCCGGCAGATCCTTCGATACACCGCCAGGACGAAAATAATTGGAGTGAAAGCGCGCGCCGGAAGCAGCCTCGTAAAACGAAAGCAGCTTTTCACGCTCCTCATACATCCACAAGGATGGCGAAATCGCGCCGCAATCCAGCGCGAAATGGCTTACATTGAGAAGATGGTTCAGCACACGGGTAAGTTCCGCGAACATTACGCGAATCCACTGTGCCCGCTCCGGCGCTTCCACGCCCAGTAATTTTTCCGTTGCAAGAGCAAAAGCATGTTCGCAGCTCATCGGCGAAACATAATCCAGACGGTCGAAATACGGCACCGCCTGCATGTAGCTCTTATACTCAATCAGCTTCTCGGTGCCGCGGTGCAGAAGCCCGATATGCGGGTCGCAACGCTCAATAACCTCGCCGTCCATCTCCATGATCAAGCGCAGCACGCCATGCGCGGAAGGGTGCTGCGGACCAAAATTAATGGTGTGGCTGTCGACCTCGAAAACCGTCTTGGTCGGCGGTGCGGTCTCGCTCATGAGCGGCTCCTGTTCACCTTTTCATCGCCTGGCAGCAAGGTCATGCCTTCCCATGGCGAGAGGAAATCAAAATTCCGGAACTCCTGCGTCAGCTTCACCTTGTCGTAGACAACTGCCTTACGGTCTTCATCGTAATGAACCTCGACATAGCCGGTGAGCGGAAAATCCTTGCGCAAAGGATGTCCTTCGAATCCGTAATCGCTGAGAATACGGCGATGATCTTCCAGGCCATCGAAGCTGATGCCAAAAAGATCCCACACTTCACGCTCCCACCAGGCAGCGCA
>JAGXAO010000043.1 GCA_018971565.1 Rhodospirillales bacterium
ACGATGTCGATTACGCCAGAGCGCCGTACCGAGCTCGTTGCCGAATATGCCACCGCCGCTAACGACACCGGCTCCCCGGAAGTCCAGGTGGCTCTTCTCTCCGAGCGCATTTCCAACCTGACCGAGCATCTGAAGACCCACGCGAAGGACTATCATTCCCGCCGTGGCCTGCTGGTGCTCGTCGGCCAGCGCCGCTCGCTGCTGGACTATCTGAAGCGCAAGAACGTGAAGCGCTACCAGGATCTGATCGGCCGCCTTAACCTGCGCCGCTGATCCAAAAGGGGCCGAAAGGCCCCTTTTTCTTGTCCGGAGAACGTGATGCTTAAAATCTCCCTACGCCAGGCCGCCCTGGCGGCGCTGATTCTGAATTTTGGATTCTTTTTCTTTGAATTCGGGGTGGCGCGGGCCATCGGCTCCGTCTCCCTGTTCGCGGACAGCGTGGATTTCCTGGAAGATTCGGCGGTGAATTTTCTGCTGCTTGCCGCCCTTGGCTGGGCGCCAAAGGCGCGGGCCAAAGCAGGCATGGTAATGGCGGGGCTGATCCTCATCCCCAGCCTCGCCACGCTCTGGCAGGCCATTACCAAAATCTGGCACCCTGAAGCGCCCAACGCCGCCTGGCTCTCCCTCACCGGCCTGGCCGCCATGGCGGTGAATCTCTGCGCGGCGGCAATCCTCGCCCGGCACCGCCACACCGGCGGCAGCATCACCCGTGCCGCCTTTCTCTCCGCCCGTAACGACGTGCTGGCCAACGCCGCCATCATCCTGGCAGGGGTTATCACAGCTTATCTCTGGCACAGCCTCTGGCCGGACCTGATCGCCGGGCTTGGCATCGGCGCCATGAACCTGGATGCCGCGAAAGAGGTTTGGGAAGCCGCGCGGGAAGAACACGCGGCCTGATCAGCCTTATGCGGGCAAGGCTCAGGTTACGATGAACGGTTCCTTGATGCGTAAACCCAAAGCTCGTGCCCGGCATAGCACAACCCGGCCAAACATGCCGGGGCGAGAAAATACATAACGCGGAACAACAAAATGGCCCCAAGCGCCTCTGCGGCGGGCAGATAAGCGGAAAGCCCCAGCAGTAATACGGAGTCAAACACACCCACACCGCCTGGCAACCCCGAGAGCACCCCAGCGGCAAAGGCGCCTAAATACAGGCTTAAAGTATGCGCATAGGTCAGCCCCGGCGCTGCCGGCAGCACAGCGTGTAAAATGGCGCAGGCGCAACAGATATCAAGGCAGGAGAGTGCTATCTGCGCCAGGGCAATCCGCGACCCCGGCAGGGCGATCTGTTTACCAAGCAGCACCACCGCGTCTCGTTTGCGCGCCGCCAGAACGTAAAACAGCGGCACCGCCAGCAGCGCCAGCCCAAGCCCGCGCAACAGATTTGCCGCCAAAGCCCCCGGCAACGGCACAGAGTATGGGTCCGCCAGCAGCAGCACGCCCATGAGAGTGAAAACGCCTAGTGTGAAATTGCTGCCCGATAGTGCCACAATGCGCGCGATACCGCCCGGCGGCACATCCCAATGGGCATAGAAGCGTAAGCGGATGGCCGCCGCCGTTAATGCTGCCGCCCCCAGCACATGGCTGAGCGCATAGGCGCAGAAAGAAGCCAGGCCAATGCTGGGGTAAGGCAGATGCGGGCTGGCCCCGCCCCGCCGCGCGAAAAAAACCCCCGGCAGGTCATAAGCCGCCATGATGCCGATGGAAGCCGCCAACAGCGCCAGGGCGCGAATTACATCCCAAACCGGCGTGGCCAGGAAGGCGGCCAAAATCTCCGCCAGCCCCACCTTGGCCAAAATGCCGTGCAGCCCAAAGGCAATGGCCACCAGAAGTAAAATCCCGAATGCGGGCGGCAGCAGCTTCAGATAGCGGCGCAAGTTTCAGGCCGCCGCCGCCTCACGGGCGAGGTTTTTTTCAATCAGCGCAATCGTCCGCTCCACGCCATAAAGGGCAATAAACCCGCCAAAGCGCGGCCCTTCCTGGGTGCCGAGCAATACTTGATAAAGGCAATCGAACCACGCCTTCAGCGGCTTGAATTCCTGCTCCTTGCCAACGGCATAAACCAGGTTTTGCAGCCGCTCGGCCTCAGTATCACCGGGATATTCGGCTTGCCGGCCCTTGGAAAGCCGCTCGCGCAAATCTTCCAGCGCCGCACGCTCCGCCGTGGTAGCCACGCGGTACTGGCGCTTGGGCGCCACGAAATCGCGGTTATAGGCCACGGCATAATGCACCAGCTCCGCCAGGAACGGGAAGCTCCCAGCATTGGCCTCGGGCATGTAAGCACGGATAAAGCCCCACAGCATCTCGGCGCTGTCGGCATTACTCACCGAAGCAAGATTCAGCAGCATGGTGAAGCTGATCGGCGAACCGGCATGGGACGGGGCAACCCCGCCATGGATATGCCAGGCCGGATTCTCATGCGGCTTTTCCGCCGTGGGCAGTGCTGCAACATAGTTGATGTAATCGTCCGTCGAGCGGGGAATCACATCGAAGAACAGCTTCTTCGCGCGCTGCGGGGCATGATACATGAACTGCGCCAGGCTCTCCTTGGGTGCGTAGGTCAGCCATTGTTCAATGGAGAGCCCATTACCCTTAGACTTACTGATCTTCTGGCCCTTATCGTCCAGGAACAGCTCGTAGGTGAGCGTTACCGGCGGCTCCTTGCCCAGGGCCCGGCAGATGGAAGATGAGAGCTTCACGGAATCGATGAGGTCTTTGCCGGACATTTCGTAGTCCACATCCAGCGCGTACCAGCGCATTGCCCAGTCCGCCTTCCATTGCAGCTTGGCATTGCCGCCCAGCACGGAGGTCTCGAACTTCGCGCCGCTCTCCGGGTCGGTCCACAACACCGTGCCATGCGCGGCATCCACCCGGTCGATGGGTACCTGCATCACAATGCCCGTGCGCGGATGGATGGGCAGAATCGGCGAATAGGTGGCCTTGCGCTCTGCCCCCAGCGTGGGAAGGATGATCTGCACGATCTCGTCATGGTGCTTCAGCACATGCAGCAAAGCCGCGTCGAACCGGCCGGAGGCATAGTAATCGCTGGCGGAGGCGAACTCGAACTCAAACCCGAAAGCGCGCAGGAACTCCTGCAGCATGTTGTTGTTGTGGGCGCCAAAGCTCTCGAACTTGCCGAACGGGTCGGGGATGCGCGTCAGCGGCTTGCCAAGATATTCGCGCAGCATCTCCTTGTTCGGCACGTTGTCCGGCACCTTGCGCAGGCCGTCCATATCATCGGAGAAGGCCAGCAGGCGGGAAGGCAGGCCGGTGAGTTCCGTGAACGCCTTGCGCACCCAGCTGGTGCGCGCCACCTCGCCGAACGTGCCGATATGCGGCAGGCCGGAGGGGCCATAGCCGGTCTCGAACAGCGCCTCGGTCTTGCCTTTCTGTTTCAGCCGCTCGGCGATGCGTTCGGCTTCACGGAAGGGCCAGCTCAGCTGGGCGGTGGTATTGTTTTCGCTCATGGTCCGCCTGCTCTAGAGCTTGAGCGGCCTGAGTTCAATCGCCCATGGTATCACGGATTATCGATAACCCGCGGCAACCCGGGCCGCCAGGAGGCATCGTCCGGCGCGTTCATTGTGTATACATGCACTTTCCGCGCCTCCGGAGACTGAATAATCACCACCGGGTCCGGCGCTTGAAACGCCGCTTGCGTGATATCCGCGCCCAGATCCGGCGGCATATCCCCCAGCCGCTTCCAGGCCGCCAGCACCAGGCGCTGGTATGGCAAGCCGAGATTCGGCAGCGCTGAATGGTAGTCGGCGATGGCGCTGTTCCAGGAGCCTGTCTGGCCTTTAAGCTGGGTTAGATAGAGAGCCGCAAAGCCGGCATTCTTGGCCGGGTCGAAGGCATCATCCAGCGAGGCGAAGGCGTCAGGATGGTTTTCAAGGCTGATCTGGAAACAGCCGACATCGATATCCCGCGCGCCCGAGGCCTGGGCCAGCCGCACAAAAGCCTCCGCATCCTGCTTACTTGTAAAATACTGGCCATTGCCATCGGCATTCACCGTCCAGGGCCAGGGGGCGAAGCCTCCGGTCAGCGGGTCGGCCCGGCCGCTTTCCACCATGCCTATGGAAAGCAGCAGATTAGGGGGCAGTGCATTCGCCAGTTCCGCCGCACGCCCCGCAGCCGCGCAGGCGGCGCTATCTGGCATATCAGCCAGGGCGGGCGTGGTGCCCAGAACAAGCGCGCAGAGGATCAGGGGAAGTCTCACATGTCTCCCGATGAAAATGGTCTGCTCGCAAACCGCGAAGCCTGCTGAATCTTTAACCGCATCCGCGCCTTATGACGAGGCTTTAATACCCTCTCCAGCCCGCACGGCTTGGCAATCAGCCCGCTCTTCCCAGTTGGAGTGGAGAACCGCAAGGCCAAACATAGCTTAAGGAGAATGCCCATGCGTCACATTTGGCTGGCTTCCGCCGCCCTAATCCTCAGCGCTGGCGCCGCTTGCGCCCAATCCGCCGCCCCCGTCGGCTCAGGCGGTATGCCGGAAAATGCTGGGCCGCGCGCATACCTGCACATGGCCCAGCACGCCATTGAGCACCAAGACAAAGCACGGGCGGATTCGGCCCTTTCCCACGCGGAAACCCGCCTGCTGACCCGTAGTGTGGATGCCGGCTCTGCCATGTCGACCGATCAATCCCCGGCCGTGAAGGCAATCGAAGATGCCCGCAATGCCTTGAGTTCCGGCGATTATACAACCGCTTCTCAGGATACCGCCAATGCCTTGCAGGAGGTCGAGCCTGGCAGCAGCATGTCAGATGAAAGCGGCATGTCCTCCGGCAACGCCAATGCCATGTCCAACGACGGAGATAACGACACCGAAACAGGCAGCATGGCACCTTCCGTCAATGCTACCTCCCGCGCGGGCGATATGTCCCAGGGTGGCGGAGTCACCCATGATGCGCCCACCCCCTCGGGTGGCATGCAGAACACCCCTGGCATGTCCCATGATGCTGCCACTGGCATGTCCTCATCACCCGCCCAGTAACACGGTATGGGCGCCGCAAGGCGCCCATGTTATAAAATTGATGTTTTTACCCTCGCTTTTGCGGCGCAATATCGCTATGCGGGGCACAATTCATCAACGAGCACCCCGGCTGGACTGGCGCGCCCATGGCGCCCCGGCCCGGCTGGTTTGCTCATTTCATAGGTAGCCTGCAATGTCCGCGCCGAAAATCCGCAATATTGCCATTATCGCCCACGTTGACCATGGTAAAACCACCCTTACCGATCAACTGCTGAAGCAATCCGGCGCTTTCGCCGCCCACCAGGCCGTGGCCGAGCGCGCACTGGACCGCAACGACCTGGAAAAGGAGCGCGGCATCACCATTCTGGCAAAAGTGGCCTCGGTGGTGTGGAAGGACACGCGCATCAACATCGTCGACACCCCCGGCCACGCCGATTTCGGCGGTGAGGTGGAGCGGATTTTGAGCATGGTGGATGGCGCCGTGATTTTGGTGGACGCCGCCGAAGGCGTGCTGCCGCAGACCAAGTTTGTGCTCGGCAAGGCGCTGGCCCGCGGCCTGAAGCCTATCGTGGTGGTAAACAAGATCGACCGTGGCGATGCCCGCCCGGACGATGTGCATAACGAGATGTTCGACCTGTTCGCCTCGCTGGACGCGAATGAGGAGCAGCTCGACTTCCCGATGCTGTTCGCTTCCGGCCGCCAGGGCTGGGCGGTGAAGGATCTGAACGACCCGCGCGAGAGCCTGACCCCGCTGTTCGACCTGATTTTGAGCCATGTGCCCGCCCCGGCGCTGGATGCGGACGCGCCCTTCGCCATGGTTGCTACCATTCTGGAGGCCGACACCTTCCTCGGCCGCGTGCTCACCGGGCGCGTGGAGCAAGGCAAGGCAAGCCTGAACATGCCCGTGAAGGTGCTGGACCTGAACGGCAAGGTGGTGGAAACCGGCCGCCTGACCAAGCTGCTCTCTTTCCGTGGGCTGGAGCGCGTGCCGGTGGATGAGGTGAGCGCAGGAGACATCGTCGCCGTGGCCGGGCTTTCCGACACCACCATCCCCTACACGATCTGCGCCCCGGAAGTGACAACCCCGCTGCCCGCCACGCCGATCGACCCGCCGACCCTCTCCATGACCTTCCGCATCAATGACGGCCCACTGGGCGGCCGTGAGGGCAAGAAGGTCACCTCCCGCCAGATCCGCGACCGCCTGTTCCAGGAAACCGAGGGCAACGTGGCCATTCAGGTGGCCGTGGCGCCGGAAACCGATGCGTTCGAGGTCTCCGGCCGTGGCGAGCTTCAGCTCGGCGTGCTCATCGAGACCATGCGCCGTGAAGGTTTCGAACTCACCATCGGCCGCCCCCGCGTGCTCACCCGCATGAACGAGGAAACCGGCGAGCGCGAGGAGCCTTATGAAGAGGTGCTGATCGACGTGGACGAGCCCTATGCCGGCGCGGTGGTGGACAAAATGTCCCGCCGCAAGGGCGAGCTCTCCGACATCCGCCCCTCCGGCGGCGACAAGCAGCGCCTCACCTTCCGCATTCCCTCGCGCGGCCTCATCGGCTATCATGGCGAGTTCCTGACCGATACGCGCGGCACCGGCGTGATGAACCGCCTGTTCGCCGGCTACGGCCCCTGGAAAGGCAAGATCGAAGGCCGCCGCAATGGCGCGTTGATCTCCTCCGAGGATGGCGAGGCGGTGCAGTACTCCCTGTTCTCCCTGCAGGACCGCGGCGTGCTGTTCGTGAACCCAGGCGAGAAGGTTTATGTCGGCATGATCCTGGGTGAGCATAGCCGCGAGAACGACCTGGACGTGAACCCTGTGCGCGAAAAGAAGCTCACCAATATCCGTGCCGCGGGCAAGGATGAGGCGCTGCTGTTGGTCCCGCCCCGTCGCATGAGCCTTGAGCAGGCAATCGCCTATGTTCAGGATGACGAACTGGTGGAGGTTACCCCCTCGGCCGTGCGCATCCGCAAGCGCTATCTCAACCCGAATGACCGTAAAAAGGCCGAGCGCCGCAACGACGACGCCGCATAAGCGCCGCGCAACTTAGCCTTGTTTTCCTAAAAAAGGCGCCTCGGCGCCTTTTTTTGCGGCTCTTCCGCATAAACTTGCTTAAAGGTTACGTCAGGCCAAATTAAGGATTGACAGATACAATTCTTTTGACGCTAGTGAATGCCCATATAAAGCCCGTTGTTTTCAAGGGTCTCTTCAAAATTATGTACAATGAGAATAACACAGAGGAAGAGACTAAAAACAATTCGCTGAACATGCTTATCCGTGCGGACCAGCTTGCTGCCCTGCGCCGGAACATCCTGATTGCCATTCCGGTTAATCTCGCCATCGCCGCCATCGCGCTGTTCGTATCGATTCATTCGCAGCATAGCCGGCAGGGTGTGGCATGGTTCGCGGCTGTCTGTGTAGCCAACGCCATGCGCATTGCCCAGGCATGGCCCAGCATTGACAAAAAAACCAGAGAAACGCCGCAGTTCAGCCTGCACGAAACGCAGCGGGCTTTAAACCGGCTCTGCCTCACCGCGCTGTTCTCCGGCTTGGTCTGGGCGCTGGTACCCGTTTTGTGCAATGGCTACACAACCCCGCAAACGCTGTTCTATCTCACCATGGTCTGCGGCATCACCGCGGGCGCCATTACCCACGGCACGCCTTTTGCGCGGATGCCGAGCTGTTTCATTCTTCCACCGCTGCTCTCCGTATTTGGCTGCCTTCTCTACACGGGCGGGTTCGACCGGAACTGGCTGGCGCTGACCGTGCTGATTTACGGCGCGGCGCTGATGCGGTTCGCCTGGCAGAGTGAACGTGCTTTTTGCGAGACCAATTTTTTAAAAAACCAAGCCGTAACGCTGGCAAATTCATTAGAGGAAGCCCATTCGCGAGCAGTTTTGACCGCCCAGGAGATGAGCCACCGCGCCATGCATGACGACCTGACCGGGCTATTCAACCGCTCCGGCTTCATTCGCGAGATAACCAATCGGCTGGGCGGCGGGGCGGCGCCGTTCTGCCTGATGCTGCTTGACCTCGACGGTTTCAGCGCCATCAACGACACTTTCGGCCACCATTCTGGAGACCGCGTGCTGATCGAAATTGCGAGGCGGCTTTCGGAAACGCTGCGCGGCACCTTTGCCCTCGCCAGGCTGGGTGTTGACGAATTCGCGATCTTCCACGATGCGCAAACGACAGATACTTCGCCCGCCGAGCTTGCCACGCGCCTCATCACCTCAGTGGCAATGCCGCTTGCCTCCTTCGATGCCGGCCGGCTGAGCGCCTGTATCGGCCTTTGCACCGGGGCCGAGCGCGATGTGACGGAACTTTTAACCCACGCCAACGAGGCACTGCTCACCGCCAAAAAAACTGGTCGCGGTCAGATTTATATGTTTGATGAGCGGTTGCGGGCCCGACTGGAAATGCGCCGCGATATCGAGCGCAACCTGCGACGCGCATTGGAAGAGGGGGAGCCGGAAGTCTGGTACCAGCCGGTGTTTGGCTACGACGGCCAGAAGCTCGTAAGCCTCGAAGCGCTTTTGCGATGGAACCACCCTAAGCACGGGCTGGTGCCACCGCAGGAGATCATCTCAACTGCAGCTCTTTCCGGGCTTGCCGAACCGCTTCTGCGATATATTTTATCCAGTGTTTGCCTAACGATACAAGAATTACGCGCCAGGGGGCTCACCCAAATGCGCGTGGCGATAAATATTTCTCCGCGTGAGATATCGCACCTCGCCGTTGATGAAATTTTACTTTCTGAGCTGGCGAGATGCAATTGCCCCACCTCCATGCTCGAAGTCGAGATCACGGAGGAAACGGCTCTGGATATCCGGTCCGTGCAGGACAAGCTGATCCGGCTGGCGCGGGGGGGCGTGCAAATCTCCATCGATGATTTCGGAGTCGGCTACGCCACCATGGCCACGCTACGCCAAAGCTATGTAAACAAGATCAAGATCGATCGCAGCTTCGTAAAAGATATCGCGAAATCTCATGGTAACCAGATTCTGGTTCAATCCATTTTGAATCTTGGGCAGTCTCTCGGGCTTCAGGTTGTGGCGGAAGGTGTGGAAACCAAGGATGATGCGGCATGCCTCCGGCGGCTCGGCTGCGGTTTGTTGCAAGGCCATTATTTCCTGCCATCCGTCCGGCTGGAGGCAATATTGGAGCGGCTTGGGCTGCACGAGCAAAGCTGAAACCCGGCGGGCATCGACACTCAATTACGCACCGGGCATGATGTGCCTTCAGGAAGGTGACGCGCGTGGACGAACAGAGTCAGGCTGAAATTGAGATTATCCGGCATAGCGGCCTGTTCCTGGCAGATTGGTATCTCAGCCAACACCCACAAACTGCTGCCGGAGACAGTGATGATATTGCCCATTTTTGCCGCACGGGCTGGCGGGAAGGCGTGCGCCCCAACCCTTATTTTCATCCGCAATGGTATTTGAGCCGCTACCCTGATGTTGCAACAAATGGCGGCAACCCGCTGCTGCATTTCATCACCGCCGGCGAGGCGGAAGGGCGCGACCCATGCCCGTATTTTTCCACCACCTGGTACCGGGAAACCTACGGCCTGCCAGGCAACGTTTCCTGCCTTGCACATTTCCTCAAACGCCGCCTTTCAGGCCAGGTAAACCCTGTGCCAGTGTTCGATGCCACCTGGTACCTGGCCCAGAACCAGGACGTGGCCGCGGGCGGAGCCGACCCGTTCGAGCATTTTCTGGCCTTTGGCGTGATCGAGGAACGCGACCCCTCGCCTGAGTTCGATATCAAATTCTATCTTGGCCGCTACAAGAAATATCTGCACGGGCAGAACCCGCTGCTGCACTACCTCGCCAATATGGAAAGCGGCATATTTCTGCCCAAGCGGCCAGAGCAGGAAGGGTTAATCCCCGCCGCCATCCGCCGCTCCACCCGCCCCGCGCCGTTTTTTGAGGAATTCAGCCCCGCCCCCGCGCACGCCTCCCGCAAGGCGATATTGCTGGCCTATTACCTGCCACAATTCCACCGCATGGCGGAAAACGATGCCTGGTGGGGCAAAGGGTTTACAGACTGGACGAATCTCGGCCGTGCCATGCCACGTTTCGTAGGCCATGTGCAGCCCCGCGTGCCGCGGGACCTCGGCCATTATTCGCTGGATGACCCCACTTTACTGGGGCGCCAGGTGGAAATGGCCAAGGCCTCGGGGCTCTCTGGCTTCGTGTTCTATTATTACTGGTTCAACCGCCATCGGTTGCTGGAAAAGCCGTTGGAACAGTTCCTGGCGGATAAGAGCCTCGACTTCTCCTTCTGCGCCATGTGGGCCAACGAAAACTGGACCCGCCGCTGGGACGGCATGGAACGTGAAGTACTCATCTCCCAGGAATACCTGGAAGAGGACGACGAAGCGTTGGTGGCGAGCTTCGCCCGGCTGTTCGAGGATTCGCGTTATATCCGCGTTGAAGGCCGCCCGCTGCTGATGATCTATCGTGCCAGCCTGATCCCGGATGCGGTGGCGCGGATAAAGCGCTGGCGCAAGCTGTTTGAGCAAAACCACCATGAACGCCCGCTATTGATCATGGCCCAGAGCATGGGCGATGATTACGATCCCACCCCGTATGGGCTGGATGGCGCGTTGGAATTCCCGCCCCACAAGCTCAGCCAGGCCACTCCGAGAATCAACGACAGCCTGGACCTGCTGGACCCGGATTTCGCCGCGACAGTGCATGATTATGAAGCCCTGGCGGAAACCTCCCTCACCCTGCCGGTGCCGGATTATCCGCTTATCAAAACCATTGTGCCCGGCTGGGACAATGACCCCCGCCGCGAGGGCAAGGGACTGGCATTGCACAATGCCACCCCGGCCAAATATCAGGACTGGCTGGAGAAACTTATTCGCTACGCGGCGGACCATCCTTTTTACGGCCAGAAAATCATCTGCGTGAATGCCTGGAACGAATGGGCCGAGGGCGCGTTTCTGGAACCCGATATTCATGCGGGCGCCGCTTTCCTCAACGCCACAGCGCGGGCCATTTGCGAACGCAACGCGGCAGATCTCTCCGCGGGGATTTTGCTGGTGGGGCACGATGCCCACGCCCATGGCGCGCAGATTCTGCTGCTGCATATTGCCCGGCAATTGAAGCGGCAATGGGGGGTGAAGGTTCATCTGCTGCTGCTCGGCGTTGGGCCATTATTGGCTCAGTATTACGAGGTGGCTGATGTCACCATCGCTTATGACAAAACCATCATTGGCAACCATCTGGACCAATATCGGCGCCTGGGGCTGCGGCATGCCATCGTCAACTCCGCCGCATCGGCGCGGGTGGTGCCCTGGGCGGAGCTGCGCAATATAGAATGCGTGCTGCTGGTGCATGAGCTGCCGCAGGTCCTGAAAGAATATAATCTGGAAATTCAGGCGCGCCTGGGCGGGGCAGCGGCGCGCAAGGTTATTTTCTCGTCTGCTTTCGTCGCAGAGAAATTCCGTGCGGCCGTGGGGCTGGATGGCAGCAACGAGGTGGTTCTGCCACAGGGTAACTACCAGCGCATGAGCTTCGATCCGCTGGCCCGCGCGCGAATCCGCGCCGGGCTGGGGCTGCCGGACGAGCATTTCCTCATCATCGGCGCCGGGTTCGCGGATATCCGTAAGGGGTTCGATCTGTTTCTGCAATTAACACGACGGATTTCCGACAAGCGGCAGGATGTGCATTTCCTCTGGGGCGGGGATATCGATTTCAAGCTCAAAACCTATCTTGAACCTGAAATGGAAATACTGCGGGAGAAAGGGGTTTTCACGCATATTTCTTTCACAGATAAAATGGCCGATTATTTCTCGGCCGCTGACGTGCTGGCCTTAACCTCGCGCGAAGATCCGCTGCCGACAGTGGCGATTGAGGCCTTTGCCTGCGGAATGCCCTGCGCGGCGTTTGATGGCACGGGCGGGATACCGGAATTGCTGCGTGCCGAGGCAGCCGGATTTGTGGCTCCGCAAGCTGACCTGGATGCATACCAGGCTGGGCTGGAAGCAATGTTGGACCATAAGGCGTTAAAACGGCAGCGCCCGCGCATCATGAAAATGGCGGAGGAATTGTTCGATTTTCCGGTTTATGTCGATAGACTTCTGAGTTTTTCGGCTCCGGGCCTGAAGCGCATCAGCGCGGCGGTGCTGAATTATAATTATGCCGCCTATCTGCCGGAGCGCCTGGCTAGTATTTTTACCCAAACTTACCCAATTCAGGAAATCCTGCTGCTGGACGATGCCTCCCGCGACAATAGCCTGAACGTGGCGGCTGAAACCGCCGCGCAAGCCAAGCGGGATATCAAAATCGTGGTGAACCAGGAAAATTCAGGCTCCGTTTTCGCGCAATGGCGCCGCGCGGCGCAGGCGGCGAAGGGCGATTATGTGTGGCTGTGCGAGGCGGACGATGCCGCACACCCCACCTTCCTCACCCGGCTGGTGGAAGCGCTGGAACGCGACGAAACCGCCCTGCTGGCCTTTACCGACAGCCGCGCCGTGAACGAAGCCGGGCAGGAAACCATGCCCAGCTATCAGAGCTATTATTTCCAGTCCGGTGTGGGGGCCCTGGCTGCCTCCGGCAGTTGGGAGGCACGGAAATTCGCCACCCAGTGCCTGAGCGTACGCAACCTCATCCCGAATGTCAGCGCCGTGCTGTGGCGGCGAGGGGCGCTGCTGGCGGCGCTGGATACCCTGCCGGAGCTGGAAGAGTGGAAGCTGGCCGGGGATTGGCGGCTTTATCTCGAATTGCTTGCCAAACAAGCGGGCACAGTGGTTTACGTTGCCGAATCCCTCAACACCCATAGGCGGCACGCCGGCGGCGTCACCGCCAGGCTAGACGCTAAAGCGCATCTGCAAGAGGTCCAGCGCCTGCACGAAATAGCGTTGGATCTGCTGGACCTGGGCGGCGAATCCCTGGCCGCGCAGGCCGAATATCGCACCCAGCTCGCAAACCAATTCGCAAACGCACAAAACTCCGCCCCGCGCCCAGTTGCCAGACGCCGGAAGGTCTGATTGTACTACCCCTACATCTGGACGAAGCGATTGGAGCGCCTATGAAAATCCTGTTAACTGGCGGTTGCGGCTTTATTGGTTCCGCCGTTGTCAGGCGCGCCATCCGGCAGGAAGGGCATCAGATCGTCAATATCGACAAGATGACCTACGCCGCCTCCGAGGATGCGTTGGAGGATGCGCGCACCCACGCAAACCATATGCTGCTGAAGCAGGATATTTGTGACCTCGCGGGCATCCGCGCCGCCTTCGCCGAACATCAGCCGGATGCGGTGATGCACCTCGCCGCCGAAAGCCATGTGGACCGCTCCATCGATGGCCCGGCTGCCTTCGTGCACACCAATGTCACCGGCACCTTCGTGATGCTGGAAGCCGCGCGTGAATATTTCGCCACACTTTCCGGCGAGAAGAAGGAGCGTTTCCGCTTCCACCACATCTCCACGGACGAAGTTTTCGGCGCGCTGGAGGATAACGACCCACCCTTCAACGAGCACACGCCCTACGACCCGCGCAGCCCGTACTCCTCCTCCAAGGCCGCTTCCGACCATCTGGCCCGCGCCTGGATGCACACTTATGGCCTGCCCGTCATCGTCTCCAACACCACCAACAACTACGGCAAATGGCAGTTCCCCGAGAAGCTGATCCCGCTGGTGACGCTGAACGCAATCGAGGAGAAACCCCTGCCCGTCTATGGCGCGGGCCTGAACACGCGGGACTGGCTGTTCGTGGATGACCATGCCGAGGCGCTGATCAAAGTCGTAACGCAGGGCGTACCGGGCGAGACCTATTGCATCGGCGCCCGCCAGCCCCGGAAGAATATCGACGTGGTGAAGGCCATCTGCGCCATTCTGGACCAGAAACTGCCGAGCCCGAACGGCGCACGCGAACGGCTGATTACTTATGTCACCGACAGGCCCGGCCATGACAACCGCTACGAGATCGACCCCGGCAGTGCTGAAAAAGCGCTGGGCTGGACGGCGGATCATGATTTCGAGCGTGGCCTCGCCGTCACCATCGGCTGGTATCTTGAGAACCGCCCCTGGTGGGAAGGTATCCGCTCGAAAAAATATTCCGGCCAACGTTTGGGAGCCGCCGCGTGATCACCAAGGGCATCATTCTCGCGGGCGGCTCCGGCACGCGCCTGCATCCCATCACCCAGGCCAGCTCGAAGCAGCTGCTGCCGGTCTATGACAAACCGATGATCTATTACCCGCTCTGCACGCTGATGCTGGCGGGCATCAGGGAAGTGCTGATCATCTCCACCCCGCAGGACCTGCCGCAATTCCAGCGCCTGTTTCATGACGGTTCGCATCTCGGCATCCGCATCTCTTATGCCGAACAGCCCAGCCCGGACGGGTTGGCGCAAGCCTTTCTCATCGGCGAGGAATGGATCAACGGTGAAGCCTGCGCCCTGGCCCTGGGCGACAACCTCATCCATGGCGACCATCTCTCCACCCTGCTGCGCGCCGCCGGTGCCCGGCCGGAAGGGGCAACCGTGTTCGCCTATCAGGTGCGCGACCCGGAGCGCTACGGCGTGGTGTGGTTCGATACCGATGGCCGTGCTGTGGATATCATCGAGAAACCTTCCGACCCCAGCTCAAATTGGGCCGTCACCGGCTTGTATTTCTACGACAAGCGCGTGACCGAGCTTGCCAAACAGGTAAAGCCCTCCGCGCGCGGCGAGCTGGAAATCACCGATCTCAACAACATGTACCTGCAGGAGGGTACATTGAAAGTGGAACGGCTGGGGCGCGGCACCGCGTGGCTAGATGCCGGCACGCCAGACAGCCTGCTGCAATCCGCCAATTTCGTGCAGACCATCCAGGACCGGCAAGGCAATCTCGTCGGCAGCCCGGAGGAAGTCGCCTTCCGCATGGGCTTTATCGACGCTACCCAGCTGCATGAGCGCGCCAGGCTGATTTCCAAAACTGAGCTTGGGCGGATTCTCAAAAACATCGCCGACGGGGTGCATCACTGATGAAGATCGAATCACTCGCCATCCCCGAAGTAAAGCTGATCACCCCGCCGAAATTCGGGGACAGCCGGGGCTTCTTCTCGGAAACCTGGAGTGCGGCCAAATTAAAGGCCCAGGGGTTCGATGAGCATTTCGTACAGGATAATCAGAGCTTTTCCGCCCAGAAGGGCACGCTGCGCGGCCTGCATTGCCAGGC
>JAGXAO010000153.1 GCA_018971565.1 Rhodospirillales bacterium
CTTAAAAATGGCGTGCTTTCCGCACGCAAGCGTATGTTATTCAACGGCGTTGTTGTCGGCAGTTTTGCCATGGACTCCAATGGCCGGCTGCACGGCACACCCAGGCTTTCCGCCCCCGGCTTGTTGGACGAACTGGAGGCAAAGCAGCGCCTGGCCTTTGAACAGGAATTTCATGATGTGCTTGAGGATTTGGCCCCCTCTCTGCGCCAGGATGAAGCGGCCCTCACGGATGCGGCAAGGGCGGCCTTACGCCGCATAGTTGGCAAGCCGTTAGGTAAGCGCCCGTTGGTTGAAGTCCACATCCTCCGAGTATGATGAAAAAGAAAGCTATAAAAATTTATAGACGCAAGATTCGATCAAAATTTAATCGCTTGATGCATGAAAGCCTAAAATTCCCCCTTTTTCACATGCATTTTTTCTGGACGTACCGACATGCTGCACTGCATTATAAGAACAGGATGAGGGTTTGTTCTTCATCCTGCCGTGTGACTGGCGTTTCCTCCCTGAACTTGGCCCGCCGCCCTATCTGGGCTGGCGGGCTTCTTTCTTTTGGCGCCTTTTCCTGCGTATGAGGGTCGCCGCTGCTTCTATCCGCGGCGGGATTGATCTAGAGCAGGGGTGCCGATGAGTCAGAAGCCAGACATCACCGACCTTACGATCTGCCGTGCCGCTTTCGCGGCATGGGTTTTTATCTACCATGTCGATCTACACCTGCATTTTTCCCAGGTGCTGGGGGGGCTGTCAGTGCTTATCACGCATGGCTATATGGGCGTGGATGGGTTTTTCATTCTCTCCGGATTGGTTCTGCTGCACACGCACCGCGAATTTGATGCCGTGGAACATGGCCCGTTGCGTACAGAGTTCCGTTGGGCCACCCAGGGCGGTGTGCTTCGTTTTTACGCCAAGCGTCTGGTGCGTATCTACCCGGTGCATCTGGCCACCATCTTCATTTTGTTGGCGCTGGTGGGCGGCAGCGTAGCACTGGGTATGCCGCCACATTCACCGCAACGTTTTGGCCTGGCCACGCTGGTGGAGAATCTGTTTCTGGTGCAGGGCTGGGGGGCGGACCATTTCGGCGCCTGGAACTATCCGGCATGGTCGGTCAGCACGGAATGGGCCGGATATCTCTTGTTTCCACTTTTTGCCCTCATCCTTACCTATTTCATCCGTGATGTCTCCGTGCAGGTGATCATCGCCATTTTTCCGATTTTGGGCGTCATTTATTTTTTTTCAGGCCATAGCTTGAATCTTGCTTTCGGTGCGGGGCTTATCCGTTTTTTTCCGGAATTCATCGCCGGCATGGCTGCCTGGCGGATTACCTCATCCATTGCCGACTACACATTCGCCCGCCGCATATTTCTCTGGATCGGCGTAATGCTGTTGCTAGGTGGCGCGGTTTTGGGTGTCGATCTGGTTACCGTTATCGGGCTCTGGTCATTGATTTTTGCGTTTTACCTGCAAGCAGATTCTGAACGGCCGCCTTTGCTGGGCCGCCGCCCGGTGCTGCATTTCCTGGGGCTGCTCTCCTATTGTTTTTACATGAGCTTCGCCATTGCCGAGTTGCTCACCGTACGGGCCTTCCAGCATTTCGGCTGGCAACCAACGGGGCAAAAACTGATCTTCGCCGCCATGATGACGGCGCTTACCTTCATCCTCGCCATTCTGTTGCGCGGGTTTGTCGAGCAGCCCTGCCGCCGTGCCGCCAATCGCTGGCTGCAAGTCGCGCCCACGCCCTTATCCGTGCCGGTCACTGAAAAGCCTCAATCCCTGTTTTAAGGTCTGTTATGCGTCTCTCCAAAAGCCTGATTCCCACTCTCAAGGAAACACCCGCCGAAGCGCAGATCGCCTCGCATCGGCTCATGCTGCGCGCCGGCATGGTGCGGCAGATGGCCTCCGGCATTTATGCCTGGCTGCCCACCGGCCAGCGTGTGCTCTCCAAAATCGCGCAGATCGTGCGGGAGGAGCAGGATGCGGCCGGGGCGCAGGAAGTGCTGATGCCGACGATTCAGAGTGCCGATCTCTGGCGCGAATCCGGCCGTTATGACGCGTACGGTAAGGAGATGCTGCGGATTACAGACCGGCATGAGCGCGAGCTGCTGTTCGGGCCGACGAATGAGGAAATGATCACCGCAATCATGCGGGATTCCATCAAGAGCTACCGCGAGCTTCCGCAAATCCCCTATCACATCCAGTGGAAATTCCGCGACGAGGTGCGTCCGCGCTTTGGCGTGCTGCGCGGCCGCGAATTTTTGATGAAGGACGCCTATTCATTTGATCTGGACCGCGAAGGTGCCGTGGTTGCCTACAAGAAAATGATGCTCGCTTATATGCGCACTTTCCAGCGTATCGGCATCACCGCCATTCCCATGCGGGCCGATACCGGGCAGATCGGCGGCGATCTTTCCCATGAATTCCACGTGCTCGCCCCCACGGGTGAGTCCGGCGTGTTCTACGATGCGGCTTTCGAGGCGGGCGATGCAATGGCGGCCACGGATATCGAGGCGTTCTATGAGCAGATGACCACCATCTATGCCGCGACGGATGAGAAGCACGACATTGCCGCCTGGGACAAAATTCCGGCTGAGCGCAAGCGGGAGGGCAGGGGTATCGAGGTCGGGCAGATATTCTATTTTGGCACGAAATATTCGCAGGCGATGAACTTTGCCGTCACCGGCCCCGATGGCCAGAAATTCTTCCCCGAGATGGGCAGCTATGGCATCGGCGTCTCCCGCCTCGTTGGCGCCATCATCGAGGCTAAGCATGACGAAGCCGGGATCATCTGGCCGGACTCGATCGCGCCTTTCAAGGCCGCCATCCTCAATCTCCGCCAGGGTGACGCCACGACAGATGCGTTGTGCGAGAAAATCTACGCCAGTTTTGGTAGCGACGCGCTTTATGACGACCGCGAGGAGCGGGCAGGGGCGAAGTTCGCGGAGGCGGATCTGCTCGG
>JAGXAO010000044.1 GCA_018971565.1 Rhodospirillales bacterium
GTACGACCAGCGTGGCATTTTCTCCGCCCCACGCGTGTGGTGGATGTTCCGGGTGTTCGGCCATGAGAAGGTGCAGGTGCTGGATGGCGGCCTGCCCGGCTGGGTGAAGGCAGGCGGTGTGACCACTTCCGGCGCGCCGGAACCGGTGGCGGCGGGCGAATTTACACCGCGCTTCCGGGCAGAGATGGTGCGGGCCATTGGCGATATGCGGGCCAACCTGGAAAGCCAGGAGGCGCAGATGCTGGATGCCCGCGCCGCCGCGCGATTTTACGCGAGAGTAACTGAGCCCCGGCCCGGCATGAGAAGCGGGCATATTCCTGGGGCGGTTTCCGTGCCGTTTACAGACCTGCTTAATGATGGGCGTTATTTGCCGCCTGAGACATTGCGGGATGCGTTTGAAAAAGCCGGGGTGGATGGCGAGCGGCCGCTTATAGCCTCCTGCGGTTCTGGTATTACGGCCTGCGCGTTGGTGCTGGGGCTGGTGCTGGCGGGCTTGCCGGAAGCAGCGGTTTATGATGGCTCCTGGGCCGAATGGGGCGGGCGGGCAGATACGCCCGTAGAGGTTTGAATGGTTCGTAAGATAGAGACGGCGCTGGTGCAGGCGGGGCGGACACCCGTTAAGCAATATGGGTTTGTTAATCCGCCGCTGAAGCGTGGTTCCACCGTGCTGCATGCGAGCGTGGCGGCGAAGGCGGAAGTGGGGCAGCGCGCCTTTGAGCCAGCCGAGATTTACGGGCTGATGGGCAGCGAGACGCATTTTGCCCTGGAAGCGGCCATTGCGGAGATTGAAGGCGGCACCCATGCACAGGTAACCGGTAGCGGACTTTCCGCGATTACCGTGCCGCTGCTGGCTTACCTTAAAGCAGGCGAGCATCTGCTGGTGCCAGATTCGGTTTATGGACCCACACGTAGTTTTTGCGATTCCGTATTGAAGCGGTTTGGGGTGGAGACCAGCTATTACGACCCCATGGCGACACCCGCGGCGCTGGAGGCGTTGTTTCAGCCCAATACCCGCGTGCTGTTCACCGAAAGCCCCGGCAGCCATACGTTTGAGGTGCAGGATATTCCTGGGCTGGCCGAGGTGGCGCATCGCCGCAAGGCGAAGGTGTTTATGGATAACACCTGGGGCATCCTGCATTTCGCGCCATTCGAGAAGGGAGTGGATGTTTCCATTCATGCGCTGACGAAATATCCGGGCGGGCATTCGGATATTATTCTGGGCGCCGTGGTGGTGAACACCGATGAGGATTGGCGCTGGCTGCGCCAAGGATCTTTGGAACTGGGCAATTACGCCAGCCCGGATGATTGCTGGCTGGCGCTGCGTGGTTTGCGCAGCCTGCATGTGCGGCTGAAAGCGGCCGAGGCGGCGGGCTTAAAAATCGCCAATTGGTTCGCGGCCAGGCCCGAGGTAGCGCGGGTGCTGCATCCGGCTTTGCCTTCCTGCCCGGGCCATGAATTTTACAAGCGGGATTTCACCGGCGCGTGCGGGTTGTTCGGCGTGGTATTCAAACCGGAATATTCCGCCGATGATGTGGTGCGGATGATTGACGCACTGACCATGTTCGGCATCGGCGCCAGCTGGGGCGGGTTTGAGAGCCTGGTGCTGCCCACCACCGGCACCATCCGGCGTTCAGCCGGAACAGGACAGTTTGAAGGCGAAGCGGCACGATTTCAGATCGGGTTGGAGAATATCGACGATCTGATCATGGATCTTGAGCAGGGCTTGGCCGTGCTGCGCGGCGCGTGAGCCTGCTGCCGCCATTGCTGTCCGGCTTTCTGGGCACGGCAGGGCTGGGCTTTATCATCGGGCTGGAGCTGCACGCCTACCGCCGCAGGGGCGAGAGCGCATTGGAGCCGCGGGCCCAGGGCTTTGGCACCACGCGCACCGTGACGCTGATTGCGGTGCTGGGATTTGTGCTGTGGGTGATTGCGCCGGTTACGCCGTTTTGCGTGGGGCTGGGCGTGCTGGGGCTGGCACTGCTGCTGGATTACCACAAACGCGTGAATACTGGCGACGCATCGCTGGTGCCAAGCGTGGTGGGGTTGATTGCCTATGCCCTGGGACCGCTGATGCTGACGGCACCCCAGGCGGTGGTTGCGGCGCTGGTGGTGCTGGTGTTGGTGGCATTGGGCGAGCAAGTGCAGATCCGCCGTTTCTCCGATGCATTTCCGGCTGAGGAAGGTGTTACGCTGGCGAAGTTTCTGGTGCTGGCGGGGCTGGTCTACCCGCTGCTGCCGGTAACGCAGGTGCCATATCTGCCCGGTATCACCTGGGCGAAGATCTGGCTGGCGGTGCTGGTGATCTCGGGCATCTCCTATCTCGGATATCTGGCGCATCGCTATGTGTTTCCGCGCGCGGGCACGCTGCTGACCGGCGTGCTGGGCGGGCTTTATTCATCAACCGCGGCAACAGTTGTGCTGGCGCGGGCAGCACGGGCGGAGCCGGAGAGTGTGGCTTTGGCGCCGGCAGCGGTGATACTCGCCACCGCCATGATGTATGCCCGGCTGCTGGTATTGATTACGCTGCTCGGCCATGTGGATGCGGCGCTGGCGCTGGCGCTGCCGTTTGGCGGGTTGTTTGTGGCGTCTCTCGCGGCAGGTGGCGCGCTGGCCTGGCGGGCGCGTAGCGCGCGGGCGCAGAGCCACACCGCAACAAGCGCCAACCCGCTGGACCTGCCAGTGGCGTTTCTGTTCGCGGGATTGTTTGTGCTGTTCGCGGGGGTAACGCAGTTCGTTACCACGCGGTTTGGCGCGGCGGGGCTGCATGTGTTGAGCTTCGCAGTCGGGTTCTCGGATATCGACCCGTTTATCCTGTCGCTGCTCGACGGCAAATTCGCCGTGAGCGCCAATGCCGTAACGGGCGCGGTGCTCATCGCCAGCGCCAGCAACAACATTCTCAAGGCGGCTTATGCGCTGGTCTTCTCGCGCAGCCGCGCCATGCTGCCTGCCGCCATTTGGCTTGGCCTTACCGCGGTGGTTTCGTTCGTTATCGCGTTGGGTTAAGCGGCCCTCAGCCGCCCACGGTTCTGGCCCGCTGCTCACCCAACCCTTCAACGCCAAGCCGCAGGCTTTGGCCGGGGCGCAGATAAATGGGCTCAGGCTTCCTGCCCATACCAACACCCGCAGGGGTGCCGGTGGCGATGATATCCCCCGGATAGAGCGTAATGAACTGCGAGACGTAGGAGACCAGCATCTGAACGCCGAATATCATGTTGGCGGTGGTGCCGTTCTGCATCATCTGGCCATCCACCTCGCAGAACAGGCGCAGGTTTTGCGGGTCGGGCACCTCATCCCTGGTGACGAGCCATGGGCCGACCGGGCCGAAATGGTCGCACCCTTTGCCCTTGTCCCACGTGCCGCTGCGCTCGGTCTGGTATTCACGCTCACTTACATCGTTCACAATCGTATAGCCCGCGATGTAGTCCAGCGCCTCTGCCTCCGAAACACGCTGCGCCTTGGTGGAAATGACGACACCCAGCTCAACTTCCCAGTCTATTTTGCGCGCGCCGGGCGGGATGATGATCTCGTCATGCGGGCCGCAAAAGGCGGACAGCGATTTTAGAAACAGGATCGGTTCCTTAGGAATTTTGCCCCCGGTCTCCGCCGCGTGGTCGGCATAGTTCAGCCCCACACAAACAAAATTCAACGGGCGTGGAACTGGCGGCCCGATACGATGCTCGGTTTTCAATAAAGGCAGCTTGGCCGGGTCCAGCTTCTGCAGCTGCGCCAGCCAGTTCTGAGTTAGCGTATCCCCGGTGACATGCTGCAACGCATCGTCCAACGCGCGAATGGCGCCTTCTTTATCCAGTACGCCCCATTTTTCATGGCCTTCATCGCCATAGCGCAGCAGTTTCATTACGGTTTTCCTTTCCGGCTGTCTTCGCGCAGCACAAAGCTGGGTGGCGAAGTTACGACGTGTCAAAACATGAATTTCATACTACCGATAGCCAACCGTGTCAGGAGAGGGTCTTTATCCATATGCCCATGTATATTTTACATGCGAAAGACCGGCCCGGCGTTTTGCAGCGCCGGCTGAGCTTTTATGCCGCGCACCGCACTTTTCTGGAAGAGCAGGACGAGGCAGGCCCGGTCTCTGTTATTATGTCTGGCCCGTTGCAGACCGATGATGGAGAAACCATGACCGGCTCGCTTCTGCTTCTGGAGGCGCCAGACCGCGAGGCCATAGACCGCTTTGTGGCCGAAGATCCTTTTACGCGTGAGCGCATATGGGGCGAAGTTAATATATCGCGATTTCACCGCCGCCCGCGCCCACGGCAAGACACACCAACGCGCTGACCAAACCACCCCATTCTGGCGTGATTAAAAAAGGCCGGTCCTGAAGGACCGGCCTTTAGCATCTCTTTCGATGCCTTGTTTCTTGCTCCCTAAACTTGGCGGCTGACATTTACTGCCCCGCTCACCGTTCGCTGTCTTTCGAAAGCGCCCAGGCGGCGGTTATATATGCCGCGTTTTAATTTGTGGCTGAAAAGTGTCGGGCTGACAAGTCTCGACATGATTTTTTTTGCAGTTTTAAGACCAAGCAGAGGAAGTTTTTTTCATCTTGCCTCCACGCCGCCAAGCAACGCCAAGAGAGACCGCACAGCCGCACGCAGTTCCTCGGCAGCCTGTGTTGCGGGGCCTGCTTCGGTAACACCCAGGCCATCGGCAAAAGCGTTGGCATAACCAGCACGGTTTGCCAGCGCCACAGGCAGGAGGTTCAGGCGCCGCGCGATAATTTCAGCCTCCAGACGCTTGCGCAGACGCGAGGCGGCGGGGGCGCGGTTGAACAATAACGCCACCGGGCGGCGCTCTTCGGATGCGAGTTTCAATGTGCCCTCGGCGGCCCACAAATCGGGCGGGGCAGGATTCAGGGGAATGAGAACGAGATCCGCACCACGAATCGCACGCCGGGCGTCGCTGTCTATCACTGGCGGCGTATCCACCAGCACGTAGTCGTAAGAATGTTTCAATTTTTCCAGCTCATTGGCCAGGCGCCAGCCAGAGATGGTGAACACCTCAACGCCAGGGGCAGCTTTGGGCGCGGAAGCGCGCAAACGGCCCCAGGCCGTGAGGCTGGCCTGCGGGTCGATGTCCAGAAGTGCAACTTTTGAGGCTTCCGCTAATGCCACACCAAATTGAGCTGCGATCATGGTCTTGCCTGCACCGCCTTTTTGCTGTGCAACCGCGATAATCTTTCCCATATCAGCCGCCCTATTCTGTGCAGGTGCAGTAAATGGCATATTCCTTTGAACGGCCAGAAAATTTTGCAGGCGCACTGTTAACCCCGGCACAGATGAGCCGGGCCGACGCGCTGGCCGGGAACACAGACACGCTGATGGAGGCCGCCGGGCGCGCCGTGGCACGCAGCATCATGCAACGCTGCGGGAAAGTGCCAGTGCTGGTGCTGGCGGGGCCAGGGAATAATGGCGGCGACGGCAGGGTGGCGGCGCGGTATCTAGCGCAGGAAGGCTGGCCGGTGCGGGTGAGAGACTTCCATGAGGCTGCACCGGAGGAGACCATGCGGGCCGGGCTGGTGATCGACGCGATTTTCGGGGCCGGGCTATCGCGGGACTTGGATGATAGAACCATCGCGCTGTTAAAGGCGGCCAGACGGCTTGTGGCGGTGGACGTACCATCCGGGCTGGATGGCACCACGGGGCGAATACGCGGGTTCGCGCCGCAAGCTGAATTCACCATAACCTTCGTGCGCAAAAAGCCAGGACATCTGCTGTTTCCCGGCCGGGCTTTGTGCGGGGAGGTACTGCTGCGCGATATCGGGATGGCAGATGCAATCATCGGCCAGGTACAGCCGGATATCTGGGAGAATGGCCCGGCTTTATTCCGGCTGCCACAGCGCACGGCAACGGGGCATAAATACAGCAATGGCGATGTAACCGTTCTCTCAGGCTCGCTGCCCGGTGCGGCAAGGCTGGCGGCAATGGCGGCGCGGCGCGCCGGGGCGGGCATGGTAAGCATCGCGGCAAAACATGCCATGCCGTTGCCCGAGGCTGGCATATTGCTGCGGCATGAAAAATTGCGGGTGCTGCTAGCGGATGCGCGCCGCAAAACCTGGGTGGTGGGGCCTGGCCTTGGCATTGCGGCGGCCGGTAAAAAACTGGCGCGGCTGGTGGCGGCCGGAGGGCTGAGCATTGTGGCCGACGCGGATGCATTAACCGCCTGCGAAAGCGCGCCACAACATTTGCGCGGTGTATCTGTGATTACGCCGCATGAGGGCGAATTTGTTAGAGTTTTTGGCCCTGCTGGCCCGGATAAGCTGGCCGCCGCGCGCCGTGCTGCGATTCTCACAGGTGCTGTAGTGGTGTTGAAGGGGCCTGATACAATTATCGCAGCGCCAGGCGGCGTGGCGGCCATTAATGCCAATGCACCCGCATGGCTTGCCACTGGCGGCACGGGCGATGTGCTGTCTGGTTTGATCGCCGCGCTGCTGGCGCGGGGCATGGCGCCCTTCCCCGCCGCCTGCGCCGGGGTGTGGCTGCATGGCGAGGCCGCAAACGCGGCGGGACCAGGGATGCTGGCCGAAGACTTACCGCCTTTGCTGGGAAGGCTGGCGCATGGCTGATGACCGAATTCGATGGAGAAAAACATCAATAATCACCGGAATGGCATCTCACCGGCCTGAAAAAGCCTGAATCGCTGCCCTAATTAGGTATTGCAAATGGAGTATGAGATGATGCGCTTTACCAGAACGCTCCTCTGCGGTTCTACGGCATTGGCCATTATGGCTGGCCCCGCTTTGGCCCAGCCCGCGCCGGACCAGCATCAACCGAACAATGCCTGGACGGGCCCCGGTGGCCAGCAGGCCTACCACGAAAGCCAGCACGGCCCGATGGGCCCAGGTGGCCAGCAGCCTTCTCACGAAAGCCAACGCGGCCCCGGTGACCAGCAGGCCTACCACGAGAGCCAGCACGGCCCGATGGGCCCAGGTGGCCAGCAAGATGAACACAGTAACTATCATCATGGCCCGACCGGCCCCCATGGCCGTTGGGCGCGCGGCGACCATTATAATGGTCAACGCTATATTGTACGCCATGATGATTGGGACCGTTATCATCTGCACGCCCCGCCGCCAGGCTATGAGTGGGTTCGCTCGGGCGACCAATATATAATGATCGCCATTACCAGCGGCATTATCGCCAGCATCATCATCGGGTCTACATCCGGCTACTAATTCCGGTTGTGCGGCTTTTCTAACCCCGCCCATTTTCCGGGCGGGGAGTGCATTTTACCAGACCACGAAACGCACTATAGTGCCTGCATGGATGATATGCGGCCTACGGAGCAGGGCACGTTGGAAACGCTGACGGCCATCGAGCGCAAGCTGCTCTGGCTTTCGGCCTGGATCATCCATAACGCCAACCACATCCGCCCGAACCCGACCTCCGAGAAGGTTGGCGGGCATCAAGCCTCCTGCGCTTCTGTAACCTCGATAATGACCGCCTTGTATTTCGGCGTGCTGCGCCCGCAGGACCGGGTGGCGGTAAAGCCGCACGCCTCGCCGGTGCTGCACGCCGTTAATTACCTGCTCGGCCGGCAGAGCCGCGAAAAACTCGAAAACTTCCGGCAATTCGGCGGCGCGCAGGCCTACCCCTCCCGCACGATGGATGGATCTGAGATCGATTTTTCCACCGGCTCTGTCGGGTTGGGGGTGGCGATTACCAGTTTTTCCGCGTTGATCCAGGATTACGTGCAGGCGCACGGGTTGGCCAGGCCAGGCTTGCCGCGCGTGCGCAACGTGGCCGTGGCGGGCGATGCGGAGATGGACGAGGGCAATGTTTACGAGGCCCTGCTGGAAGGCTGGAAGCACGATGTCCGCGATGTCTGGTGGGTCGTGGACTGCAACCGCCAGAGCCTGGATTCCGTGATGCCGGACCGGCTGTTTGGCCGGTTCGAGGGCATGTTCCGCGACATGGGCTGGCGGGTGCTCACACTGCGTTACGGGCAGCGGCTGCAGGAGGCATTCGCCCGGCCTGGCGGCTCTTCCCTGCGCGGCTGGCTGGATGAATGCCCGAATTCGGTTTACTCCGCCCTTACCTTCCAGGGCGGTGCCGCCTGGCGCGAGGCGCTGCTGCAGGACATGTGCAAGAGCCGGGGCGTGCGCGCGATCATCGACCCGCTGAGCGATGCCGAGCTGGCGGAGCTGATGACCAATCTGGGCGGGCACGATTTAGCTGCGCTGACCACCGGCTTCGCGCAGGCGGCGCTTTCAGACCAGCCAACTCTGTTTCTTGCCCACACCATAAAAGGCAACGGGCTGCCTTTGGCCGGGCACAAAGATAACCACGCCGGATTGATGACGCCGGAGCAAATGGATGAATTCCGGGCCGCGATGAACATCCGCCCCGGCCATGAGTGGGACAGGCTGGAGGGGCTTGAACATCCGCATCAGGTGGCGCGGGCGATAAACGAGGCGCCTTTTGCCCTGCCGCTCTCGCCCACCGGGCGGCGGCTGGAAGCCCCCCTGGTGCCAGTGCCCGATACCCTGCCCGGCCCGCGCACGGCCGCGCGGCGGATGAGCACGCAAGGCGGTTTTGGGGAGATCCTCTCCGAGATCGGGCGGGCACAGGGGGAGAGCAAGGCACTTTCCCAGGCGATCGTAACCGCCAGCCCTGATGTGGCGACCTCCACCAACCTCACCTCCTGGATTAACCGGCGCGACATGTTCGCGCGCCAGGCGCAGGAGGATGTATTCCGCAAGAACAAGGTTGCCTCCATGGCGCGGCGGGACATGCACCCAGGCGGGCAGCATATCGAACTGGGTATTGCCGAGCAGAGCCTGTTTACGCTGCTGGGCGCGGCCGGGCTGGCGCATGACCATTACGGCGCGAGGCTGCTGCCCGTGGGAACCGTGTACGACCCCTTCGTGAATCGTGGCCACGACGCGCTTTATTATGCCTGCTGCCAGGATGCGCGGTTTCTGCTGGTCTCCACCCCTTCGGGCATAACGCTGGCGGCGGAAGGCGGGCAGCACCAGGCCACCAATACGCCGTTGCTAGGCATTGTGCAGGACAGGCTGGCAGCCTTCGAGCCCGCTTATTGCGACGAGCTGCGGATTTTAATGCGCCATGCTTTTGAATATATGCAAAAGCCTGAAGGCTCGGCGGTGTGGCTGCGGCTTTCAAATTTTGCCCTGCCGCAGCCCGTGCGGGAGCTGAATGCGGAGCATGTGATCGCCGGGGCGCACTGGATTACGCCGCCCGAACCCGGTGCTGCACTTGCCATTGCGTATCAAGGGCCCGTAGCGGCGGAAGCGGAAAAAGCCTTCGCGCTGGTGCGAGAGGAGGTGCCGGGCGCCGGGCTGCTTGCCATCACCAGCCCGAACCGGCTTTACGCAGGGTGGCGCGCGGCGCAGCGGAGCCGCCGTGCGGGCGTGAAGGCCCAGGCGCATATCGAGAAAATTCTGGCACCGCTTGCGGCAAACGCGTCATTGGTAACCGTGCTGGATGGCCACCCGGCCGCGCATTCCTGGTTGGGTGCAGTGCGCGGGCAACGCGTGATGGCGCTGGGGCCAGACCATTTTGGCCAGTCTGGCACGGTGGCGGAGCTGTACCGGGAATATGAACTGGATTGCGATGCGATTCTGGATGCCTGCGCCGAGGCTCTGGCGGAATAAAGCCCGCCGTGCCGATTTCAGCTTCAGGATTTAAGCGCTATTTTGCTGATCTTTTTTAGCGCCTTGGCGGTAACGGGATCGAAGATATCACCTTGGACGGCCACAAGCTTGCCGCCCTGGATCGATTTGATGGCGTTGCCCCACGGGTTCTGGGCGGCTTTCTGGCGCGTGTAAGTAACCGTGTCCCAGCTCTGCACGCTAACATCGCATTTCGAGCCAAACTTCTCAAACTCGACATAGGCGGATTTGTCTTTCTTATGGAAACCGCCAGCGACGCCGTCATCCAAATTATAGCCAGAAATGCGGCAGCTCAGCCCCAGATCGTCGTAATAGGCTTTTAGCTCTTCTTTCCAGCGCTCCTTGCGCACCCCCAGGCTCCAGCCCCTTTTGCTAACATGGGTGATGCCATACAGGCGGGTGGCCTTGGCCAGATCTCCGCCTTTGCCTTCAATGAAGGCTTTGAATTGCGGGATGATCCTGGGCCAGTCCGTATCCCGTTCGCCACCGAAGGAATGATAGCCGTACAGCCCCTCCGGTAGCACGGCGACGATGGCCATGCAGCCATCGACACTGGGAAAACCAAGCTTACGCGTATCGAACCCGGCCTGCCGCTCACCCAGTTGAACCGTCATTGCTGCCTCTCCTGCTTTTTATTCGGCAACGGTATTGGTATCTGGTTTGCGCTGGCGGCGCAATTTCACCGGCGGGTTAGTCCGCCTGGTTTGTCAGCACACGCAAAAAGCTGACGGCCGCGGCGACATAGGCGCTGAGAGCAGCCAGAGCGAGGCAAGTTTTTGTGGGTGCGGGATGCGCCAGCCCAAGCGTTAACGCAACCAGCATGCCGCCCATCGTCTGCCCGAACAGCCTTGAGACGGAGATCATGCCTGAGGCGCCGCCTATACGATGTTTTGGCGCGGCCATCAGCATGGCTTTGTTGTTTGGCGGTTGCAGCAGGGAAAACCCAACCCCCGCCACCGCGATGCGCCACATTATATTCGGGTCTGTTGGGGCATCCGGCAAAAGCCGCAGCAGCAGAAAACCCGTACCGCAAATGACCATGCCGACAGAAGAAAGAAAAGCCGCCGGGTAACGGTCCGCCAGGCGCCCGGCGACGAGCGCCATGAGCATGATGGCAACGGGCCAGGCGGTAATAACCAGGCCGGTTTCCACCGGGCCGCGATGCAGCACGGTGGTGAGATTGAACGGCATTGAAATGATGAAGAAATTCGAGGCAACGAAAGAAAGAAACCCGGTGGCGAAGGCGATGGAAAAGCCAGGCCGCGCCAGCAAATCAACCGGCAATAACGGGTGCGAATGGGTGAGCTGGAGTTTGACCAGAATCGCCATGGCCACGATGCCAAGCACCAGAAGGGCCGCCCCAGGAAACAAGCCGTTGCCCTGCGCGAAATTATCGCCGCCAGTAACGATCCCGCCTAACGCCACCGCCAGCAATGCCGCGCTCAACAGGTCTAACCGCACCGGGAGCCGGGGGGTGGCCGGCAAAGAGGTGATGGAGAAATAAAACGCTACCGCGCCGAAGGGCAGATTGATGAGGAACAGCCACTTCCAGCTCGCCAGAGACAGCACCGCCGCCGCGACCGATGGCCCTAATGCCACGCCAAGCGCGATGATCAACCCGTTAAGCGCAATGCCGCGGCCAAGAATGCTGGAGGGGTAGATGTAGCGAATAAGGGCGGCATTGACGCCAAGGATGCAGGCACCGCCAACACCTTGAATGGCGCGGGCAATGGCGAGTTCCGGCAGGGTTTGCGATATGGCGCAGAGCAGGGAGGCGCCGACGAACACCACCAGCCCAATCCGGCACATGCGGGCATGCCCAAATTTCTCACCCAATGTCGCCACTGGCAAAAGGGCGATGAGATTGGCAAGCTGATAGGCGTTGACGATCCAGATGGCGGCGGCATTCGTGGTGTGCACATCACGCGCGATCTCCGGCGTGGCGATGTTGACCACGGTATAGTCCAGCACCGAAAGCAGCACCGCCAGAGCCACCGCGAACATTGCCCGCAGCCTGGCAGGGCGGGGCAAACCGTCCTGGACCGGGGCGGCAGGCATGTGCGCGGACATATTCGCTCCCTACGGCCTCATGCGGTGGATGGACAGGGGTTGTGACCGAAGGGCTGCCATGCGGGCCACATCTGGAACTCAGACGGTTTCGCTGATCCTGATGGCCGCCTTGCAGCCAAACCTGATGAGGCCGGTAAGAAGTTTATAAGCGGGAGCCTGCTCGGCGCCATGTTCAAGGCCGGTATCGCGGTGTTCCAACTCTTCGAGGCGGAACCGCTCGATGGTGTCCTTCAGGTCTGTTTCGTTTTCGCCCAGCCTGTCTCTCTGGGCGGCGTAATGCTCATCTATGGTTTCTTCCACGGCCACAGTGCAGGCCATGGCGGCTTTTTCGCCCATTGCAGCGGTGAGGGCACCCAGCGCGAAGCCCGCGACGTGCCAGAGAGGCAGCATGGCGGTGGGGCGGGCACGGCGCTCGGCCATAAGTTTTTCGAAAGTGTGTTTATGGACGGTTTCCTGTTCCAGCATATGGCGCAGCAGGCCGCCCTTCGGCCCGCGCCCCAACACCGCGAGTTGCCCGGCATAGATGCGCTCGGCACCATATTCACCCGCATGGTCCACACGGATGAAGCGTTTGACTGTTTCGTTCATGCCCAACTCCTATTCCGTCTCCGCGTTGCCATGCGGAACAGCATGGCCGTGAAAATAAAGCTTCCCAGAAAATCCATTTGCGCCATGGAAAGGGGCAGACCAGGAATGAGATAGACCGGACGGTCGCACGGTACGGCAGGCGTGAGCGGCAGCGCGGCGCCGGGGGTGAGGATGCCGTTGCATTCCGGCAAAGGCGATGGCCACCAGGTAAATTCCACACCAACATGCAGGCCGGAGACAACGACACCACCCAGCATGGCGATGCCAGCCATGAACACCAGCACCCGTGCCGCCTTGCCGCCAAGCAACAGCGCAAAAATACCTAAGGCCAGGGTGATGCGGTAAGGCCAGCGTTCCAGCAAGCATAATTCGCAAGGCACGAGGTGCAGCCCAAATTGCGCAAAATAGGCTACACCCAGCGCGAAGGCAGCCACCAAGGCCGTGATGAGACCCTCGAGACGGAAATTCATGCCCTGACTCTCTTTCGCCTTACAAAATGAACCGGGAAAGATCGCCCTTGGCGGCAAGCGGGGCGACGCGTTCGTTCACGTAGGCGGCGTCTATGGTGATGGACTCACCGGAGCGATCCGTCGCGGAAAAGGAAATTTCTTCGAGCATCCGCTCTATCACCGTGGCGAGGCGGCGGGCGCCGATATTCTCGATCCGCTCGTTGATGTCGAACGCGAGCGAGGCAATGGCATCCACGGAATCTTCGGAGAAGTTTAGGTTTACCTTCTCCGTGCCAAGCAATGCTGTGTACTGCTTCAGCAAGGAATGTTCAGTATCCGTGAGGATGCGCTTGAAATCGTCACGGGAGAGCGAGCTTAGTTCAACACGGATAGGCAGGCGGCCTTGCAGTTCCGGCAACAGGTCTGACGGCTTGGCCACATGGAACGCGCCGGAGGCGATGAAGAGGATATAATCGGTTTTCACCGGGCCATATTTGGTGGAGACGGTGGTGCCTTCGATGAGCGGCAGCAGGTCGCGCTGCACGCCTTCGCGGGAGACATCCCCCCCGCGATAGCCGCCTTCGGTATGGGCGCAAATCTTGTCGATCTCGTCTAGAAACACGATGCCGTTCTGTTCCGCGTGGGTAATCGCGTCCTTGGTCAGCGCATCGGTGTCCAGCAGTTTGTCGGCTTCCTCGCGCGTCAGAGACCTGCGGGCGTCCGGCACCAGCATTTTCTTTTTTTGCGGCTGGCGGCCGAACATGTTCTTCATCATGTCGTTCAGGTTTATGGCACCGCCCGGGGGCATACCGGGCATGTCCATCATGCCGATGGGCGTGCCCTGGGATTCGGTGATCGCGACTTCGATCTCCTTGTCCTCCAGCTCGCCCGCGCGCAACATGCGGCGGAATTTCACTCGTGTGTCGGCAGACGCGTTCTCACCCACCAGGGCGGAGATCAACCGCTCTTCCGCGTTCAGCTCGGCTTTCGCTTCCACGCTCTTGCGGCTCTGCTCGCGCAGCATGGTGATGGAGGCCTCCACCAAATCGCGCACGATGGATTCCACATCGCGGCCAACATAGCCAACCTCGGTGAATTTGGTGGCTTCCACTTTCAAAAACGGCGCCTGGGCAAGCTTGGCCAGGCGGCGGGCGATTTCCGTTTTGCCGCAGCCGGTGGGCCCGATCATCAGAATGTTTTTGGGTACAACTTCATCGCGCAGTTCTTCTGGCAATTGCTGGCGGCGCCAACGGTTGCGCAGGGCGATGGCCACGGCGCGCTTCGCGTCATTCTGGCCGATAATGAACCGGTCGAGCTCGGAGACGATCTCGCGCGGGGAATAAACGGGAATGTCCATATTAAATCGTTTCGACAACCAGGTTTTCATTGGTGTAGATGCAGATGTCGGCGGCGATCTTCATCGCCCGGCGGGCGATTTCCTCGGCCGTGAGATCCGGCACCGTGATAAGCGCACGGGCGGCGGAAAGCGCGTAATTGCCGCCGGAGCCGATGGCGATGATGCCATCCGAGGGTTCCAGCACGTCGCCATTGCCGGTGATGGTGAAGCCGCGCTCTTTATCCGCGACGATCAGCATTGCCTCCAGCCGCCGGAGGTAACGGTCTGTCCGCCAATCCTTTGCCAGTTCCACGCAGGCGCGTTCCAGCTGGGCGGGAAAACGCTCCAGCTTGGCCTCCAGCCGTTCAAGAAGGGTGAAGGCATCCGCCGTGGCCCCCGCGAAGCCAGCGATCACCTGCCCATTACCAATACGCCGCACTTTGCGCGCGTTGCCCTTTACAACGGTGCTGCCTAGCGATACCTGCCCATCCCCCGCCACGACAACCTGGCCATTGCGGCGAACGGACAAAATGGTGGTGCCATGCCAGCCCACCGGATCGTAATGCTCTGTCATGTTGCGAGACATGGCACTGCCCCTCCGCACGGGCAAGAGGCCGCGCGTATTGACAGCATTGGCAGCGGCTCGATTGGCACTTTGCAATTATGCAATATATTACAATTTACCTAATCTTCCCTCTTTGTAATCCGGCAAAAAAATGCTAACGCGCGGGGATGGCTTCCGAATTAAACCAGACCGCATGATACCAATCGACGAGACCGAAATACTTTCAGGCCTGGGTAAGCGCGTGAAGCTGCTCCGCGCCCGCCGGGGCATGACACGGCGGGTACTTGCTGAA
>JAGXAO010000045.1 GCA_018971565.1 Rhodospirillales bacterium
AAGGCCTGCCCGCGCAACACGGTAAACAATCCCAGTGCGCCGCAAAGTAGAGAAGCCGCACAGCTTAGCAGCAACGCCCCCTGCACCGGCCCGTTTTGTAGAAAGGCCAGCATCAGGGAATAGCCGTCACGTGCACATGCTCGCATTCAACGCAGTTGGCTTCAGCCCCATGGTCATGCACCTGGTTCCCGGCCACCACCAGCACCCGCCCATGCACGCGAATCACATCGATATGATACCCATACAAATCCGAGAGCACCTCAGTCCGCACCACCTCCGCCACCGGGCCACAAATCGCCTTGCCATCCGCCAGATAGAGAATTCTGTCCATCACCGGCAGCAGCGGGTTCATGTCATGCGCCGAGAGCAGCACCGTCATCTGCCGCTCCTGGCTAAGTCGCTTCAGCAGCGCAACAATCTCCGCCGCCGCCTTGATATCCAGATTCGCCAAAGGCTCATCCAGCAACAGCAAATCCGGAGACCGCACCAGCGCATGGGCAACCAGCACACGCTGCTGCTGCCCGCCGGAAAGCCGGCCAATGCGCTGCCCGGCGAAACCCTCCGCCTCCACGGCCCGCAGCGCGGCTTCCACCTTTTCCATTCGCCCGCGGGACGGAAAAGCCACACCAAAACGGTGCCCATCCAGCCCCAGCGCTACGAAATCTCGCGCCCGCACGGGCAAATCCGGCTCGAACAGAATTTTTTGCGGTACATAGCCAATCCGCCCGCTGGCGTTTATCCGCCCCTGCGAAGGCAACAGCCCCAGAATGGCGCGCAACAGCGTTGTCTTGCCCGCGCCATTGGCGCCGATCAACCCGCAAAACGCCCCGCGCGGCAGGTTGAAACCAATCCGCTTCAACACTGCCTTCCCGCCTTGCGAAACGCTCAGCCCGGAAACTTCCAACGCCACATCCATCACTTCGCGCTCGCTGCCAGCGCACGGCCCAAAGCGTTTGTTGTTTGCAACATCCAGTCCTGATAATGCGTGGCACCGGCGGGCATCAATTCATACACGGGCAAAACCTGCACATCATTCTGCTTTGCCAGCGCCAGCAGGGCCTGCGTCTCGGGGTCCGTTACCTGTACGTTATAGGCGAATATCCGCACCTTGCGGTCGCGCAGCAATGTTTCTTCCGCCGCCACATCCTGGGGAGACGGGTCAGTGCCGTTCATCACCGCCAGTTCGAAGGAAAACGGTGTCATAATCTTCATTCCGGCAGCCTGCAGCAGATAATCCGCCACTGGTTCCGTCACCGCAACCGGGGCATTCGCGTATTTTGCCTTCAACTCTGCCATTTCCTGTTTCCAGGGCGTCAGAGACGCATCGAACGCCTTCAAATTCGCCATATAAGCCGCCTTATGCGCCGGGTCTTTTGCCGCAAAAAACGCCGCGGCTGCCGCCGCCACCTCAGGCATCGTATCCGTGCGGTACCACAGATGCGGATTTGGCGAATCATCGGGCAGGTTCAATAGTTTTTGTGCGCTCAACAGCTTGGCCCGGGTGCCGTCCAGCATCTGGTCCGCCCAGGCATCGTAACCCAGCCCGTTCTCCACCACGAGATCCGCGCCATGCAGCGCCACCGCCACACCCGGCGTCACCTCAAACTCATGCGGGTCGGTATTAGGGTTGGATTGAACAGAGGTGACCTTCACATAAGGTCCACCAATCTGCGCCAGCACATCGGCATACTGGCTCTCCAGCCCCACCACATGCAGCACCGGCTGCGCCATGGCCAGCGGGCCCGCCAGCGCCAGAACCATGCCAAAACCAAGCCTGATCATCATTCTCCTGCCTTCGCACTTCCAGATGTATGATATATTATATCATACATCTCCGTCTAGTGGTGGCATTTGTGCCAGTTCATTCTTCCACCCATCGCTGCCTCTAAAATGGGCACAACCATTCACCATCTGCCTCCATGCGCCCACACTGCCTTACAACGACGCAAATTTATGGTTCGGGTTTCCGAAATTCTGCCGTTGCACTGCAATTTTAAACGAGTAATGTCGCTCAATCCTCATCCCGGCACAGGCGGGCCGGGAGGGGTCTTCAATATGGGAGACAATATGAAAAAATTATTTGTGCCGGCTCTGGCAGCAGCCAGTATTCTCGGCATGGCCATACCGGTGGCCGCCTCTGCCAAACCTCTCACTCAAATTACCTTCGGGGTGGATGCAACCTATCCTCCTTTCGAATCCCTCGCTCCTTCCGGAGCCTTCCAAGGCTTCGATATTGATCTCGGCAAAGCCATCTGCGCCCAGCTGAAAGTAAAGTGCGTCTTCGTCAACCAGGCTTTCGATGGCATTATCCCCGCCCTGGAAGCCCGCAAGTTCGACGCGATTCTGTCCTCGATGACCGTTACCCCAGAGCGCGCCCAGCAAGTGGCCTTTTCGTCTGAAATGTATGACGAGCCGACCAGCCTGATCGTGAAGAAGGGCTCCGGCCTGGTGCCAACCGCGGCCAGCCTGAAAGGCAAAACCGTGGGCGTGGAAGCCGGCACCATCCAGGAAACCTATGCCAAGACCTATTGGCAGCCCAACGGCGTGAACGTTGTCTCCTACCAGGGCCAGGATCAGGTTTATGCGGACCTTCTCTCCGGCCGCCTGGATGCATCCCTGCAAGATTCCGTTGAAGCTGACTACGGCTTTCTAAAAACGCCAAAGGGCGCGGATTACGAAATTGGCGGCAACGCCACCGACGACCCGAAAGATGTTCTCGGCTCCTACATCGCCATCGGCGTCCGCAAGGACGAACCGGAACTGCTGAAAAAGATCGACTGGGCGATCGGGCAGCTGCACAAAAATGGCGAGTACGACAAAATTCAGGCGCAGTACTTCAACTTCAGCATCTACAACGCTGAAGCCGCCAAACAGGCACCTTGATCATTTGAAACTCCGGCCCTGGCGCCGTTCCGCGCCGGGGCCGGCCACAATACGGGTGACCTGAATGTTCAATCTCGGCGGCTTTGGGCCGCAAATCCTCGCCGGCACGGTCACCACGGTTGAGCTTTCCGTGCTCTCCCTCATTGTCTCTTTCCTTCTTGGCCTTATTGGGGCATCGGCTAAGCTTTCCAAAAACCGCGCCGCGCGCGGCATCGCTACGGTCTACACCACCATCATACGTGGCGTGCCGGACCTCGTTTTGATGCTGTTGATCTTTTATTCCCTGCAAATCTGGATCAATGAGCTCACGGATTGGCTGAACAACCTTCAAAACAGCATCGATTTTGAGGTGCAATTGGACCCGTTCACCAGCGGTGTCATCACTCTGGGCTTCATCTACGGCGCCTATTTCACCGAAACATTCCGTGGCGCTTTTCTGGCTGTGCCAAAGGGCCAGATGGAAGCCGCACGCGCCTTCGGCATGAAGCCGTTTCTTGTATTCCGCCGCATTCTGTTTCCACAGATGATGCGCTACGCCCTGCCCGGCCTTGGCAACAACTGGCAGGTGATCTTAAAGGCCACTGCGTTGGTTTCTATCATCGGCCTTACAGACGTGGTGAAGATCGCGCAGTCCGCCGGCGAGGCCACGTTCCGCACCTTCTATTTCATTTGTATCGCAGGGGCAGTCTATCTCGTGCTCACCACAATTTCCAACGGTGTACTGCTGTTCCTTGAACGAAAATACATGATCGGCGTCCGCAAGGCGGTGCTATGATCTATATTCTCCAGAACTACTGGCAGGCGCTGCTCTATACAGACGGCTACAACATCACTGGCCTGGCCATGACATTGTGGCTGCTCGTCATTTCCTGCGTCATCGGCTTCTGCATCGCATTGCCGCTCGCCATCGCGCGGAACTCAAAAAACCCGCTCCTCTGGGCCCCGGTTTGGCTCTATGGCTTCATTTTTCGCGGCACGCCGCTCTATGTACAATTATTGCTTATTTATACCGGCGTGTATGGGCTGCATTTTGTACATAACACGCCAATGCTGGCGGATTTCTTCCGCTCCGCGATCAATTGCACCCTGCTTTCCTTCGCATTGAACACCGGCGCCTACACCACGGAAATTTTCTACGGCGCCATTCGTGATACCGCCTTTGGCGAGGTTGAGGCCGGGCGCGCTTACGGCATGTCCCGCTTCACGCTGTACCGGCGCATCATCATCCCTTCTGCCCTGCGCCGCGCGCTGCCAATGTACAGCAACGAGGTGATCCTTATGCTGCATGCCACCACCCTGGCTTTCACTGCCACGGTGCCGGATATCCTGAAGGTCACAAACGACGCTTATGTCGCCACCTATGCACCGTTCGACGCCTTCGGGCTTGCGGCAGTCATGTATCTTTGCATCTCGTTCGGTCTAATTTTCATGTTTCGGAAAGCAGAGCAGCGGTTTCTGGTGCATCTGGCCGCTTAGCTATTCCACCTGAACCGGATTACAAAGCAGTCAGGTGTCTGAAGCCGCCTTTAGAACAAGCTGCGGCTGTTACCTGCAATGCCTGATGACGGCGCATCCATAAAACATAAAACAGGCCCGGAAGTTTCCCTCCGGGCCTGCCCGCAATCCTAAACCTTGGGCCGCTGAATCAGCCTCGCAATGCCTTCGGCAAAGCGGCAATCGCATTGTCAATCAGTGCAGCATCGGTATCGTTGCTCACAATGTCCTGCAAAATCGCGGTGGAAGCGGCGGTGGCAATGTCGATGGCGGCGGCGCGCACCTCCTTCACGGCGGCAGCTTCAGCGCCTTCTATCCGCTCCATCGCCATGCGCTCACGGCGCCGTGCCGTGGCTTCAGCTTCGGCCCCCAGCTCAGCCGCCAGGCGTTGTGCCTCAGCATGGGCGTTGGCAAGAATTTGCTTCGCATCCTCCGTTGCCTGCGCCTGCTTCTGCTTGGCATCGGCCAGCATTGCTTCTGCCTCGGCCTTCAGCTGGGCCGCTTCGTCCAGAGCTGCCTGCACAGCAAGGGTCCGCGCATCCAGCATGCTTGTCATGGCCTTTACCAGCTTCCGTCCCGCCAGAAGTGCGAAGATAAGGATCGCGATAAAAACCCAGAATGTTCCGCTGGCCCAGAATTGGCCTTGGAGGGCGTGGTATTCCATTGCTTATGCTGCCTTTCTCGCGGCCAACGCGTCATCCACGCGGCGCACCAGCTCATCCTGCGCGGGAACCGAGCCCGTGAGCTTAAGAAGCATTTCACCGGCCGCCGCGGAGGCAACTGGCTTGATCGCCGACATGGCGGCATTCCGGGCAGCCTCAATACGCGCTTCGGCTTCAGCAAGCTTGGCGTCGAGCTGCGCGTTCAGCGTGGCGGCCTTGGCCCCGGCCTCAGCTTTCGCATCGGCCACTGCCTTCGCCACCTCGGCCTGCGCATTGGTGCGTGCCGAGCTCAGGGTCGCTGTCAGCTGCGCTACCGCTCGGTCCGCTTCCAGCTTGGCGGCGCGGGCCGCTGCCAGGTCGCGGGCGATGATAGCGGCCCGGTTCTCCAGCACCTTGCCCATCTGTGGCAAGCCCCAGCGCGAAAGCACGAGGTAGAGCACCACGATGATGACCGCCATCCAGCCCACCTGGTCAAGAGTGAGCGGGTTGGAGAAATCCATCTGCGGCATTTTGTCCTCGTCCGCCATGGCGGCGGCGGGGGCAAGAGCCAGCAGCAGAGCGGTGCTGAAACGGCGCATCTTAGGTGAACAGAATGACCAGCGCGATAACCAGCGCATACAGCGCCACCGCTTCCGTCAGCGCGAAGCCGAGCAGAACATCGCGGAACATGGCGTCGCGCGCGGCCGGGTTACGGCCAACGGCGGAGACGAAGGAACCGAACAAATTGCCGATACCCACGCCCGCACCGGCAACACCGATGGTGGCGAGACCCGCACCAATTTCGCGGGCGAGCAAGGCGGCAGAATCATGATCCATGTAAGTTTTCCTTTTCCGAAGAGGCTTTTAAAAAGTTCAGGTCAGTGCATGTGAACTGCATCGTGCAGATACAGGCAGGTAAGAATGGCGAACACATAAGCTTGCAGCCCGGCCACCAGCAGTTCCAGGGCGGCCAGTGCCACGTTCAGCCCCAGCGGCACAACCGAGGCGATGGCGCCGAACACGCCCAACCCGGCGGTAAGCAGCAGCATGAAGCCTGCAAAAACTTCCCACATCACGTGCCCGGCGGTCATGTTGGCGAACAAACGCACAGAGAGCGAGACCGGGCGGGAGAGGTAGGAGATGAACTCGATAGGAACAAGCAACGGCAGCAGCCAGCCGGGCACGCCAGAGGGCACGAAGAATTTCAGGAAGCGGAAGCCGTGCGTGTAGAAGCCCACGGCCGTTGAGAACAGGAACACGAACAGGGCCAACGCCAGAGTTACCGCGATATGTGAGGTAAAGGCGAAGAAATACGGAAACAGCCCTATGAGATTACCCAGCAGAATGAAGCTGAAAATAGTGAACACCAGCGGAAAGAAGCGCCGGCCTTCCTCGCCTATCGTGTCCACGCACATATTATGCACGAACTCGTACAGCACCTCCACCAGCGCCTGCACCCGGCCCGGCACCAAAGCGCGCGCCTTTAACCCAACGGCAAATAGCGCCACGATAATGGTGGCAGCGGCCAGCATGGCCTCGTTGGAATTGGTGAAGTTCACGGCACGCCCGATCGGCCCCAGACCAGTGGTCAGGCCGAATTGTCCCAGCGCGTCGATCGATGGTCCCGCCATGTGTCTACCCTGCTTTAAGCCGTCTTTTTCACGCCGCTCGCGCGGCGCCTTGCTACTTTCCGCGTTCAGCCCGCAACAAATTGCGCAGGCCAGCCGCTAAACCCACCGGCACCATGAGGATCATCAGCCATGGTTTGGTATGAAGAAGCCTGTCCAGCCCCCACCCTATCACCACGGCGATGACCATCGCGGCCACCATTTCAACCCCCAGCCGCATCGCCAGCTCTATGGCGCGCTGCGCCGAGCCTGCATCGCTTTTTCCCGCTTTCCTGCGTTTGGGGCCGCTGGCCGCGTCTTCCGCTGCCTGCAACCGTTCCTCAAACACCGTTTTCTCCGGGCCGTCGCTCATGCACCTGTCTTCCTTGCGGAAATCCGCCGGGGGACGTCGCGGCGGTTGCTAACCTTACCCCCCAGTACTGTCAAGAATGAATGCGCTTTATAGTGCATCTGCGACGGTTGCATCAAAATCTCCCCAATGAGGCAGTTGACGCGGTTACGGACGGGCCGCCACTTATTCACGAGTCGCTTTAAATTGAGGACTCCCTGTGCCTGTGGAAATGCTGCGCGAATTGCCGCTGGATCAGATTCTGCTCGGTGATGCCGGGACCATGCTACGCATGCTGCCGGACGCCTCGATCAATTGCGTGTTCGCCGACCCGCCCTATAACCTGCAACTGCGCGGCGAACTGCGCCGCCCGGATGACAGCCTGGTGGACGGGGTGGATGACGATTGGGATAAATTCGACGATTTCGCTGCCTATGACGCCTTTACGAAAGACTGGCTCTCTGAATGCCGGCGGGTGTTGAACAAAGACGGCACAATATGGGTCATTGGCTCTTACCATAATATCTTCCGCATAGGGGCGATTATGCAGGATCTGGGCTTCTGGATTCTCAACGACGTGATCTGGCGCAAGAGCAACCCGATGCCAAATTTCCGGGGGCGGCGCTTCACCAACGCGCATGAAACCATGATCTGGGCGGCAAAAAGCCAGCAAAGCCGCTATAAATTCAATTATCAGTCGATGAAGGCGCTGAACGACGATCTGCAAATGCGCTCGGACTGGACATTGCCGCTCTGCACCGGGGGGGAGCGCCTGAAGAACGTGCACGGCCTCAAGCTCCACCCCACCCAGAAGCCGGAATCCTTGCTGCACCGGGTGATCATGGCCTCCACCAGCCCTGGAGATATTCTGGTGGACCCGTTCCTTGGCACCGGCACCACCGCCGTGGTGGCCAAAAGGCTGCACCGGCATTTTATTGGCATTGAACGCCACCCGGCCTATGTGGAAGCCGCCTGGGGGCGCCTCAGAACCGAGGAACGCGCGCCACGCACCGCCGTGGTGGCCCCACCCTCCGGGCGGGAGACGCCGCGAATCGCCTTTGGCAGCTTTGTGGAGCGCGGCATCATCCGCCCCGGCACGCAGGTAACAGACAAGCAGCGCCGCTTCGCCGCCGAGGTAACGGCCGATGGCGGGCTGGTGAGCGGCAGCCATCGAGGTTCCATTCATCAGGTGGGCGCAGCGGTGCAGAACGCGCCAAGCTGCAATGGCTGGAGCTTCTGGCATTTCGAGCGCAACGGGCAGTTACTGCCGTTGGATGTGCTGCGGAAGGAAAATCAGGAGGGCGCGGGTGAATCATAATGTGAATTTATGATTCACCAGAAATTCATCATCACATCCAGTTAATCAAACACTTGCTGGGTCTTTTTACCGCGCTACCTTGCCCGATTCACCTATGAGCTTCTGCGCCAGCAGCACCGGAATGGCGGTGAACAGGATGATGGCGAAGACCACGACATTCACCTCCGGCAATTGCTGGCCAAGGCGGATGGCGCCGAAAATCCACAGTGGCAGGGTGTTTTGTGCCCCGGCGGTGAAGGTGGTTACAATCACCTCGTCGAACGAAAGGGCGAAGGCCAGCAGCGCCCCTGCCCCGATGGCGCTGGCCATCATCGGCAATTGCACCAGCCGGAAGGTGCGGAAAGCATCCGCGCCCAAATCCGCCGAGGCTTCGGTGAGCGAACGCGGCATGCGCCGCAGCCGCGCCACCACGTTGTTATAAACGATGACGACGCAGAAGGTGGCGTGGCCCGCCACGATGGTCCAGTAGGAAAGGTTCATTCCCCAGAAGGCGAAATAGGCCGCCAGCGCCATGCCAGTGAGAATGCCCGGCAGGGCGATGGGCAGCACGGCGATAAAGCTTACTACCTCCTTCGTGGCGCTTTGCATCCGCGCCACAGCCATGGCGGCCAAAGTGCCGAGGAGCACCGCCGCGAGAGTGGCCACAGCCGCAACCTCCAACGAAAGCGCCAAGGCCTGGCGCACCGCTTCATCGTGCCAGGTGTCGCCAAACCAGTGCAGGGCAAACCCGGCGATGGGCCAGGCCGGGATGGGCGCGGCCGAGAAGGCGTAGAGCACGATGACCAGGATGGGGATGAACAGAAAGGCGAAGATGGCCGCCACGGCGGCCCAGATGAGGGTTTCAGAGCGCATCGAACGCCCCCAGCTTGCGGGCGATGAGCAGGAACACCGCCATTACGCCCAGAGGCAGCACGGCATAGGCCGCCGCGAAGGGAATATTGTTGGTGACCCCCACATTTGAGTAGACCACATTGCCAATGAAATCCGACCCTACTCCGCCCACCAGCATCGGCGTGACGTAGTCACCCAATGTGAGGGAGAAGGTGAAGATGGCCCCGGCCACCATGCCGGGCAGCGCCATGGGCAACACCACGCGGCGGAAGGTGGCGAAGCCGCGCATGCCGAGATCCGCCGAGGCTTCCAACAAGCTGGGGGGAATGCGCTCCACGCTCGCCGCCACGGGCAGGATCATGAAGGGCAGCCAGAGATAGGAGAACACGATCCACATGGCCCAGTTGCTGTAGCCGATATGCACGCGCGGCAGGCCGATTTCCATCAGCGCCCAGTTCAGCAGGCCGTTATGGGAGAGGATGAGCCGCCAGGCATAAACCCGCGCCAGATAGCTGGACCAGAGCGGCACCATCACCGCCGCCATCATCACCGCGCGCAGACGCGGGCCGGCGAGGCGGATCATCGCGTAGGCCACCGGCCAGGCGAGAATGACATCCGTGATGGTAACCGCCGCGGCGATGCCAATGGTCCGCAGGGCAATGCGGATATAGACCGGGCCTGAGAAAAGCTGCTGGAAATTGACCAGCGAAAAGCCGGGGATGAGGTTGCCGCTGAGGTCATCCACTGTCCAGAAGGATGTGACAAGCAAGGCGCCGATGGCCGCGAGGTACAACCCCGAGAACCATAGAGCGGGCAAGCCGAGCAGGGCCGTATTCGCCATGCCCGGCCGACGCCAGCCCAGGGCTGAAAATGCCCTGGAAAGGCTCATCCCTTGATAATCTGCCATTCGCGCTGCCAGGCGGCGTAATCCAGGCAGTTATGCTGGCCATTGCCACAATCGGTACGCGGGGTTTTCCAGAACTTGATCTGGTCGAAATACGAAGCCGGGGCGTTGGCATGGTACTGGGCGCAGGAGCCGGGCTGCTGGGCGTCCATCTCCTTGCAGGCCAGGGTGTTGGCCGGGGTTTCACCGAAATAAATCGCCTGCTCGGCCTGCACCTTGGGCGTGGTGACCCAGTTGATCCATTCATAGGCGCAGTTGGGGTGCGGGGCCTTGGCGGAGACCATCCAGGTATCCGCCCAGCCCGTAGCACCTTCCTGCGGGATGGTTTCCGCCACCGGCACCTTGGCGGCTTGCAGCGTGTTGGTCTGGTATGGCCAGGCGGCACCCACCACGGCATCACCCGAGGTGAAGAGCTGAATTTCATCCGACGCCAGGGCCCAATATTTCTTGATGAGCTTGGATTGCGCCTGGAGCAACGTTACCACCGCATCCATCTGCGTCTGGTTCAGCTCGTACGGATCCGTGATGCCGAGCGAGGGGTCCTTTTTGGACAGATACAAAGCCGCGTCCGCGATCTGGATGGGATTATCCGGCACGGTGATCTTGCCCTTATATTGCGGGTCGTAAATCACCGACCAGGAGGTGGGCGCGGTGGAGAATGTTTTGGTGTTGTAAAGCAGCGTGTTCGGCCCCCATTCGTACGACACGCCGTAATGCACGCCCTTCACTGTGTTGAAGGCCGGGCTTTGCAATTGTGGAATGAAATTCTTCCAGGCCGGGATGAGTGCCATATTGATGGGCTGCACGTCGTGGCCATAGATCAACCGCAACGTGGCATCGCCAGAGGCGGAAACGACATCGTACTGGTTGCCGCCGCCGGAACGCATCAGCGCCACCATTTCGTCGGACGAGCCTGCATATTTGGCGTGAACCTGGCAGCCGGTTGCGGCCTCGAAGGGTTTCACCCAATCGTCCTGGGCGTAGCCTTCCCACGCCACCACGTTCAGCGCACCTTCGCCCTGGCCGATAGACTGCAAAGGTTCCGCCGCCGCAACACCCTGCACAAAAGGCAGAGACACCGACACATACAAAGCCAGCCTGGCGAGTTTACGTTTGAAACCGTCTCTCATCACTGCTCTCCCTTGTTATATTCTCCGCCGATGACAGCGCAAGCCGAACGCGGCCATGCCACCGTTACCGAATCACCTGGCACAAAGCGCAACGCGCCGTGCACGGGCACAATATTCGCCTCCATCACCTGCATTGTGCCGCCATCCTCCAGCGCCACGATGGTGCGGGTGACAGCGCCGAGATAAACCGCTTCGCGCACAATACCGTGCCGTTTCTCGTAACCCTCCGGCACCGCATGGGCGTGGGGCACCAGATGCAGCTTTTCCGGGCGCAGCAGCGTGGTGCCGAGGATGTTTGAATTGCCCACAAAATCCGCCACGAAGGCGCTGGCCGGGCGCTCATACAAATCGAACGCGGTGCCAACCTGCTCGATTTTACCTTGAGAGAACACGGCGATACGGTCTGACATCGAAAGCGCCTCGTCCTGGTCGTGCGTGACATAGATGAAGGTGATGCCGGTTTCGGTTTGCAGGCGTTTCAGCTCCTGCTGCATCTGGTGGCGGAGTTTCAAATCCAGCGCGCCCAGAGGTTCATCCAGCAGCAGCACGCGGGGGCGGTTGACCATGGCGCGGGCAAGTGCAACGCGCTGGCGCTGGCCGCCGGAAAGCTGCGCGGGTTTGCGGCCGGCGAAATTGGCAAGCTGCACGGCGGCAAGGGCTTTTTCGGCCTCTGCGTGCGCCTCGGGCTTTGGCACTTTCTTGGCGCGCAGGCCGTAGGCGACGTTTTCCACCAAGGTGAGGTGGGGGAAGAGCGCGTAATCCTGAAACACGGTGTTCACCGCGCGCTCAAAAGGCGGCAGGGTGGCGACATCCTGGCCATCCAGCAGGATTTTTCCTTTATCCGGGCGCTCGAACCCCGCGATGAGGCGCAGAGTGGTGGTTTTGCCGGAGCCGGAGGGGCCGAGCAGGGTGAAAAATTCGCCCGCATGGACGGTAAGGTCAACCCGTGCCAATGCCACAGCCCCGCCATAGGTTTTGGCCACATCTTCAAGCTGCACGATAGGCTGGTTCACCCGCGCCTCTGCCATTATAGGGTTGAAGCCTGTATCGTCCATATTAGCAGGATTGCCATGCAACCCCCCCTGTTTTGTTGACCTGTGAACACAGCCTCCGCCTGCTGTATTCCAAGGTCAACAGTTTTTACCGGGAGGCGGGCATAGTCTCGCCCAATCTTACAGTGAGGAAGTCACATGCCCGATCATTTGAAGTTCTATATCAATGGCGCGTGGGTGGACCCTGTGGCACCCAACCGCATTGCGGTTATCGACCCTTCCACCGAGGAGGTGTTCACCGAGATCTCCGGTGGCTCAGCCGCCGATGTGGACAAGGCCGTGGCGGCGGCGAAGGCGGCGTTCGCCAGCTTCTCCCGCACCTCCCGCAAGGAGCGGCTGGAGCTGATGGAAGCTTGCCTTGCTGAATATAACAAGCGCTATGACGAAATTGCCGAGGCCTGCGCGCGGGAAATGGGCGCGCCGATTGCCTTTGCCAAAGAGGCGCAGGCCTGGGTGGGACAGAAGCATTTCGAGGCGACAATCGAGAAGCTGAAAACCTTCGCCTTTACCGAGCAGCGCGGCACCACCATGGTGGTGAAGGAGCCGATTGGCGTTTGCGGGCTTATCACCCCGTGGAACTGGCCGCTGAACCAGATTGTGTGCAAGGTGGCCCCTGCTCTGGCGGCGGGTTGCTCCATGGTGCTGAAGCCTTCCGAGATTGCGCCCATTAACGCGCTGATTTTTGCTGAGGCAATGCATGCGGCGGGTGTGCCAAAGGGTGTGTTCAACCTGGTGAACGGCACCGGGCCGGATGTGGGCCAGGTAATGGCCGGGCACCCTGATATAGATATGATGAGCTTCACCGGCTCCACCCGGGCGGGCACGATTGTGGCGCGTGAGGCGGCGGCGACGGTGAAGCGCGTTTGCCAGGAGCTTGGTGGAAAATCCGCCAATATTCTGCTGGATGATGTGGATTTGGACCATGCGGTGCGCCAGGGCATAGGCGTGTGCTTCATCAATACCGGGCAGAGCTGCGATGCGGGCACACGGATGCTGGTGCCTGCCAAACTGCACGACAAGGCCGTGGAGATTGCGGCGGACGAGGCGAACAAGCAGACCCCCGGCCCGGCTTTTGCCGAAGGCACGGTGCTGGGGCCGCTGGTGAGCCAGATGCAGTGGGACAAGGTGCAGAGGCTGATCCAGGCGGGGATTGACGAAGGGGCAACTTTGGCCTGCGGCGGCACCGGAAGGCCGGAAGGGCTGAACCGTGGTTATTTCGCCAAGCCAACGGTATTCGGCAATGTGAAGCCGGGCATGACAATCGAGAAGGAAGAGATTTTCGGGCCCGTGCTTTCCATTATGCCGTATGACACGCTGGAGGAGGCCGTGGAGATGGCCAATGACACTGTGTATGGGCTGGCCGCCTACGTGCAGGGCAAGGATATGGAGAAAGTGCGTGATGTGGCCTCAAAGATGCGGGCTGGGTCTGTGTATGTGAACTACCCGGATATGGATTTTTACTCGTCGTTCGGCGGGTACAAGCAATCCGGCAACGGGCGGGAATATGCGGACTGGGCCATGCACGATTTCCTGGAGATTAAGAGTATCGTGGGGTATGGGGGGTAGGTTCTGCTTCCAGAATAGTATTTCGGGGGCCGGACCTATGGTTCGGCCTTCTAAATATTATAGTATTTTTCTGTAGCTTTAACTTTAAAACCGCAGTTCAACGAGTTTGCACGCGTTACAATTAGACGGCATAATCTCTCGCGATGTGTAACGGGTAGATGTGTGCGCCTTTATTTGTTTGTATCCTTTCTGATAGCCTTCGCCATAGTCTTCAACATTAAGCAAGGCGTTACAAACTCTCATCGATATATTTTTCATCAGATTTAGATATAACAGAATATGAAATTGCTTTTGCAAGCATTCCCGATTCCATCATCCGAGGATGGAACTGAGATTGCCTCTGCCACCTCATACGCCAGTCACTAAATTGACGGCCGGCCCGCTGCTTGCCCTCCCCCACTTCCCAGCCTAGTCTCCCCCCATCAGAGGAAAAACGCCGGCCACGGGGACCAAAAGACCGGGCGGGGGACCAGAAGAATGGGTTTTATGGCGGGGCGGGAGCCTCAGGTGGCGTTATGTGCCACGGCGGGGCTGCTGCCTTTATTGAAGGCACTGGGCACGGATGCGGACCGGATTTTCGGCCCCGCGGGGATTGATGCCGCCAATCTGAACGCGGGCAGCGAGGGGGGCATCGCACTTTCCTGCTATGTGGAGGTGATGGAGCGCGCCGCCCAGCATTCCGGCCGGGCGGATTTCGGGCTGATTTACGGGCGCTCCTTCCCGGCCTCATCCCACGGGCTGGTGGGGGATATCGCACTGGCGGCGCCCAGCATCGGCACCGCGTTGCGGCAATTTACCGATTTATTCCCCCTGCACCAGGAGGCGAGCGAGGCCAGGCT
>JAGXAO010000046.1 GCA_018971565.1 Rhodospirillales bacterium
GCTTTCAGCATATCCATCCCCATTCCACCAGCGCAGCAATATCAGCGCGGCGGGTTTTGGCAAGCAAGCAGGGCTTCGGCTTCAGCGGCGAGCCGCTGAAGTGTGCGTGCGAACACGGCTTCATCATTAACCGCGCGTGCCAGCACCAGTCCGCCTTGGATGTTTAGAACAGCCTGCTCCGCGAAGGCCGCAGCTTGTGCGGCATCGACACCCGCCCGCCCCAGGCAGCACGCGAGGGCTTGTATCCAGCGGGTGAAATAATCATGAATCGCCACCTGGAAATAATCGCGCGTCGCATCCATCGCGAATGCACCGACCAGACAGACACGCCCGCCGGAATGGAAGTATCGCCCGGTTTGCGCCCACATGAGCGAGAGCGCGGCCATGGGTTCGCCTGTTTCCAGCGGTAGGTAGATGTTGGTAACGAACCAGTTGTTGATTTCGACCAATATTTCCGCGGCCATCTGCTCTTTTCCGCCGGGGAAGAAATGAAACAGGCTACCCTTGCTAATGCCGGTGAGTTTGGTGATTCGGCTGAAGGATGCGCCCTCGTAACCCAAGGCCCTGAATGCCTCGGCCACGAGGGGTAGTATCTCGGATTTTTCGCGGATGATTTTGGTCAAGGCCGTTTTTAGAGCCCCAGATCGCTCAGGCTGGCATGGTCATCTGGCCGGCGGCCGAGCGGCCAGTGGAATTTACGGTCCGCCGCTTTAATCGGCAGGTCGTTAATGCAGGCGAAGCGCCGCTGCATCAGGCCCTCGGCGTTAAATTCCCAGTTTTCATTGCCGTAGGAGCGGAACCAGTTGCCGCTGTCGTCATGCCACTCATAGGCAAACCGCACGGCAATGCGGTTGCCGGCGTAGGCCCAGAGTTCCTTGATCAGCCGGTAGTCCAGCTCTTTAGCCCATTTGCGGGTAAGGAAGGCGACGATCTCAGGCCGGCCATGGATGAACTCGGCGCGGTTCCGCCACTGACTGTCTGGCGTGTAGACTAGGGATACCTTTTCCGGGTTACGGCTGTTCCAGCCATCCTCGGCCATGCGGACTTTCGCGGTGGCGGTTTCTTCGGTGAAGGGGGGAATCAACGCGGCCATCTCATAAACTCCGGATACTGATGTTCAACGATATCATTTTTTAAACCGAACGGTTTAGTCGGTCAATCGATAAAACGGATATTGCAGATCCGCAGATATGCCGATGCTGCAACGCGGTGGATGGGTTACATTAATGGTTTTGAAAACCGGCCGTTGGCTGGGGGACCTGGATTCGAACCAAGGCTGTCCGAGTCAGAGTCGGAAGTTCTACCGCTAAACTATCCCCCAAGCGGTACCGGTGGCGGGCCTTTAGCATCGCGGGGGCTGGCGGGCAAGCGCGGCGTGCCATCGGCGCATCACAAAATATCGAGTGCGGGTTTGCCTGGGGGAGATTGCTGCTTGCCCAGCCAGAATAAAGGGCGAATATTACAGTCATGGCCAGTCAATCCTCCCTCGCGCAGCCAACGCGGCCGGTTTCAAACCGGTGGGGGCGCCGCCGTGCCATTTTCGGGAGCATCGACCTCGGCACGAATAATTGCCGTATGCTTATCGGCACCCCGGCCGCGCAGGGCATGTATATTCTGGATAGTTTCTCGCGGGTGGTGCGGCTGGGTGAGGGGCTTTATGAAACCGGGCGGCTTTCCGCCTTGGCGATGGAACGGGCGATTGCCTCGCTTTCTGTGTGTGCTGAGCGCGCGGGGCGCTGGGCAGGAGATGATGGTAATGTGCCGATCAGGTTGCGTGCCATCGCCACGGAGGCGTGCCGGCAAGCTGAGAATGGCGACGAATTCATCCGCCGCGCGCGTGCCGCAACCGGGCTGCCGTTGGAGATTATCAATTCCCGGGAGGAAGCGGAGCTGGCGGTGGAAAGCTGCGCACCTTTGCTGCGCAAGGCAGGCCGCCGGGCGTTACTGTTCGATATCGGGGGCGGTTCCACGGAGATTGCCTGGGTGCGGCTCGATGGCGGCCCACAGCCGGAACTGATCGGGTATCTTTCCCTGCCGGTTGGCGTGGTCACGCTTTCCGAGCGCTGCGCCGGTTCCTGCTATCAGAGTGACGGTTTTGCCCGGCTTGTGGAAAATATTGTCGCCATGTTGCGGCCCTTTGAAGAAATACATCGTATCGGTGAAGAAATTCGGCGCGGCGGGGTGGTTATGGTCGGTACATCAGGCACCGTCACCACGCTCGCCGGGGTGTCTCTGAAGCTGGAACGTTATCGCCGTGGGCTGGTGGACGGTGTTTCGCTTACCCGCCGCGCGGTGGATGACGCTTTGGCAGAGGCGCGGGCGCTGGGGCGTGAAGGGCTCTCTCGCCACCCTTGCGTCGGGCAAGAGCGGGTTGAATTCGTGCTGCCTGGCTGCGCAATTTTCGCTGCGATTCATGAATTATGGCAGGTGCCTCAATTGTTGGTGGCCGATAGGGGCTTGCGCGAAGGTATGTTGATGAGGCTGATGCGTGATATGCCTACCCAGAAACGCAGATTGAACGCATGACTGAAAACACTTCCAAACTGCCCCCCCGCCGCGAGGCGGTGCGGCTTAAGAACGCGCGCAAGCTCTCAACTTCCTCGCAGCGTTGGCTGCAGCGGCAGTTGAATGACCCCTATGTAACGGCGGCGAAGGCGCAGGGCTGGCGCTCCAGGGCGGCTTTCAAACTCATCGAGCTGGATGAGAAGTATAAGCTGATTAGTAAGGGAGCGAGGGTGCTGGATTTGGGGGCTGCCCCTGGCGGCTGGAGCCAGGTGGCGCTGGCGCGCGGCGCTGCCAGAGTGGCGGGGATCGACCTGTTGGAAATTCTGCCCGTGGCGGGTGCGGAATTTATCCTGGGGGATTTTCTTGACGAAGGCATGGAAGCCCGGCTGACAGAGATGCTGGGCGGCAAGGCTGATCTTGTGCTATCTGATATGGCGCCCAACACCTCTGGCCATGTGGCCACCGACCATATTCGCATTATGGCTTTAGCGGAAACGGCGCTTGCTTTTGCTTGCGATATTTTGGCGCCAGAAGGGGCCTTTGTGGCCAAGCTTTTCCAAGGCGGGGCGGAGAAGAACATGTTGACGACTCTGAAAGCGCGGTTTCAGCAGGTTCGGCACGCCAAGCCACCTGCAAGCCGGAAGGATTCAAAGGAAATGTACGTGGTCGCGACTGGCTTCCGGCCGGGTTGAGGGGGAAAGTCCGCTATTAGGCCGTGTGTGCCACCGTATAGCTGGGCTAAGTATTACAAGTTTTTTATTTGAGATTGCTATGAGTGAGTCTAAAAATCTGGAATATGGGTTTGGAAGGCGCTATTTGTACTTACTTAAAGATGCGGCCATAAACAATGCAGATAACTAGACGTTGCCTCGCTGGTTTTGGCAAGTTTCTGGCTGGCACGGTGGATATTGTTGCAGAGTAACGAAGCCCGGTGTCAAAGTTATTAATCATGTAAAATGGTTTTGTGCCGGTAATTTGGGGTTTTTATTTGTCCTATGAATCATTCTGAATCCGAACGGATTTTGAATCTTGGCCATTCTCCGCTGCGGGTTACATTTTGCCCGGCGCCGGCCAGTTCAGACGAGCTTCACGAACTGATCCTGAAAGCTAAAGTGGTTTCATTCGACGTGTTTGATACCTTGCTGGTCCGCACGGTGTTGAACGCCACGGATGTATTCATGATCATGGAGCGTGAATCCGGGATTGCGGGGTTTTACGAAGCCCGTATCCGGGCGGAGGCGCACGCGCGGGAAAAATTGAATGAAACAAGTGGCTCACCCGAGGTGACGCTACCACAAATTTACGAATCGCTGCGGCTTGCCAAGGAGACCCCTGGCTGGTCCACCACCAGATTAATGCAACTTGAACTTGATACCGAACGGAGGGTGCTCACCCGTTCCCCCGGCATTGAGGCGATTTATGACCTGGCGCTGAGCACTGGCAAGCTGATCGTTGCGGTATCAGACATGTATTTGTCGCCCGACTTCGTGCAGGAGATGCTGGTTGCGAACAACCTGCCGGTCGACCGGGTTTTTGTTTCCTGCGCCTATGGAAAATCAAAGCATGAAGGCTCGCTTTACGCCGAAGTTGCTGGAGCGCTGAATGTCAGCCCTGAAGAAATTCTGCATTTTGGTGATAACTTCAAGGCCGATTGCGCTGCGGCACTTCAGGCCGGTGTGGCGGGATATCATGTGCCGGCATTGCGTGACCAGCTTGGCCGCGACACGCGCTTTAACCAACATGCTATCGAAAAACTGATTTCCGCGGCCACGCGCTCTCACGGCGCGCCGCAGAATCTGTTGGCTTCGGCGCTGCTGGCGCATCTGTCGATGTTCAAGGCCGCTACTCCGGCGCCGAGCATGGCGGCGCAATTCGGCGCGATGTATGCAGGGCCGCTGGTGGTGGGCTTCGCGCATTGGCTGAGCATGACGATGGAGGTGGATAAGGTGCGGCATGTGCGCCTTGCGACCCGCGACGGCTACATCACCGAGGCCATCTGGCGGCGCCTCGGCCTGTCAGGGCGGGCATCCATCTTCCATACCTCCCGGCGCCTAACGCTGATGCCAGCCTTGGTAGACGGGTTTGACAAGGAAACGCCATCCCTGCTGACCGCCAGCACAAAAGTGACCCTGGGTGATTGTGTTCGGCGGCTTAACCTGGCTCATGATACCGAGTTGTTGGAGATGCTTGGCAAGATTACCCCGCTGGACCAGCCAGTGGATGGGCCGCGCCGCGTGGAGGCTGCTTTGAAAGCGCTGCAGGATTGTAAGACGCTGATCAGGCGCATCGCCGCTGAGGAGCTTGAGGGCTACCAGGCTTACCTGGGCCAGGAAGGTTTTGACTCAGATGCTGACGCGGTGGCCGATTGCGGCTGGGCGCTTTCCTCCCAGCGGCGCATGGAGCAATTTTTAGGCAAAAAACTTCGCGGCTATTACATCGGCTCGCTAGAGCACGCCCATATTCACGAACGGATCAAGTCTTTCCTCTTTCACAAGGGGGGCGACAAAAAATGGGTTAACATTGCCGAGCGCGCCGTTGAACTGCTGGAATTGCCGTTTGCCGCGCTCCAGTCACAGATCTGCCGGTTCGATCTTCAAGCGGATGGGACGGTCAACCCGGTTTTGATCGACCATGAGCCGCAATACGAGATGGTGCGTGAGGTGTTTGTGAAGCGTATGCATCGGCAAACTGAAGCCTTCGCCGATTTCATCCGCCCGTTGCTGGCCGACATTACAGTGGAAGATTTCCGCGAGGTTTTGTTCATTCTGTTTGACGCGCTGGTGAACAAGCCCACACCATTTGAATATCATGAACTTGCCGGGCTGCCGCATAACCGAGAGTATGGAAAGTCTGATTTCGCGACAATCGGCACATTTTGGCGGGTGCCGAAAGGCAGTGCCTATGTAAGCCAGGCGGGTATAACCCGGTGGCGCGACTATGTGCGGATCGGCTGGATTTCTCTGCGCCAGGCCGGGCTGCGCGTAACCTTGGCGCGGGTGCGCCGTGTGATGAGGCGCCGCTTCGTACCATAAGCCGGGCTGCGCAGGGTGCATGGCCCGTCTGACTTGCGCTGGGGGGGCATCATGGTTATTGGGAACCGCCAAGGTCTTAATGGATAGGCGGCCATGGCAATGGATATGTCGGACAAAGCAGGTTTTTCGGACCGCATCGCGGAGGCTCTAGCCTTTGACGATGTGTTGTTGGTTCCGGGATATTCCCAGGTGCTGCCCGCGGCGGTGAAAACCGCGACCCGCCTGACCCGCCGGATTTTTTTGAATGTGCCGCTGATTTCCGCCGCGATGGACACGGTGACGGAGGCGCAGATGGCGATTGCCATGGCGCAGCAGGGCGGAATCGGCGTTATCCACAAAAACTTCACCATTGCTGAGCAGGCGGCACAGGTCCGCCGGGTAAAAAAATTCGAAAGCGGCATGGTGGTTAACCCGCTCACCATCTTCCCAGACCAGACCTTGGCTGATGCCCGTGCCTTGATGGCGCAGCACAATATCTCCGGCTTTCCGGTGGTGGAGAGAGACGGCAAGCTGGTAGGTATTCTTACCCACCGGGACATGCGCTTCGCCACCGACCTCAAAGTGAAGGTGCATGAGCTGATGACCCGAGAGAACCTTGCTGTGGTCACCACTGGTGTGTCGCCTGAGGCGGCGCGTGCCTTGCTGCATAAGCGCCGGCTGGAGAAGCTTCTGGTGGTGGATGAAAATTTCCACTGTGTCGGGCTGATGACGGTAAAAGATATGGATAAGGCCGAGGCCTACCCGCTTGCCAACAAGGATGAACTTGGCCGTCTGCGTGTGGCGGCTGCTACGGGCATTGGCAAGGATGGCGCCGAACGTGCCCAGGCGCTGATTGAGGCCGGGGTGGATGTGGTGGTGGTGGACACCGCCCATGGTCACTCGGAAGGTGTGCTGCAGGCTGTGGCGAAAATTAAGCAGACATCCAACGATGTGCAGGTCGTCGCCGGGAATGTAGCCACACCTGAAGGCGCCCAGGCGCTGATCGATGCCGGGGCGGACGCCATTAAAATTGGCATCGGGCCTGGTTCCATCTGTACCACCCGCGTGGTGGCCGGGGTGGGCGTGCCGCAATTCTCGGCGGTGCTGGAAACCGCCGCCGCGTGCCGTAAGGCGGGTGTGCCAGCCATCGCCGATGGCGGCATCCGCGCTTCGGGCGACCTGGTGAAGGCCCTGGCCGCCGGGGCGGACGCGGTGATGGTGGGCTCGATGCTGGCGGGCACGGATGAGGCGCCAGGCGAGGTGTTTCTGTATCAGGGGCGGTCCTACAAATCCTATCGAGGCATGGGCTCGCTGGGCGCCATGGCGCGCGGCTCGGCCGACCGTTATTTCCAACAGGAAATCAAAGACCAGTTGAAGCTGGTGCCGGAAGGTATCGAGGGCCGCGTGGGGTATAAGGGGCCCATGGCCGCTGTGGTGCACCAGCTTGTCGGCGGCCTACGCGCGGGCATGGGTTATACCGGAAGCGCAGATATCGAAGCGCTGCAAACCACCACGAAATTTCGCCGCATAACCGGGGCTGGGTTGCGTGAAAGCCATGTGCATGATGTGGCGATTACCCGTGAGGCGCCGAATTACCGCCAGGAAGGCTGAAACAAGGTTGCCGCCACGCTTGGTCATAGGTGCGAAAGGCCGTGCTTTGGCTCATGACGTTGGTTTCATGAAAATGATGTAAATGCCTATGCTTGTGACGAAGATGTTGCCGCACCGTGGCAATTCCCGAAAATATCGCTAAATTCTATAAATAATCAAAGCATTGAAGCGCATGCGCCCGCATGGCGCCCCACCTGAAACACCTGCTGAACGGGCCTGTTCGCTAACAAAGGGCTTGCGGACGTTTAATGGCAATGCCCTTTTTCTGCCTCACAGGCCTCCCACATTCATATTGCTAACCAAAATATCGTGATGGCGATCTGAATGTTTAACATAATTTATCGCGGCTACTACCGCCGTGATATCGGGCCTTGATGCCCGCATATAGAGGAGCGAAGACCATGAAATTTAAATTTATGGCGGCCAGTACTGCATTTCTTTTAATGAGTGGTGCCGCGCTGGCGCAAACTTCAACCTATTCGCAAAGCACAACCACGACGGCGGTGCCTCCAATGGTGGCACCAGCGCCCGTGACGCCGCCACCAGACGGCACGTTGAGCACTACCCAGACTACCAAAGCGACGGATGGCTACGGTAATTCCTATGAGGCATCAAAGACCACATACGGCAATATGAACGGCGCGGCTTCTGACAGCACGACGACAACCACGACTGCGCCTCCACCAGTTTCATATTATTCCAAAAAAACGACGACCACTACATCCACCGGCAACGGCGATTGATTGGAGACTAAAAATGAAAAGATTTAAATATTTTCTCGTGATTCCAATGATTGCTGCGTTGAGCGCCTGCGCGGATAACCCGCCGCAGACGACCACAACTTCTTCTGAGACGGTGCAGGGCGTGGCGCCGGCCGAGGCGCCGCAAGCAGCACCCATGCAATCGGATATGCCCGGTACGATAACAACCCAAACCACGCATAGCGAAACCATGCCCGCGCAATAACAAAATGTTAAAATCCGGGAGGAGACCTTCCGCCCGGATTTTATGGCTTGGCGATTCGAAATACTTAGCCAGCAATCTTAATATTTAGCCGTATCCCATTGCACATCGCGCCTCGGCGTTGAATTCAGCAGACAGCTAAATTATCAAGTAGCCTCACATGTCCAAGCCGCGCCGCTGCCAGCAACCTGGAGGGTTGTTGCAAACTGGCTAATGGTTCCAGCGTTTCGGCATGAACAAGAGCGACATAATCTGGAACCATGCCGGCAACTGCTAGCTCATGCCTGGCGTTATGCAACGTGGCTGAAGGTTCTTTGCCCGCCAGCAGATATTGAACGGCATGTTTCAGCGCGGCGTGGAGTTTTGGCGCGGCTTTACGCTCCTCGGCGCTTAAGTAACGATTGCGCGATGACATGGCGAGGCCGTCAGTCTCACGCATGGTGGGAACGGGTATAATGCGCACCGGTAAATGCAGGTCCGTCACCATGCGCCGCACCACCTGCACCTGCTGCCAATCTTTTTCACCGAAAAAAGCGGCGTTAGGCCGCATCTGCCCAAACAGCTTGGCAACCACGGTGGCGACGCCGTTGAAATGGCCGGGGCGCTGCGTGCCCTCCCAATGCTGGCTGGGGCCGTTTACATGCACCGTGCTGGCGCTTCCGGCGGGGTACATTTCCTCCATGCCGGGCAGCCAGAGCAGGGCGCAGCCCGCTTCCTCCAACTTCGCAATGTCACCCGCCTCGTCGCGCGGGTAACGCGCGAAATCCTCTTTCGGGCCGAATTGGGTAGGGTTAACGAAGATGCTTGCAATCGGCGTCAACCCGTTTTGCCTGGTTGCTTCCACCAGGGCGAGATGCCCTTGGTGCAGCGCGCCCATGGTGGCGACAAGGCCGGTCTGCCCCAACGTGGCGCGGGCTGCGGTAAGTTCTTCATAGGTTCTGGCGATGATCATCCGGTGGGCTTTCATTATTTTTCAGCATGCGTCCAGCCCTGGGCAAGGCGGAAGGCTGCGGTTAAGTAAGGCAACATGAGTAGAGCCTCAAAACCCTGGATAAAAGCTGAACAAAAATCTGGTTTTCGTGCCGCACGGTTTTCTCTGTTGCTTGGCATGGCGGGCATCGCTTGCGGGGTGATCCAGGCGGGGGCGGCAGCACGGTTGCTGGCAGCACTCTTGCGTGTCCAGCATGCGGGTCTGGCGGCTTGGGGCAGCGCATTCGTTTTCATGCTTGCGGTGCTGGCCAGGGCCTGGCTGCAAATGCGGGCAGAGCGTGGAAATTTTGAACTGGGCGCTGCTGCGCGAAGGCGGCTTCGTGGCCAGGTGCTTAGTATATTGATGGCACTGGGCCCGGCTGGCTTGCGCGGCCGGCATTCTGCGGAGCTTGCGGCCACGGCGGTGGACAGGGTTGAGGCGATGGAGGGCTTTCATGCGCGCTGGGTGCCAGCAACCGGCCTTGCCGTGATTGGCCCGGCCATGATCGGGCTGGTGGCACTGCTGACTGATTGGCGCAGTGGGCTGATTTTGGTGATTGCGGGGCTGTTTGTACCCTTTGCCATGGCGGTGGCGGGCATAGGCGCTGGTGTTGCCGCCAAGAAGCAGTTTCTGGCGATGACACGCTTGCAAGTGCGCTTTCTGGATAGGATTCGAGGCATCTCCACCATCGTCCTGGCCGGACGGGGGGATGACGAGGCTAAAGCCTTGGCGGTGGCAGCGAAGGAGTTGCGGGAACGGACAATGCGGGTGCTGCGCGTGGCGTTTCTCTCCTCCACGGCGCTGGACCTCGCCGCCGCGGCGGCATTGGTACTCGTTGTCATCCGCTTTGCCCCGGCGCTGCGTGGCACGCACGAGCTGGCGCCAACGGCTTTGTTTTTGGTGCTGCTGGTGCCGGAGTTTTTCGTTCCCCTGCGTGGCTTTGCCGCCGTTTACGGAGACCGCATGGCGGTGGAAGCCGTGGCGGAGGAATTCCAGGCACTGCCGGAGGCGCCGCCTGCCGTGCCGCCCGCAGACATACGCTCCGTTGCCGCTCATGGCGTAACGCTGGGCTTTGAGCATGTCACATTTGCATGGGATGCGGCGCGCCCGGTACTGGAGAATCTTTCATTCAAGGTGGGGCGCGGCGAGATGTTGTTGCTCACCGGGGCCTCAGGCACCGGCAAGTCTACAATCATCGATTTGATCTTGGGGTTTTTGGCGCCGGAGACCGGGCGGATTACCATCAATGGTGCCGAAGTGGAAATTCTCGTCCCCGCCGCGCGGACGCGGATGCTGGGCTGGATCGGCCAGAAGCCGGTGATTTTTGCGGGCACGATCGAGGAAAATATCCGCTTTGCCAACCCTGCGGCGAGCGAGGATGAGCTGAAGGCGGCCCTCCGCAATGCGCATCTTGAGGAACTGGTTGCGAGCCTTCCGCAAGGTATCAAAACACCACTTGGAGAGGGCGGGTTTGGCATCTCTGGCGGGCAGGCGCAGCGTATCGCAATCGCCCGCGCCTTTTTAAAAGACGCGCCATTGCTGTTGTTAGACGAGCCAACCGCACATCTTGACCCTGCGGTGGAGCGGGATATTTTGGAAAGCCTCAAACATCTTGCCGCCGGGCGCACCGTGGTGCTGGCCACGCATTCAACCCAGGCGATGGATTTTGCCAAAACCATAGGTGCGAAGCGCATAGACCTTGATGCACTGCGTTACGCAAGCTGGCGGGGAGTGGTGGCATGAGCCCGATTATGCGCATCGCTCTGCTCTGGGCGCGCAGGCCTGGCTGGCTTTTGCTGGCGGTGCTGCTCTCGCTGGGTGCGCTGGTGGCCGGGGTCGTGCTGATGGGGTTTTCTGGCCATGTGCTGGCGGTTGCCGTGGCGGGCGGCGTGCTGGCGGTGCCCGCCTTGCTGGGGTTCACCGGCCTTGCCCGCGTGGCGCTGCGATATGCCGAGCGCGTGGTGGGGCATGAGGCGATCTTCCGCGCGCTGGCCGATTTACGGGTGTGGATGTTCCGTGGCCTGGCGCTGAGCGCTGCCGGAGGGCTTGGCCTGCGGCGCTCGGGCGACGTGTTGGCCAGGTTAGTGAACGACGTGGATACGCTGGACGGGCTGTTTTCACGCATCTTCCTGCCCCTGCTGGGTGCCATTCTGCTACTGCCGATGCTGGTATGGACGCTGGAACGCGAGCACGGGCTTGCTGTGCTGGTGCTGGTGCCGTTTTGCTTTGTGGCTTTTTGGGTGCCGTGGCGGGCGGCACGCGCGGCCGAGGCAAACGCTGGCAAGGCGGGGCGGGCCATGGCGGGTTTACGCACCGCGGCACTTGATGCGCTGCACGGCTTGCGGGAAGTAAAGATTTTCGCTGCCGAGGGCCGCATGCTGGCCGAGGTGCAGGCCCGCGAGGCGCAGTTTCTTTCTGCCCAGCGAGAGCTGGTGGCGGAGGGCTCGAAGCTCAGCGCCATCGCGTTTATCGCAGCCCAGGGCGGGATTCTGCTGGCGATTGTTCTGGGGTTTTTCGGCCTGCCCATTGCCGCCGTGGCGGCCGTGCTGGTGCTCACCGCCGCGTTTGAGGCGGTGTTGGGCCTGCCGCGCGCCGGGCTGTTATATGGCCAGGCCAGAAAGGCCGCCGCCCGCGTGGTGCAGGCGGCAGAAGCTGGCCCGCCAGTGCCAGAAGCGGTGGCACCCGCCCAAATGCCGAATCGGAACGCCATTGCGTTCGAGCATGTGAGTTTCCGTTACGCGGCGGACCGGCCATGGGTGTTTGAAAATCTCTCCCTGCAACTGCCGGAAGGGTCACGCACCGCCATTCTGGGGCCGTCAGGGGCCGGGAAATCTACCATCGCGGCGCTGATGCTGAAACTGGTTCAACCGGTGAGTGGGCAGATCCGCTTTGGTGGCACGGATATTTTGCAATTGCCTGCTGAGGCGCTGCGCCACCGCATCGCTTATCTGGGGCAGACGACGCATCTCTTTGCTGACACCATTCGCAACAACCTGATGCTGGGCGACCCGGCGGCGGACGATGCCAAGCTATGGGCGGCACTGGAAACAGTGCAGATGGCGGAGGTGGTGGGCGCGTTGCCGGAAGGGCTGGATAGCTGGCTGGGTGAGGGCGGCGCCACGTTGTCGGGCGGGCAGGGCAGGCGCCTGGCCCTGGCGCGTACATTGCTGATGAACGCGCCGATTATCCTGATGGACGAACCTTGCGCCGGGTTGGATTCAGCCACCGAGCAGGAGTTCTTCCGCGTGTTCAATGCCGCCACGGAAGGCCGGACTGTGCTGCTGATTATGCACCGGCTAACAGGTGTGGAACAGCTGGACCGGATTTGGCGTTTTACCGGCAACACGCTGGTGGCGGCAGCCGGCTAGGCATAGCCGCGCGAGCGCGCCAGGGCGATGAGCCCTAGATCCAGCGTGAAAACCAAAGGTAACGCCGCGCACATGACGAGGCCGTGAACGCTGGGGAAGCTCAGCTTCAGAGCCAGAATCGCGAAGGTGAGCAGCAACAGGGCGGCGGAGAAGCCCAGCGCCCTGTTACCTTTTGGGTCCACCGGCGTGCGGAAGCCGTAAAGTGCGGTTTGCCCATTCATGGCGTGGTTGGTGAGGATGAGTGCGAACAGCCCTTCCACCAGCATGAGAACAGGCAAAATTTTTTGCGGCCAGACCAAGGCTGGCGCATAGCCATGCAGATAGATCAGGAAATCGTAAGAGAAGTGGAACGCCATCGGCACCACTAGAGCCAACAGCACCAGCCGGTTGTCAGAACCGTTCCGGCTCTGCCAGGAGAGCGCCATGAACGAGCCCATGGTAAAACCGAAGATCGCGTGCATGGGCACGGCGGATAAGGCGCGGATAACCCACACCATAAAGCCACCCCCCAACACGTAGAGCTTGTTCTCGAACACCGCAAAGCCGAGCGAGCAGCCCACCGCGATGAGAATCGCGATGCCGGGGCCGATCTCGTCCAGCTCGCGTTTGCCAAAGCGGCTGACGGCGGCGAATTTTACAAGCTCTTCCGGTACGGCGGCCAGCAGCAACGCGCGGACGCAGGCATGGGCCACAGGTGAAAGCCCGGTCTCCGGCACCAGCGATTCCAGCAGTTCGATAAGCAACGCCAACAAGGCGAACCGCGCGCCAAGCTTGAACAGCCGCTTGCGCGTGGCTTTCGGCAACCGGACATTCACCTTGATGGCCGCGATTTCCCAGAGAAGCAAAGCAGGGAGAATGGCGATGAAAAAGCTGATCACGCGAGATCCTTTGGTTACGGAGCCGAACGGTATTAACGCTGGCGCAAGGGTCCGCATCAACCTTCGCTGGGTTCATTTTTTCTTGAAGCCGTCCAGAAAATTCCTATAATATTCATTGCTCGGCTGCCTCTGATGAGGGGTTGGGCGCTCATCAGGTTCGCCAGACCAGGGAACCGCACGGGCATTTATAAAACTTTGACATACCTTGCTTTTGAAGGGGGTTTACCTATGACTTACGATTTTGCGCCATTATTCCGTACCGCTGTGGGGTTCGACCGGCTTGCCCGGCTTGTGGACACGCTGCCGCAGGAGGCAACAAGCTACCCGCCCTATAATATCGAGAAGACCGGAGAGGATACTTACCGCGTCAGCCTCGCCGTGGCGGGGTTCGCGCCGGAGGATATCGAGTTAACGGTGAAGGATAACGCGCTTTTGGTTTCCGGCAATGTGGCCGAAGACACCGCCAAGGGTGAATTTCTGCATCGGGGTATCGCCGCCCGGGCCTTCCAGCGCCGGTTTGTGCTGGCGGAGCATATGGTGGTGGAGGGGGCTGAACTGGTGAACGGCCTGCTGAACGTGAGCCTGCGCCGTGTGGTGCCGGAAAGCGCCAAGCCCCGCCGGATCGAGATTAGCACGGCCAGGGCTGCCAACCAGACAATTGAGGCGCCGCAGCTTCCGCACGCGGCTTAATTAACTGGTTGGTTAAAATAAGCAGGAGGGGGTCGCGAGGCCCCCTTTTTGTTGGCTTCGCCGCGCTTACTCCGCCATTGCCGAGGCTTCGGAGCGTGTAGCGCCCACGCGCGCGGCGAGCGAGGAGGCCAGGAACGGGTCCAGCGCGCCATCCAGCACCGCGGCGGGGTTGCCGGATTCGTAATTGCTTCGGAGATCCTTCACCAGTTGGTACGGCGCCAGCACATAGGAGCGGATCTGGTGCCCCCAGCCGATATCGGTTTTGGCGGCTTCCGTTGCGGCGGAGGCCGCCTCGCGTTTCTGCAATTCCTGCTCATACATCCGCGCCTTCAGCATGTTCATCGCGGTGGCGCGGTTGCGGTGCTGGGAGCGATCTGTCTGGCAGGCGACGATAATGCCGGTCGGGATATGGGTGATGCGGATGGCGGATTCGGTCTTGTTCACGTG